>DCTU01000291.1:17180-23788 GCA_002329445.1 bacterium UBP9_UBA1432
GCCAAGCTGCAGACCGTCAATACCGTCCGCCTGCAGGTCCGGGGCGCCCAGGAAGAGGTCCATGCGGCCCTGGGCCAGGTGCAGGGCGTCCAGAACGTCACCCGACTGGAGGAGCCGGGATCCGACGGAGTCCTCTTCCGGGTCCAGGTCCCGCGCGATCTCGATGTGCGNNGGAGAGCTGTCCCGTCTCATCGTCCAGAAGGGATGGGACCTCTTGGAACTGCACTCCGAAGGGGTCTCCCTGGAGGAGATCTTCCTCAACGTCGTTCAGCGCGAGGTCGAAACCAACCAGGGAGGTGAAGCCGCTTGATCGCCGTCTTCAATCGGGAACTCAAGGCCTATTTCAGCTCGATCCTGGCCTGGGTCCTGGTCGCCGTCTACCTCTTGATCGTCGGGTTCATCGTGGCTTTCAGCATCGAGGATTTCGCCGACATCTCCATGGCGGCCATGCAGGGGGCCCGTCCGGCCAGCGCCATGGAGCAACTGGTTCCCCCTCTGCTCACCACCATGGGCTTCTTGCTGCTCTTCTTCCTGCCCCTGTTGACGATGCGCCTCTTCGCCGAAGAGAGGCGCTCCGGCACGCTGGATCTCCTCTTGACCTACCCTCTGACCGAAGCCCAGATCCTGGCCGGCAAGTTCATGGCTGCCTTGACGGTCGTCGGCATGATGCTGGCCTTCACCCTCAGCGGATTCGTGATGCTGGGGCGCCTGACGCCTTTGGACTGGCCGGTGCTGGGCATCGGCTACCTGGGCCTGCTGTTGCTCAGCGCCGCCTTCCTGGCCTTCGGGATGTGGGCTTCCAGCCTGACCTCCAGCCAGTTGGTGGCCGCCGTGGTGACCTATGGGGGGCTGCTGATGCTGTGGATCCTCTCTGGGGTCGACCGCTCCGGGGCCCTCAAGGAGCGCTTCGGCGACCTGTCCGCCCTGGCCCATCTGACCAACCTGACCAAAGGGGTCCTGGATACCCAGGATCTCGTCTACTTCCTGGCCCTGGCCGCGCTGTTCTTGTTCCTGACGGCCCGGGTCCTGGAAAGCCGCAAGTGGAGGGGCTGAGACCATGACTGCCAAGACCAGGTTTGCCATCTCCACCATTCTGTCGGTCCTGCTGGCCCTCGGCATCTTCCTCGTGGTGTTGATGATCTCGCGGCAGAACAACCACAAGTGGGACCTCACCCGCAACCAGCGGTTCAGCCTCTCCCAGCAATCCCTGGACGTGGTCCGGGACCTCAAGGAGCCGGTCGAGGCCCTGGCCTTCCTGGCCGAGACCGACGACGCCAGCCGCCAGGCCGCCAATGAGCTGCTGGGCAACTACAAGTCGGCGGCACCCGAGAAGTTCACCTTCCAACTGGTGGACCCCCGGAAGAGCCCGCTGCTGGCGCGCAAGCACGACGTCCGGATGCCGGGCCAGGTGATCCTGGTCTCGGGGTCCCAGACCCAGCGTTCCACGGCCGTGGCCGAGGAGGAGTTGACCAACGCGCTCTTGCGGCTCTCCGACCAGGCCGAGAAGAAGGTCTACTTCCTCTCGGGGCACGGTGAGCGGGCCATCGAGGGGAGCGACCCGGAGGCCCTGGCCCGCTTCCAGGGAGGACTGGCGGCGGAGGGCTTCAAGGGGAGCGTCCTGAATCTGCTGCAGGCCAAGCAGGTGCCTGCCGACGCCTCGGTCGTGGTCCTGGCCGGCCCGACCCGTCAGATGCTGCCTGCCGAGCAGCAGACCCTGAAGGCCTGGCTGCAGAACGGAGGCCGCCTGCTGGCGACCTTGGAACTGGAGACCGGAGACCATCTTGACTGGCTCTTGAAGGACTATGGCATCAAGTCTCCCGCCGAGGCCATCCTCGACGAGCAGGCGCAGATGTTCGGGACCGAGCCGGTCTACGCGGTGGCCCTGGCCTATGCGGCGGATCATCCGATCACTCGGAACTTCGGACTGAACACGCTCTTCCGCCTGGCTCGGCCGGTGGAGGTGAACCCCGAGGCTACCCCCCAGGGGGCTTCGCTTCTGCCTCTGGCCCACACCGGGCCCTATGCCTTCAGCGTTCCCGCTGCCGACCTGCTGGGCAAGGAACGCGTCGAGATCCGCTCGGACCGGGTGGTTCGCAAGGGGTCGATCCCCCTGGCGGTGGCCGGGACCTTCCCGGCAGGGCCGGCCCCGGCGGCCAGCCCCAGCCCGCAGGGCGCCGCAGAACCCTCCAGACCTGAGGCCCGGATCGTGGTGGTCGGGGACACCGACTTCGTCAGCAACGAGCTCTTCGAGGTCCTGGGCAACAAGGATCTGGCGATGAACATGCTCAACTGGTTGACCGAGAGCGAGAACCGGATCACCATCCGTCCCAAGGACGAGGGGACCCAACCTCTGCTCCTCTCGCAGACCCAGACCAGCCAGATCAAGGTGCTCTTGATCCTGGCCATCCCGCTGGCCGTCATGCTGACCGGCTTCTTGATGGCCTTCAGGAGGCGCGGATGAACCCTCGCGGCACTCTCTTCATGCTGGTGCTCCTGGTTGGCCTGGGAGCCTTCTGGTACTTCCACGACGTCCAGGGCGCCCAGGTTCGCGAGGAGGCCAAGGAGAAGGAAGAACGTCTCTTCCCCGACCTCGAGGCCGGAAAACTGCAGTCCCTGCGTCTGGTCGATTCCAAGGACCCGGACGGCCCCCCGCTTCTGATCGAGAAGGTGGGCACGCGCTGGGTGATCCGGGGGGAGCGCGACCTGCTGGCCTCCCAGGACGACCTCTCCAGCCTGACCGACCAACTGGCCAGCCTGCGGCGGGTTTCGGTGATCGCCGAAGCCCCGGCCGAGCAGGACCTGGCCCAGTACGGCCTGGACAAGCCCCGGCGCCGCCTGGAGATCGGGACGTCCCAAGGCGCACGCACCCTCCTGCTGGGGGACCGGACTCCCGACGACCGGAGCTACTATGTCCGCTCTTCGCAGACCGGTCCGGTCCTGGAAGTGGACTCGGTCTTCATGACCATCCTGGAGAAGCCGATCCAGGACCTCCGCGAGAAGAGCCCCCTGCCCTTGGAACCCTCCAACGTGGAGCGGCTCGTGATCAAGCCGGAGCAGGGTCCTGAGATCGTCCTGGTCAAGGAACCCGCCAAAGAGACCGAGGGTGAGACCAGTGCCTTGGGACCCTCCGAGCGCTGGCGCCTGGAAGCTCCCATCCAGGCCCAGGCCGACCCTCGCAAGGTCTCGGAGTTCCTGTGGTCCTGGAGGTCGCTGGTCGCAGGCCGGTTCCTGGGACCCTCTGAGAAGACGGATTTCTCCAAGCCGGTCATGACCCTGGAGGCCTGGATCCCGGGGAACTCCACTCCCTTGAAGCTGGAGCTCGGGCCTCGCGTCCAGGTCAAGCCGGGCCTGGCCTACGTGCGCCGATCCGATCCACAGGAAGTCCTGGTGGTCGACCTGGTGGAACGCGAGGAGCAGCTCCTCGGGCATGCGGCGGAAGACTTCGTGGACCGTCACCTGCTGGCTTTCGCCGAGGATCGGGTGGATCGCATCGAGGCGACCTTGGGGCAGGAGAAGCTGCTTGCCCGCAGGATCCGCGATGGCTGGGACGTCCGTGAGCCCGCGGACGTCATCAAGGACGAGAGCACCCGCAACTCAGCGGTCTCCGACCTGCTCTTCGACGCATTGGACCTGCAATGGGCCTCGCGGGCCGCGGCCGGAGACCCCGACTCGCTGGCCGCGCCGCGTGCGACCCTGCGCTTCCTGGACAAGACGGGGGAGGTCCTGGGAACCCTGCTGATCGGTCCTCCTCGGGCCGAGGGGGGCGTCTGGGTCGCCAATCAGTCGTCCGGGCCGGTCTTCGCGCTGGAGGAGGACCCTCTGGAGAAGATGCGCGCCGGCCTGGCGCGCCTGAAGGGCTCGTCGCCCGCTGCATCGGCCTCCCCTGCGGGGCCGCCCCCGGAGCCGTAGCCTCAGGGCCTGCCGACTCCGTTCGGCGGGCCTTGAGGCTTCCCGTCTCCAGGTCGGGCGCATGAGCACCCTGGCCGTGGCAGAACAATTCCCTATCGCGCCAGGGGGCTTGCCATGACGACCCCAGAAATGCAGTTCGAAAGAGCCCTCCACGAGTGGCCACGGCTGGACACCGAAGAGCGTCTGGCGGCTTTCCGCTCGCTCCCGCTGGAACGAGCCGAGGAACTGCTGGACTGCATGAATGCCGTTGACCAGGCGGACCTGCTCTTGACCATGCCCAAGCCCGAGCGGCGGGCCTGGCTGCGCTACCTGGACCCGGACGACCTGGCGGACGTCATGCAGGAGGTCCCCAGCGAGGATTGTCAGGTCCTGTTGGACCTGCTGGATGAGCGGACCCGCAACGAGGTGCGGGCCCTGATGGCCTATGCCGAGGACGACGCCGGCGGCCTGATGAGTCCGCGCTTCGCCCGGGTGCGAGCCCAGATGACCGCCGATGAGGCGATCCGCTACCTGCGGGCCCAGTCCCAGCGCCGGATCCCCCTCGAGTTCCTGTACGTCCTGGACTCCGACCAGAAGCTGCTGGGCGAGGTGGGCCTGGATCGCCTGTTCTCGGCGCGCCCCGACGAGAAGGTCGCGGATCTCATGGACGCGGATCTCGTGACGGCCCCCGAGGACATGGACCAGGAGGAGGTGGGGGCCCTCTTCTCGCGCTACGACCTGACGGTCATGCCCGTGGTCGATGCCCAGGGCCGCATGAAGGGCCTGATCACGGTCGACGACGTGATGGACGTCCTGCAGGAAGAGGCCACCGAGGATGCCCAGAAGTATGGCGGCATGGAGGCTCTGGACGAGCCTTACCTGAGGACCGGGATCCTGGACCTGATCAAGAAGAGGGTCGGCTGGTTGACGCTCCTGCTGATGGCCCAGATGTTGACCGCCTGGGCCATGGCCCACTACGAGGACGAGCTGGCCCGGGCCCTGGTGCTGGCGGTCTTTGTTCCGCTCATCATCTCCAGCGGTGGGAACTCAGGCTCCCAGGCCTCCACCCTGGTCATCCGGGCGATGGCCATGGGCGAGGTTCGGCTGCGCGACTGGCCCTGGGTGCTCTTCCGCGAGCTGGGGTCGGGCCTCATCCTGGGCGGCATCCTGGGAATCGTCGGCTTCGGCCGGATCGTCTTGTGGGAGTACTTCTTCCACGCCTATGGCCCGCACTACATGGCGCTGGCGGGAACCGTTGCGCTCTCGCTTCTGGGGGTCGTGGTCCTGGGCTGCGTGGCGGGTTCGATGCTCCCCTTCATCCTGCGCTCTCTGAAGTTCGACCCGGCCAGCGCCTCGGCCCCCTTCGTGGCCACCCTGGTCGACGTGTCGGGCCTCATCGTCTACTTCACGGTGGCCAGCATCCTGTTGACGGGCAGTCTCCTGTAGCCGCAGGCTCCACGACAGGGCGCGACGCTCACTCTGCTGCAGGGTTGGTGGTCGGGTCGGGGTGCCCCGCTCCTGGGCAGGGTTTTCTTCGACAGCGTCGAACCAGGAGTCAGCGCCGGAAGGCCGTGGCCCAAGAAGGTCCATCCCCGGTCGAGGGCGCTCAACCTGAAGAACAGTCCTCCGGTGGGACCGGAGTTTTCAGATATCGACTCCTGGGATTCCTGCCGTGCGAGCCCTCTCGTCGGCGTCCCCGATTCCCGACAGCGATGAACGCCCGGACTGGGCGGATTCCTCGGCCTGCGTCGTGGGCTTCGCCCTGTCCGCAGTCCGTTCCTGGCGGTCCATCGGGTTCGTCTTCGGCGGTTTGCAGCCGGTTGGGAACAGGGCCTCTGCCGAGGGATGCGACCCCGGCAGGGTGACGTCCCGGGAGGCGAGCACAAGGAGCGTGCCCCAGTGACCAGCAAGATCGAGCAATCCTCCAGGAAGTTGATCCTGATCGACGGCAACGGCCTGGCCTATCGGTCCTTCTACGCGGTCCCGCCGCAGAAGACCGCGTCCGGACTGCCGACTCAGGCCGTGCTGGGCTTCACGAATCTGTTGTTGAGCGTCCTGGAGAAGGAGAAACCTACGCATGTGGCCGTGGCTTTCGACCAGTGCGCACCCACCGAGAGGCTGCAGAAGTTCCAGCCCTACAACGTCCAGCGCGAAGAGATGCCCGAGGAGCTGGCCCTCCAGTTGCCGGTGATCGAGGATCTGGTCCGCGAGTGCGGTCTGGCGGCCTGCCGGGTTCCTGGTCACGAGGCCGATGACTGCATCGGGACGCTGGCGCGCCGGGCCCAGGAGGATGGCTTCGAGGTCCTGATCGTCTCGGGAGACCTGGATCTTCTCCAACTGGTGGGACCTTCGGTGCGGGTGCAGACCACCCGGCGGGGGATCGGCGATCTGGTGGTATATGACGAGGCGGGGGTCCGCAAGAAGTACAACCTCGAGCCTTCCCAACTGGCCGACCTGCGTGCGCTGGCGGGGGATTCCAGCCAGAACATCAGCGGGGTGCCGGGAATCGGTGAGGTGACGGCGCGCAAGCTTCTTTCCCAGTATCGCAGCCTGGACGACCTGTTCTCTTCCCTGGATCAGCTTCCCGCCAAGTGGCGGAACCCGCTTCTGGAGAATCGGGAGGATGCTCGAGAGTTCCGGGTACGGGCCACGATCGTGACGGATCTGCCGATCAAGCTGGACTGGGAGCGTTGCCGCTTCGGGGGACTCTCGGTCGGTCG
>DCTU01000387.1:0-251 GCA_002329445.1 bacterium UBP9_UBA1432
AGCAAACCGCCGAGGCTTCGGCCCCCCGCCGCTCCCGTGCGCCCGGCAGGAAGGCCCGCAACAACCAGCCTTCTCCCAGGGCCACGGCCCCAGAATCGGCAGAGGACGCGAGTCCGACTTCGCCCCCCGAGGAATGAACCCGTCGGAGGCCGCGGAGGCCTCAACCTCTCCCGGCTCCGACGGCCCCATCCACCAGAGCATTTTTGGAGCCCTGCCAGGGGTTCGAGGCTGCTTGCAGAATGGCCGCCTCA
>DCTU01000387.1:269-4126 GCA_002329445.1 bacterium UBP9_UBA1432
GGCAGCGGACTTTGGATCCGCCACTCCCAGGTTCGAATCCTGGCGCCTCAGCCAACCACCGGAACCCCGTGCCCGCGGGGTTTCCTGCTTTCTGAGCGCAGGATTCGGGGTGTCCACGGGTTGACACAGCGCTCCATTGGCGTGAGACGATCCTGTAGGAGGATCTTCTTGACCTGGTGGCATCCCGCACTCAAGGCGCGACGAACTGCTGGATTCAACCTGATTGAAGTCGCCCTGGCGATCTTCATCCTGGCCATTGGTGTCCTGGGTGTTCTCTCGGTCTTCTCGTTCAGCCTGGAGTCCACGCGCCACGCCGCCTGGACCGCTGAGGCGGTCGGCCTGTGCCGACAGGCCATCGAGGAGATCCGCTCGCGGAACATGCCCTTCCAGGACGAAAAGCGCAGCGCTCTCAACGAGAATCGCCCCGTGACCTGGACCACCGACGCGCGCACCGGCCTCCACTTCCTGAACGCGCCCCCCCTGACCAACCTGCCCGCCGACCCGAACTATCGCCGGAAGACCCGGATCCGACTCCTCAGCACCGACGAGAACAACCATCTCTCGCAGATCGCCGAGGTCCAGGTCACCGTGTATTGGATGGACAAACACAAGCTGCGCCAGGTGACGGTCACGGCGCACCATCGCCGGCCATGAGACGCTCTTCCCGCGCCGGCCTGACCCTGGGCGAGACCCTCGTGGCCTCCGCCGTCATGGCCCTGTTGGGGACGATCCTGGCCAGAACCTACACCCTGGCCTATCGCTCCTACCAGATGAACATCGGGAAGCTGGAGGTCCAGCAACGCAGCAGGACGGCTCTGCAACGGATCACCCCGATCCTGTACGCTGCCATCCCGACCAGCAACTCCGCCGGACAGCTCCAGCCGGCCATCCTCGAGCCGGCGGTGGGCCCTCCCCCCAAGAGCGAAATCCGATTCCGGGTCCCGGTCGAGCCCGTCGACCCGCGCGCGCCGGTGTACCAGATCCAGAGGATCTGGCTGGAGCATGGCGCGGTTCGGCTGGACCGGAACACCCCATCCGACTCCCAGGACGACAGGGTCCTGTGCCAGGGCCTGGACGCGCTGGAATTCCTCGTCCTCTCGGACAGCACCATCCAGATCACGGCCAGGGCTCGAGTCCCCCACTACAGGAGCGGAGAATTCCACGAATCCCGCCTGCAGACGATGGTCCAGCTCCCCTTCAAGGCCATGAGGTAAGCCCATGTCGAGATCCCGCCAACAAACCCAGGGTGTGGCCCTGCTGATGGCCATCATGTTCCTGGCCGCGCTCTTCAGCCTCAGCCTGCTGCTGCTGGCCGTGCTCCCCCTGGAGATGCGGGCGACGGGTCGCCAGAAGATGGAGACCGAGGCGTTCTATGCCGCCGAAGCCGGAGCCCTGAACGCCCTGGCCTGGATGGAGACCCGGGCTGCCAAAGGCCAACCGGCCATCCCCTCCGGCTCGGACGAGCACGAACTCACGGGCAGCGTGGCAAACTGGGAGTGGAAGGCCGTGATTGGAACGGTTCCGGTGAACCCCTCCAACCCCGACGACACCAGGCCCGCCTACACCGTCCGATCGACGGCTTTCCTGGACGGCACCAGGTATCGCTCCATCAGCGTGGCGCTGTGCCAGGAATCGATGTCTCGATTCGCCTGGTTCGAGGAGAGCGGCTCGGAAGGCCTGTGGATCGGCGCCGAAAGCTTCCGAATCGACGGGCCGTTCCATACCAACAAATACATCCAGGTCAACGTTCCCAGCGGATTCTATGGTTCAGGCAATCCTTCCACCTTCACCCAGGGGGTGACCATGGCCGGGGCCGCCCCGAATTCGCCTGATGGGGTCAACTACAACTGCCCTTTCGGCACGAACAACCCGCCGTTTGACTCCAAGGGTCGCCCCATCGAAGAGCGCTACCGCAAGATCTTCGGCGAAGGGGGCAGCTCGAACGTGCTGCCCCGCGTCAAGAAGATCCAGCTTCCCTCCCACGCCAAGAACCTTGCGGCGGAGGCCTGGGGCAGCGAACTGCCCCCACCCACCCAAATCGGCGTGCATCCCGGGCTGGGCTCCTCCTCCAATCGGGTGGAGGGAGGACTCTACATCGTCGGGGACGTCAAGAAGATGGCCCTGGCCGTGAGCGGAGGCAACCGGAAACTGACCATCACCCAGGGAGGCAACACCATCGAGGTGCTGGAGACCGTATCGGGAACCGCCGTCGCACCGGATGGGTCGATCATCCCCAAGGACTCGACCATGGTGCGCACCGGCGACGAATTCGCGGTCTACAGCGGGCTGACCAACGGCCTGGTCTACTGCACGGGAAACATCAACAGCCTTTCGGGGGTGAACCGCGGAAAGCGGACCATCGCCGTCGACGTGGCCCAGGGCAAGGACATCACCATCACCGCAGACCTGACCCGCGCTGACACCTCGCCAGGTCAGGCACCGACGGGCTCTCGCGACAACCTGGGCCTGGTCGGACACAACATCTGGATCCAGAACAGTTCCAGCCACACCGAGGCCAATCCCCTGGACATCTATGCGGCCCTGATGGGGGGGCGGCGCAACGCCGACGGAACGGTCAGCGGATACGTCGGGCCCACGGACGTCTATGGCCCCCTGACTCGGGTGCGCCTCTTCGGTGGCCTGATGATGGGCGACAAACAGACCTGGGGAAAGTACAGCGGCGGTCGGCAGTACAGCGGAATGACCCTGGAGAGCCGCTACGACTCCCACCTGGCCAACAGCCCGCCGCCCTACTTCCCCAGCATCGCCAAGTTCCGCGTCGTCAGCTACCGGGAGGAACACGAACAGTCGGCGGTCGACTGGTAGACCCCGAGCCCGGTGCCTGGTCAGTCCCGGAGCTGGAAGGCCCGCGCCGTCCGGGCCAGGTTCCGGTGGACATAGCCGATGAAGTAGACGTAGTTGGTCGGCTCGGGCAGGGCGGGCACCCGCCCCCCCAGGCGGCGCACCCGGCCAGGTCCGGAGTTGTAGGCAGAAAGGGCGGACGCCCTGGGGTTCTCCAGGTGCTGCCACTCGCGCAAAAGACCCGCCAGCATCCGGGCCGCGCCCTGCAGGTTCTGGTGGGGATCGGCGGGGTCCACGCCCAGGCCCTCCGCCGTGAAGGGCATCAACTGCCCCAGCCCCACTGCCCCCGAAGGCGAGACCGCGTCGGCATCCCAGGCGGATTCGATCTGGACCAGCGAAGCCAACAACAACGGGTCCAACGAGTTCTCCAGGGCCGCTTGTTCCAGGCTTCGGGCCATCTCCTCCGCTTCATGTCCGGGGAGATGGGGGTTGTGGGACCGGATGGTCCAGGCCAGGAGGTGCACGCGTTCCGGTGGCCTCCCCGCCAGGAATTCCGGAAATCCCCAGATTCTGGGAGGCTCCAGGAGAATCAGCGACAGGCCATCCAGGCGCCGGGTCCGACCCGAGCCGACAGCCAGGCGGCCTTTGACCGCCACGCGGTAGCCTGAGCGATCGAACTCCAGGTTCCGCGCCGGGCGGCTGAAGAGGACCTGCACCTCACCGGCCTCCGTCGCCAGCAGCAGACGGTCCCGGCCCCCTACCAGTTCGTGGCGGCGCACCCTTCCCTCCCACAACACCAACTGCCCGTTCCAGGAATCCGGAACGGAGCCTCGCAAGGCGCGGGCCGGGATCAAATCGGGGTTGATCATCTCCGGACCGCGGTGGGCCGGGCGGAACCACTCGCGGGCCGAGGCGGGAGCCCCCAGCAGGGCGGAGAAGAGGATCAGCAAGAGGATCTGACGCACCCGTCCTGATTCGCGGCCGCTTCGATCGTGGCCTGCGGGACGCCCGGGGTGAGGTCCTCGGTTTCCACACCAGACGGAGGTGCCGATGTC
>DCTU01000387.1:4257-8927 GCA_002329445.1 bacterium UBP9_UBA1432
AGGTCCCCCCCGGGTCCCGCCTATCCGGCTTCGCGCTCGACCAGCATGAAGACCTGGTTGCCCCCGCGGACGATCAGCAGGGCCAGATCTCCCTTCCCGGCCACCAGGCGCTGGAACTCCTCGGCATTGCGGACCGGACGATTCCCGACGCGGCGGACCACGTCTCCGGAGACCAGGCCTGCCTGGGCTGCCGGGCTGCCGGGCCTCACCGCCGTCACCACCACCCCTTCCTGGCCACTCAATCCCAGGCGCCTGGCCGCCTCAGGGGTCAGGTCTCGGACCGAGAGTCCCAGGGCCTCCTCTGCCGTAGCCACAGGGGCTTCGCGCAAGGCCTGTTCCTCTCCGGGTCTGCGGGCGATCTCCAGTTCCAGGGTCTTCATCTGCCCCTCGCGGAGGATGCCCAGCTTCGCGCGACTTCCCACGGGGGCGGCCGCCACCGAGTTGAGCAGGTCGCGCTCGTCAGCCAGGGGACGGCCGTTGAACTCGACGATCACATCGCCCTCACGCGCCCCGGCTCGGTCCCCCGGAGCGCCGGGGACCACGCTGCCCACCAACGCTCCCCGGGTGCCCTCGGGCAGGCCCAGGGCCGCCGCCATCCTGGGCGTCACCGGCTGGATGCCCAGGCCCACGTACCCTCGGGTCACGCTTCCGCTGGTCCGCAGTTGCTCGGCCACCTGTCTGGCCTGGTTGATCGGGATGGCGAAGCCGATCCCCTGCCCATCGGACAGAATCGCGGTGTTGATCCCGACGACCCTGCCACTGGTATCGAAAAGAGGGCCTCCGCTGTTGCCAGGGTTGATCGAGGCGTCCGTCTGGAGGAACTGATCATAGGCCCCCCCCAGCACCCGCCCCTTGCCGCTGATGACCCCGACGGTGACCGTGTGGGAGAGGCCGAAGGGATTCCCGATGGCCATCACCCAGTCGCCCACCTCGATCGCGTCCGAATCACCCAGGGTCGCAGCCTTGAGGGGGGTGGAGGGATGAACCTTCACCACGGCCAGGTCCGTCCTGGGGTCGGCCCCGACCACCTTGCCTGGAAGCTCGCGCTCGTCGTCCAGGACAACCGTAATCTCGGTCGCGCCTCGAATCACGTGGTTGTTGGTCAGGATTTCGCCGTCCGGACTGATGATCACGCCGCTGCCCTGTCCCTGGGTCTCGCGAGGCGGGAAGGCCCGTCCGCCTGGACCTCCGAAGAAGCGGCGGAACTCCTCGGGAAGACCGGGCGGCAGGCCCAGATCCTGCTCTGGGGTCGCCTGCCGACTGCGGGCCTTGATGTGGACCACGCTTGGCGAGAGCTGGCGGGCCAGTTCTGAGAAGAGACCTCGCTCACGCTCCACCCGGGCATTGCCTTCTGCCGAGGCCAACCGCAAAGCCGGGGTGACCGGCACCACGGCGGCCTCTCGACGCGAAGCCCCCAACTCGTAGGAACCATACAGAAGTCCGATCAGCGCCAGCGCAAGGGTGACCCGGAAGAACCAGGTTCCCGCTCCCTTCCCGACTTCTGACATCACACAGAACCTCCCAGTTCTTCAGGTTCACGGCCCCTGGTGGGGCACGTTCAAGCCATCGCGGCGCCCCCCTGGGACGCGAAGAAGCCCCCGCACCCGGAGGCTTCTCGAGAATCCGCCGAGGACGCCTCAGACGGTATAGATTCCCATGTTGTACAGAGAGTTGCTCAGGTAGGACGGAAGAACCTCACCTAAATCCACTGGCGGGCTGGCTGACGCCATGGCCTTGCGGGGGTCCATCAGGAAGTTCTCTTCCTGCTTCTGAAGCTGGGCGACCTGCTTCTGCTCGCCCAGCAGGACGGCCACGTCCTGCTCGTGCTGCATCAAGGCAAGCATGTCTGGCGACTGCTCTTCCTTGGCCGCCTGCTCGCGCTCCATCTGACGCAGGTCAGCCAGGTCGGCCTCGACCGCAGCCGCGATCTCTTCAGAGGGAGGCAGGTCGACCTTCCAGCGCTCGTCCTCGTGCTGCTGTTGCAGCCCGAAAGCCCGCTTCTGGGTGTCCAGCATCATCCGGGTCAGCTCGGCCTGGACCTGGGGGCTGGTCAGGTTGTCCTGATGCTGGGCCAGGAACTTCTGCACATCCTGCTTTTCCTTGCCCAGGAAGGCGTCCTTCTGGAAGTCCTGGGTCTCGGCGAGCTGCTGACGCCTGCCACCTTCGAACTCTTCTCGGACCAGCTTCTGCTGGGGGGTCTCGGGGCCCTTGGCCACCTGCGGCCTGCCATCCTGGCCGGTCAGGACCTGGGGCTTCCCATCAGGCCCCTCAGCGGTCTCATAGTGATTCTCGGCGAAGAACTTGTCCTTCATCTGTGCCAGTTGATGCTTCATCGCATCGGTCTGCGCCTGGCGCTGGGCCGCGTGCCCCTGCTGCATCTGTTGAAGGTTCTCGAAGTTCTTCTGGGGGAAGGGCGGCGGCTCGAAATCGAAGCTGAAGCGGGACTGGACCTGGGGCTGCTGGCGAGAGGTGACGAGCTTCGAGGTGTCGTTGAGCGTCTCGCGCAGCGAGCGCATCGACTGCTCGTGGGTGCGTTGCATGCTGGCCCGGCTCGGACCACCCCCCACCATCCCTCCGACCGTGTTGATCAGCATCCCGACCCCGATGGCTGCCCAGAACATAAGTGCACCCGTCCTTTGCGCAAAGGAGTTGACCCCATGATGGTAGCACGTCAGGCCAGGACGAACAAGAAGACCCCGCCCTCCAGGGGAGACGGGGTGTCAGATCCGCCGATCGGGACGGGCTGGTGGTGGGGTCTAGCCGGCCTCTTCCAGGCGCTGACGATCCTTCTTGGCCTTCAAGCGCATGTGGGGGTCCAGGATCGACTTGCGCAGGCGGACGTGCGAGGGAGTCACCTCGACGAGCTCATCATCCCCGATGAACTCCAGGGCCTGCTCCAGGGTCAGCTTCCTGGCGGCGTCCAGACGCACCGTCTCCTCGGCGGTGGAGGAGCGCATGTTGGTGACGTGCTTCTTCTTGCAGACGTTGACGTCCAGGTCGTTGGGGCGACAGTGCTCGCCGACCACCATTCCGGTGTAGACCTGCTCGCCGGGCTCGATGAAGAAGACCCCGCGATCCTGCAGGTTGGTCAGGGCGTAGGTGGTCGTTGGCCCGGTTTCTCCGGCGACCATGGAGCCGCGCGTGCGACGCGCGATCTCGCCCCGGAAGGGGCCATAGCCCGAGAAGAGGTGGTTCATGACGCCATACCCCCGGGTCAGGGTCAAGCACTCCGAGCGGAAACCGACCAGGCCCCGAGCCGGGATGGTGAACTCCAGGCGAAGCCTGCCGGTCCCCGAGCCCGTCATGGCCACCAGCTCACCCCGGCGCTCGCCCACCCGCTCCATGATCGCCCCCAGGTACTCCTCCGGGATGTCCAGGGTCAAATCCTCGATCGGCTCGTGCAGGACCCCGTCCACCATCCGGGTCAGCACCCGGGGTGCCGAGACGGACAACTCATAGCCCTCCCGGCGCATGGTCTCCAGCAGGATGGACAGATGCAGCTCGCCGCGCCCACAGACTTCGAAGGCATCCGGCGAATCGGTCTCCTGCACGCGCAGGCCGACGTTGCGCTCCGCCTCCCGGAAGAGCCGGTCGCGCAGATGGCGCGAGGTGACGTAGCGGCCGTCCCGACCGGCCAGGGGGCTGTCGGTGGCCAGGAAGGTCATGGCCAGGGTCGGCTCCTCCACCTCCAGGCCGGGCAGGAGGACCGGGTTGTCCACGTCGGTCACGGTCTCACCCAACCCGACCTCCGCCAGACCGGTGAGCGCCACCAGGTCTCCGACGGTGGCTGACTCCACCGGTTTGCGGTCCAGTCCGAAGAAACCCAGGACCTGACCGATGCGCCCTTTGCGCAAGGCCCCTCCCTGCGAGCCGAAACACACCGACTTCCCGGGGCGGACCTCGCCTGCCACCACGCGTCCGATGGCCAGACGCCCGACGTATTCGTCGTAGTCCAGGTTGCTGACCAGCAACTGCAACGGCGCCTCGGGGTCACCTTCGGGGCACGGGATGTGCTTGAGGATGGTCTCGTACAGGGGCTGAAGGTTCTCGAAGGGGCCGTCCGGCGACAGGGAAGCCACCTGCTGGCGGGCCGACGCGTACACCACCGGGAACTCGATCTGATGGTCCTCGGCGTCCAGGTCGATGAAGAGCTCCAGGACCTCGTCCACCACGGCCTGCGGCCGGGCATCGGGACGGTCGATCTTGTTGACCACCAGGATGGGAACCAGACCGGTCTGCAGGGCCTTCTTGACCACGAAGCGGGTCTGGGCCATGGGCCCCTCGAAGGCGTCCACGACCAGAAGGGCCCCGTCCACCATTCCCAGGATCCGCTCGACCTCGCTGGAGAAGTCGACATGGCCCGGGGTGTCGACGATGTTCAGGGTCGTCTCCCCGAAGCGCACCGACGTGTTCTTGGCCAGGATGGTGATGCCCCGCTCGCGCTCGAGGTCGTTGGAGTCCATGACCCGCTCGACCACCTCCTGACCCGCGCGGAAGACTCCGGCCTGTCTCAGGAGGCCGTCCACCAGGGTGGTCTTTCCGTGGTCGATGTGGGCGATGATGGCGAGGTTGCGCAGTTCGGTTCGTTGCATGACGGGCCATTATACGGGATCCTGGTGGTAGAGTCCAGACCTCTCCGACCCGAAGGGTGCTGATCCTGAGCGTCGGCG
>DCTU01000385.1:0-30056 GCA_002329445.1 bacterium UBP9_UBA1432
CCCCGCCCCGCCTCTCGCCCCGCCCGACGCCCTTTGGCCCGGACTTCCCTGCCAGGCCTCCTACCCCGGCGCCTCCACCGGGCGCTTCCCCTCTCCCCCCCTCCACCAAGCCTGAGAGTCCCTCGCCGGTTGGGCTCCCCTGCCCTCGCTGCGGTCTGGGCAACCGGAAGGGATCCCGGTTCTGCAAGGNNGCCCGGCATGCTCGAAGAGCGCCCCCCCGGAGGCCCGATTCTGCAAGTCTTGCGGGAGGCCCCTGTCGTGAGCGCCGGAACGCCCACACCCCTCCCTCCGGCCCTTCCGAAGGCGCGCCGAAAGCCCTCGTGGTGTTGTTGCTGCTGCCTGGGCCTGGTCCTGGTCCTGCTGCTGACGATCGGGGGCTTCCTGGGAGCGGGGTGGTGGTTCTTCGCCCCCGAGCCTTCCCAGGTCCAGATCCAGCACGATTCCCTCCCCGAGTACTTCCCTCCGGAGGCCCCGCCGTGAGGCCCCCCGTCCTGCTGTGGCTGGTGACGATCCTCTTCTGGGTTCTGGCGATCCCCGTCGGGGCCGAGCCCCTTCGCCTGCATGTGCAGCCTTCCCGACCCGAGGTCCTCGGGGACGGAGACGACCGGGTCACCCTGACCATCAGCGCGCGCGACGACGAAGGCGAGGTCCGGACCGATCTGTCGGGGGTGGTCCGGGTCTCGATCAACGCAGGCCGGTTGTCCGAAATCGAGCCCCGCATGAACCAGGGTGTGGCCGTCGTGGAGTTGACGGCGCCGATCCTGGACGACCAGAACAAGGTCTTCCAGCGCTCGATCCAGTTGACCCAGAAGATCATGGAGGGAATCCAGGTCCTGGTCCAGGAGGGGCCCCCTGGCAGTCCAGAGGACCTTCAGGAACGAATCCGCAAGATGGCCACCGAGGCAGGCCGGGAGGGCCCTTCGGCCAGCGGGATGACCTCGGTGGACGGCAGCCGCCCCGAGGTCCTGGTCACCGCCGAGTTCCAGGGAGTCCAGGGCAAGGCCACCCTTCCGGTCCGCCAGGTACCCCAGGAGGCCCTGGGCAGCATGGAAGGCTACTTCCGGGGCCGGGACATGACCGGGATGACCGAATGGACCATGGAGCTGACCCGCGTGGGGGGCAACCTCCAAGGCAAGCTCTTCCAGGTCGGCGCCCCCGACGAGGTGGCCGTCAGCAGCCTGGGCGAGGCCAAGGCCGGCTGGGAAGTCATCTACCTGGCCGACGCCCGCGAACTGGAATCGATGCGCAAGCTGCACCCGCGCTTCCTGGGCATGCCCACCCTGCTGCGGGCCCTGCCGGGCCGCACCCTCTACATGTTTGCCCCGCCGGTGTANNAGTGTACTTCTGGCCGGCCCCGCCCCCCACGAGCGACGAGCCGGCAGAACCCGAAGAGCCAGAGCCCACCGAATCCGTCTCGGTGGTCCCCCGGAAGAACCTCCTCCCCGCCGATGGAAAGTCCAGGACTGAAGTGGTCTTCCGCTACCTGGACCCTCAAGGGAAGCCCGTCCCGGGCATGAAGGTCGAGTTCCGCGTCGGGCGGGGCCAGGAAGGGAAGATCCTCTCCCAGCAGGGCCGCACCGACGCCCGCGGCATGGCCCGTGCCGTCTTCCAGGCCCCCTTGCGCAAGACCGAGAACCTGCAGATTCTTGGGACCTGCCGTCGGACCGACCTGTACGTCACCTTCCACCGGGACGGCACGACCTCCGAGGCCTGGGGTCAGGTGGGAGTCCTGACCGTGGCCGACGTCGAGCTGGTGGTCAAGAAGCCCGGCTTCGATGAGTCTCGCCTTCCCATGCACCTGGTCAGCCCCCGAGGTCGGGTCCAGGGCCGACTCGTGGCCAGGGCCCAGGAGCGCGACATCGTGGTCACCAACCACGAGCTCCCCGTGGCTCACGCCGAGTGTCACCTGGAGGGGCCCGTCCTGAAGGGCATCACGATGAAGGCCACCACCGACGAGTCGGGGGACCTGGACCTCGAGCTGCACTTCAAGGAATGGCCCGTCGCCTGGCGCCACAAGCCCGAGCTCCCTGCCGTGCCCTTCTCCGCCGACTTCCAGGCCAGAAGCAGGCTGCTCTATGGTGAACTCTTCCGTTTCGACGAGGGCTTCGGACGCCGAGCCCGGGCCTGGCAGTTCCGGACCGAGAAGGACCTGTGCAGTGCCAAGACGGAGCGGGCCCAGGCGCTGGAGGACCAGCACCGGCTCCTGGGGGGGCTCCTGAGCAGCTTCCGGCTGACCCTGAAGCTGACCGAAGACACGGGCAAGGAGTTTCTGGGCCACGGTTGGGGCCTGCTGGGGGCCACCGCCTCGTGGGCCAACTCGCGCTGGAAGTTCACCGAAGGCCTGGAGAAGCACCTGGGTCAGGCCAACGAGAATCTCGAGCAGTTGCTGGGCCTGCGCCAGGACAAGGTCGGGGTGCGCAAGCTGATCTATCGCAAGATGCAGGCCCTCTTCTCCAACGGGAAGTACAGCGGCAACAAGACCACCGTCCTGATCATGGACAGCCTGAACCAGAAGGTCTTCGCAGTACTCCAGCAGTTCCTCAACGACCTGGCCGGCGAACTGGAGTTCATCAAGGACTTCGAGAACCCGGTCCCCGACACGATCATCCGGGGCGTCCAGAAGGGTTTCGTCCGACGCGTCCAGGCCGAACTGGACACCTTCCTGGCCCATGACCCCGAGAGCGTGGCCCCCGTGGCCGACTGGACCCAGAGGCGGGTCCTGGACCGCAGCACGGAGCTGCGAACCCACTACCTGTCCATCGCCGGATGGCGACTGGCGGTCGAAGAGGCCAAGGCCGTCAAGGACCTGGTCGTCGACCTCTCGCAGGCCGTGGCCATCGCCTTCGCCGCCACGGGCAACGTGGCCGTCTATCAGGCCTGGACCAAGCTGCAGAAGGTCTCGGAAGCCCTGGACAAGGCCTACACCGTCACGGGCTTCCTGGCCGAAGGTTGGAACTACTGCCAACTGGAGGCCGAGTGCATGGAGATCTTCAAGCTGACCAACCGGGCCATCTCCAGCGGTACGATGGCCCAGCTCTCCTGGCCGGCCTCCCCCGCCTGGGCAGATGGTCCGGCCCTGGCCGACCCGCCGGACCTCAAGCTGGCCGTGCAGGGGCTCTCCGGGCCGGAAGCCCTGGCTCGCGCGATCCGGGCTCGCCACGCCTGGAGGGCCTGGGAGGAAGAGGCGGACCCGACGACCTGGCGCCTGGTGGCCAGCGGTTCTGAGGCCGGTCGCGAGATGCCCGGCCAGGGCCTGGCCTTCGAGGATGCCGTGTTGGGCCTGATGGTGGCCGCAGCCGAAAACCGGGATCTCGCGGAGGCGGCGCGTCACCTCGAGGCGTGTTCCCAGAGCCTGGACGCCACGGCCCGCCAGGCGACCAAGGACGCCCGGAGCCTGCCCCCCCGGGTCCAGGACTCCTCACGGCCACTCGTCCTGCGCGAGCCCATCGAGCGCTGGGAATGGGTGGCCGGCGGACTGTCAGCGGGCTGGTTGGCCCTGCTCGGCCTCCTGGCCGCCTGGAGGATCCGCCGGGCCGTTCGAAGCTGATCGACCGAAAGCCAGCCGCTCCTCCCAGAACGGAAAGTGCCCGCAGCCGAAGCCACGGGCACCGCCAGACCAGAACTTGGAGGCTCAGCGAGCCAGGTTCTGGGTCTCCTCCTGGAAGGATGTATTCACATCCTTCATCTTGATCTGCATCAGCTTGCTCCACACGCGGAGCATCTCCTTCTGATGCTTCTCCTTGGCCGTCAGGTTCTTGGAGGTCTGCAGATGCTTGACCTGCTTGATGAGGTCGCGAACCGTCGAGCTGAAGTCGGCGGAAAGCTCATCCACGACCGCCCGGCTCTCCTGATGGAAGTGGACGCGCATCTCCTTGGAGAGGCGGTTCAGCTTCTCGGAGGTCGACATGTCCGGACCCATCTTGTCCAGCTCGGTCTTCGACTCCGCCAGGGTCTGCGTGAAGACCTCGTTGAGTCCGGCCTGCAGATCGTTCACGAGGGCCCCCGTGGCCGAGAGCAGTTCGCCTTCCAGACGCGCCCGCATGGAGGGAACCGACTGGATCAGATCCTGGGTGTAGCTCTCGACCACCTGAGGGGCCGAGGCCTTCATGTTCTGGACGGTCTCCTGCTTGATCTGCGGCAGCTCGGCATCCAGTTGACCGCGCATCATCATCACGGCATGGTCCGCCGTGAACCCGGCCACCAGGTAGTAGAGGAAACCGAAGTAGAGGACCACGACCACCAGGACCACGGCCCGGATCTTCATCCCGGACGAGAGCCTCGCTTCGCGGTTTGCCATCGTCTCGGTCAGGGTCTTTTCCAGCCCCTCGACCTCTTTGGCCAGCGTGACCTGACCCGCGGGTTCGGTCGAGGCCGGCACCTTCTCAGAGGCATTCTTGACCTGTTCAGCGTCAGCCATGACTAGCGACCTCCCTTCGTCGCGGCGGTGTCCCCGGTCTTGGGGGTCTCCAGGGGCATCTCCATCAACTCCACGTCCAGCACCTGCAAGAAGTGGTGGAGCATCAACCGGGAGAGTTCCGCCTCGTCGTTTGGCAGGTCCTTGGTGTCGAAGGCCTTCAAGGTCTTGTCGAGCTGGTCGATGTCACCCACGGTCTTGGCCAGGATGTAGCCGGACAGCCCCTCGAGTTCCTCCTCGACGGTGCCCATCACGGCGTCGGTGAACTCCGTGGCCTGCTCTTCCGTCAGGTCCGGATAGGTCTTCTTGAGGGCAGCCTCCTGGGTGGCGTGCACCTGGTTGAGGGCCTGTTCCAACTGCCCCATGACCTTGTCGGACGCCGAAGCCCCGAACTCGTTGACTTCCTTGTCCAGGGCCACGGCCAGTTCCGGAAGGGCGTCGATCGAGCGGACCTGGACCTCCTGGTAATACACCGGCAGGACTTCCGAGGCGGTCTCCATGACCGCCTCCATGACCTGGCTGGCCATCTCGGGGCCCTGCGTGACCAGGCTGTGCTGCACCTGATCCGGCGCGAAGTTGATCTTGAGCCGATGCCATCCGGCAAACATGAACCCGACCACCAGGACAATGATCCCCAGGGTCAACAGACCATTGGTCCGTTCCAACCCAGCCTGCCGCTCCAGGGAAGCCTGTAAGCCCTGTCGGGCTTTGACCAGCCGCTCCTGCAGGCCTTTCATGTCGTCAGAGTCAGACATTCCATCCTCCACCGATAACTAGGCTCGCTCCTTGGTTCGGGGAGCGGCGTTTCCCCTCTGCACCGATTCCTCCCGTAGCCCTCATCCCGGTGGCGTGCCTCGGGGTTCGGATCGTTCGGAAGACGGCCCTTTCTCGAAATCATCAAGGAAAACCTTCGGACGAACCGGCCCGGTCCCCTGACGCATTTGAGCTATTCCGGAACATCCTGACCCTTGCGCGACTTCCGCTCAAGAGCCCGCTGATGGTTGGCAGCCACCCGCTCCCAATCCACCACGTTCCACCAGGCCGAGATATAATTCTGGCGACGGTTCTGGTACTGAAGGTAATAGGCGTGTTCCCAGACATCCAGGCCCAGGATCGGGATGACCCCGTCCATCAGGGGGGTATCCTGGTTGGGGGTCGAGAGGATCTCCAGGCCCTGCTCCGTGACGACCAACCAGGCCCAGCCCGACCCGAAACGAGTGGCCGCCGCACGTTCAAAGGTCTTCTTCATCGCGTCCAGGCTGCCGAAGGATCGGTCGATCGCCTGAGCCAGGGCGCCCGTCGGTGCTCCTCCGCCCGTCGGGCTCATGACCAGCCAGAACAAGGAATGGTTGGCGTGACCGCCCCCATGATTGCGGACCTCCTCGCGGATCGAATCCGGCAGGCCGTCCAGGTCTTCCAGCAGATCCTCCAGGGACCTGCCACGCAATTCGGGATGGCCTTCCAGGGCGGCGTTGAGTCGAGCCACATAGCCGGCGTGGTGCCGGGTGTGGTGGATCTCCATCGTGCGCGCGTCCAGATAGGGCTCGAGAGCCGAATACCCGTAGGGCAGCTCGGGCAGCGTGAAGGGCGGCTCTTGCGGAGCAGCCGTGCCACACGGTCCCTGGGCATGGGCGGGTTGGGGGGGCAGGGCCCAGAAGGCCAGCAATCCAATCGTCAAGAGAAGGTGTCGTATCTGCATGTGGCTCTGTTTCGCCTCGATGAATCCGGGCCCTCCCGAGCGCTGAAGCTCGTCGAGGGCACCGCGGAGGAGCGACTCAGAACTCCAGGCCGGGAAGGAGTTCCAGGTTCCCCGGCAGGGGCAGTCCCAGATGCTCGTAGGCCCGGGGTGCGGCCATGCGTCCCCGAGGGGTCTTCATCAGGAAACCGGCCGACAGGAGGTAGGGTTCGCAGACCTCCTCGAGGTTCTCGGGCTCCTCATGGACCGCAGCGGCCAGGGTGACCAGGCCCACCGGACGCCCCCGGAAGCGGTGGACCAGCGATTCCAGGATCCGACGGTCCAGGGCGTCCAGGCCGGCGGAATCCACGCCCAGGCGGTCCAGGGCCCGACCGGCCACCTCCGCATCCACCCGGGCGATTCCATCCACCTGGGCGAAATCGCGCACCCGCCGCAGCAGGCGGTTGGCGATCCGAGGGGTTCCGCGGCAACGTCCGGCGATCTCGGCGCAGCCCGTGGGGTCCACCTCCATCCCCAGAAGGCCGGCCGAGCGGCGGAGAATCGCAGCCAGGTCCTCTGGCCGGTAGTAGTCCAACTGGAAGAGGATTCCGAACCGGGAGCGCAGCGGGGAGGACAGGGAACCCGCCCGGGTGGTGGCGCCGACCAGGGTGAAGGGCGAGACCCGGTGGCGGACTGCCCCCCGATTCACCCCCTTGCTGAGGATCCGGTCGAAAGAGAGGTCCTCCATCACGGGATAGAGGATCTCCTCGACCACCCGGGACATCCGATGGATCTCGTCGATGAACAGGACCTGATTGGGACCCAGGCTGTTGAGCAGGACCAGCAGATCGATCGGCCGCTCGATGGCCGGTCCGGAGGTTGCCCGCACTTCCACCCCCATCTCGGATGCCACCAGGTGGGCCAGCGTGGTCTTGCCCAGCCCGGGAGGGCCCGACACCAGCAAGTGGTCCAACGGCTCATCGCGGAGGCGGGCCGCCTCCATGAACACCCGCAGGTTCGCAACCACCTCGGGTTGCCCCACGTACTCGTCAAGACCGCGCGGGCGCAGGCTGCGATCGCAGTCCTCCTCCTGGCGTTCAGGCGAGACTTCCCGAGGAACAGGGGCAAGCATGGCGGAATTTTCTTCTACTTCTGCCCCAGGACCTGCATCGCCGCCATGACCAGGTTCTCGACCGAAGCCCCCGGCCCCCCGGACTCCCGGGCCTGACGCACGGCCTGGCGGGCCTCCTGACGGGTGCAACCCAGGGAAACCAGGATGGCCTCGGCCTCCTCCTGTCCGTCGGTCGGGTGCTCTGGAAGACCTGGGGCCAAGGCCGCGATCTTCTCGGAGAGTTCCAGCATCAGCCGCCGGGCGGTCCGCGGGCCCACACCGGGGATGCGGGTCAGGGTCTTGACGTCCTCTTCCAGGATCGCCCGGGCCAGCGAGGCCGGGCTCAGGGCCGAGAGCACCTTCAAGGCCAGGCGCGGGCCGACCCCGGTGATGCCGATCAGAAGCCGGAAGATCTCCCGCTCTGGAAGGGTGGCAAAGCCGTAGAGCGACATCTCGCCTTCGCGGACGGCCAGGTGGGTGCTCAGGGCCACCTCGGCGCCGAGCTGGGAGGTCTCGGCCAAGGGATCCGGGACCGCGACGGCATAGCCGACGCCGGCCACGTCGACCACCAGCGATCCTGGGCCGCAATGGGCGATCCGGCCTCGGAGATGAGCGATCACGACAGGCTCAGTTGTCGATGGAAGACGTGGGTCAAGGCGATGCCCAGGGCATCCGAGACATCGTCGGGGCGGGGTGGGCGCTCCAGGCCCAAGGTCATGACCACCACCGTGCGCAGCTCGTCCTTGCTGGCCCGGCCGCTCCCGGTCAGCGCCTCCTTGACCTGTGAAGGCGTGTACTCACCGACCGGCAGGCCTTGCTGGCCGGCCGCCAGCAAGGCCACCCCGCGGGCCTCCCCCACCGCCATCGCGCTGGTCACGTTGCGGTTGAAGAACAACTGCTCCACCGCGACCTCGTCGGGGACGTGGCGGGTCAGGATCTCGGTCAGGCCCTGATGAATCCTCACCAGGCGTTCCACACGTCCCAGAGAGGCCGGCGTGCTCAGGCAGCCGAACTCGACCGCGGACAGGACGCCTTCCTCCTCGGCGACCACGCCCCAACCACACCGGGCATTGCCCGGGTCGACGCCCAGGACGACCCGCCGGCTCAACGGCTCTCCGCCTGAAGCTCCTCGAGCACATCGGCTGGGATGTCGAAGTTGGCATGGACGTTCTGGACGTCGTCCAGGTCTTCCAGGGCCTCCATCAGCCGCAGGACCGTCGGGACGTCCCCTCGGGCGAGATCCACCGAAGTCTTGGGCAACTGGGTGATCTCCACCTCGTCAGACGGAAAACCCGCGGCCTCCAGCGCATCCTTCACGGCATGCAGGTCGGAGGGTTCAGTCAGCACCTCGAAGGCCTCGTCGGCGGCCTTCATGTCCAGGGCGCCGGCTTCCAGCGCCGCCATCAACAGGGCCTCTTCATCCAGGCCCGGCTGGGTGAAGCGCAGCAGGCCCCGGCGCTCGAAGAGCCAGGCCACGCACCCGGTCTCCCCCAGGTTTCCACCGTGCTTGGAGAAGGTTGAGCGCACCACCGCCGCCGTCCGGTTGCGGTTGTCGGTGGCCGCCTCGACCAGGATGGCCACTCCCGCCGGACCGTAGCCCTCGTAGGTGACCTCCTCGAAGTTCTCGCCGTCGGCCCCTCCCGTGGCCTTCTCGATGACCCGCTTGATGTTGTCGGCGGGCATGTTGACCGCGCGAGCCCGAGTGATGGCCACCTTCAGAATGAAGTTGTTTTCCGGTTCAGGCCCGCCCTTGCGGGCCGCCATGTAGATTTCCCGGGAGACCTTGGTGAACAAGGCGCCCCTCTGGGCGTCCACCTTGCCTTTGCGCAAGCGGATGTTGTGCCACTTTGAATGACCTGACACCGATGTGTCCTCCTCTTGTTGAATCAGAAGGTCCGCGACCCGCCCAGGTGGATCCGGACCCGGGTCCTGAGTTCGAAGTCCTGGACCTCGACCGTGCACCCCAGGGTCTCCAGAACCCGCTGGCAGGCGCCGCCCCCCCCAGGGTCACGAGGGTCCAAAGCCCGATGAAGCAGGTCCGAAACCGGCGACCAGGTCCCGATCTCCAGCACGGGACTCGAGTCGTCCCCCACCAGCCCCATCTCCAGGGTCGCCCCTTCCCCTCCTGGAGCGTCCAGAATCAAGGAGAAGAGACCCAACAGCGCCGCGCGGAGCCGCCAGGGGAAGCCCTCCCTCTCGGCCAGACCCGCCGTCCGATGCGCCCGAACCCGCAGGCTGCGGCGCCGCGCCAGCGGAGTGACCAGCGCCGCCAGATCGTCCAGGAGATCGGCCGGCCCGAAGCGGACGGGCCTGGTGTCGGGACGGGTACAGCGCCTCAGCAGCGAGAGAAGCTCGTGGATGCGGCGGGNNCCATCCGCTTCAAGTGGCGCCGGCCCCTGCCGCAAGAGGTGCACGTTGCCCTGGATCGCGGCCTGGAGATTTCCCAACTCGTGGGCCAGGCCGCCCAGGAAGGGAAGACAGAGAGCCCCGAGGATCTCGAAATCACCCGGCCCGGAGCAGCGGGGGTCCTGGAGGGTCGGCCTGCTCACAGGCTAGGGATACAGCCGATTCAGGGTGCGAGCGTAGGGAATCGTCTCGCGGACGTGCTCGATCCCGCAGATCCAGGCCACGGTCCGCTCGATGCCCAGGCCGAAGCCCGAGTGGGGAACCGAGCCGTAGCGCCGCAGGTCGAGGTACCAGCGATAGGCCTCCTCCGGCAGCCCGTGTTCCCGAATTCGCGCCTCAAGCAGCGCCAGATCCTCGATGCGCTGTCCTCCCCCGATGATCTCGCCATAGCCTTCCGGAGCCAGCAGGTCCGCACTCAGGCAGACCTCGGGCCGCTCCTCCACGGGTTTCATGTAGAAGGCCTTGCAACTGGTCGGGTAGCGGTGGACGAAGACGGGCAGCTCGTGGCGTTCCGCCAGGATGGTCTCGTCGGGGGCCCCGAAGTCGTTGCCCCACTCGAAGTCGACGCCGCCCTGCCGCAGGATCTCGACGGCCTCATCATACGAGAGCCGAGGGAAGGGAGGGCGGATCTTCTCCAGGCGGGACAGATCCCGACCCAGCGTCTGCAGCTCGACCCGGCGTCGCTGCAGGACCCGCTGGACCACGTAACTGAGCATCTCCTCCTGAACCCTGAGGTTCTCCTCCAGGTCGCAGAAGGCCATCTCGGGCTCGACCATCCAGAACTCCATCAGGTGACGACGGGTCTTGGACTTCTCGGCGCGGAAGGTGGGGCCGAAGCAGTAGACCTTCCCGAAGGCCATGGCGTTGGCTTCGTTGTAGAGCTGACCGCTCTGGGTGAGGTAGGCTTTGTCCCCGAAGTAACCGGTTTCGAAGAGGGTCGTCGTGCCCTCGCAGGCGCTGGGGGTCAGGACGGGGCAGTCCATCCGCAGGAAGCCCTGGTCGTCCAGCCACTCGGTGATGGCGCGCATGATCTCGGCCCGGATGCGCAGGATGGCGTGCTGGCGCGAAGAGCGGATCCACAGGTGGCGGTGGTCCATGAGGAAATCGGTCCCATGCTCCTTGGGAGTGATGGGAAATTCCTGGGCTTCGTGCACGACGGTCAGGGCCGTCACCGCCATCTCGTATCCACCGGGAGCCCGCGGATCCTCACGGACCTCGCCGGTGACCTCCAGGGAGCTCTCCTGGCCCATCCGCCGGGCGGCCTCGAACTCCTCCGGGGACACCCGATTCTTGAGGACCACCGCCTGAATGGCCCCCGTACCGTCCCGGACCTCCAGGAACTGGATCTTCCCGGAAGATCGGGAATTCCTCAGCCACCCGCGCAGACGGACCGTCTTTCCGGCGTGCTCGCCGAGGGTCTCGATGCGCGCCAGGGGAGGGGCGCTGGTCAGGTCTAGGGCTTCCATGTACGGTGTCACCTCCAGGGGCGCCATCTACGCCCTTTCCCCCCGCCCCTCCTCCCCACCGCGCGAACTGCTCGGACACGGTTGAGTCTGGCAGGGCTGGTATATAGTTAAGGAAAGGAGGGGCCCGGACCGGCGCAAGGAGTGCAGATGGGTTTCCGCCAGCGCATCCTGACGTGGCTTGCAGTCCTGCTGGCCCTGGTCGTGTGGGGTCTGGCCCTCCCGCTGACCTTGTTGTTCGTCAGCCACGACCACTCCCAGCTCCTCTGGATTCTCCTCCCGTATGCCTGGGAGGTCCCCCTGCTGGGTCTGGTCGTGTTCCTGCTCCCCTTGCGCCACAGCCTGGACGCGGTGGCCGACTTCGTGGATTCGGCCTCGCCGGTCCTGGACCGCGAATTCCTCAAGAGGGTCCGGAGAAGATCCTCCAGGCTTCCCCTGCAAGCGGCCGGCCTGGCATGGGCGACCTGCCTGGCCATCCAGGCCCTGGCGGCCCTGCAGATGCGCCACTTCGGCAGCCTGCCGACCCAGGAAGCGGTGAAGGTCCTGGTCCTGGGCCTGCCCCTGGGCCTGTTGTGTGCCCTGCCGGTCTACTTCCTGCTTGCGGGCCTGTTGGGTCCGCCCCTGGAGCGCTGCCAGGCCTCGCTCTCGGCAGCGGTGATCTCCGGGCCACGCGTTCCCCTGTTCTGGAAAGCCTTCGCCTGCCTGGTGGGTGTCGCGGTCCTGGCCGTGTCCCTGATGGGCCTGTTGAGCTACAGCTCGACGCAGCGCCTTCTCGAGACCAACCTGGCCTCCGAGGCCCGTTTGCGACTGGCGGAGCTGGCCCACGCCCGGGGCACCGGTCGCCCCTGGGACCACCTCATGAAGGTTCCAGGAGCCGAGGGAGTGGGCCTCTTCGATCCTTCAGGGGCCCCGATCTCCTTCCGGGGAGCGCCGGAAGCCCTGGCCCGCCTGCAGGCTGAGAGACCAAGGGTGGTCGGAGAGGAAGGCACGTTGTTCCGCAGGACGGGACAAGGTCGACTGCTGGCGTGGAAGAAGCTGCCCGGGGAGGAGACCGTGCTGGCGGAGGTGCCGCTGTCTGCAACGGCCGAACCCCTGACCGGCGAATTGCGATCCATCCTCCTGCTGGCCGCGGGCACCCTGGCCCTGGCCTTCCTGCTGGCACTGGTGCTGGCCCGCAGCCTCTCCCGCCCGTTGGTGGCCCTGACCGCCCTGGCGGCGCGGATCCCCCAGGAATGGCCGGCCCTGCCCGAGGCCAGACACTCCGACGACGAGATCGGGACGCTCAGCCTGGCCTTCCAGAGCATGCTCAACGAGCTGCGGACGCGCCGCGATGACCTGGTGGAGACCAACCGGTTGCTGGGTCGGATGATTGCCGAGAGGACCCTGGCGATGCGCGATCTGGAAACGCTCCTGGAGCTCTCCCGACTCCTCTCGTCCACCATGGACTTCGATTCCCTCCTGGGAGAGCTGTCGACCCGAATCCAGACCGCCATGCGGGCCGACGGGGTCGCGGTCCTCCTGGTGGAGCACCACGACCTGGCCCTGCGGGCCGCGACGGGTTCGGTCCGAGGTCTCCGGGGGCGCAGGATCCCGCTGACCGTCGCACCGCTCCGGGAAGCCTTCCGGGAGGGCCTTCCGGTCACCGTCGCCTCCGACCAGCCTGGAGGCGAGGTCTTCCTGCGCCAGGAGGACCCGTTCCACAGCGCCGTCCTGGTCCCGATGCACGGCCACGACATGCCGGTCGGCCTGGTCGCCCTCTTCTTTCACGACCAACGCCCCCTGCAGCCCGAAGCGCTGAACCTGCTGCGGTCCATCGCCGAACAGGCCGGCCTGGCGATTCGCAGGGCGCGCCTCTTCGAAGAGAAGAGCCGGGTCACCGAGCTGCTGTACGGCGTCCTGAAGCCGTCCGCAGAGCTGGGTTTCCCGGGCCTGGAGGTGGGCAGCCTCTACATCCCCTCGCGCGAGCTCTCGGGAGACTACCTCGACCTGATCCCCCTGGGCGAGCGCCGGGTGGGCGTCATCATCGCTGATGTCGCAGGGAAGGGGTCGGAGGCCGCGCTCGAGGCGGTGCGTCTCAAGCACACCATCCAGATCTGCGCTGCGGCGGGCTATCCCCCCGGGCTGCTGGTTCGCCTGCTCAACGAGCAGTTGCACCGGACGGCCGAGGACCTGCCCCGCACGGTCACGCTCTTCTACGGTGAGCTGGACCTGGAGCACGGAATGCTGCGCTTCGTCTCCGCCGGGCACGAGCCTCCGATCGTCTGGCGTCCGGGTGCCGGACCGGCAAGCCTCCTGGGCTCCGGAGGGATCATCCTGGGAGCCAGCCCGGATGCCAGCTACGACGAGGTGGAGGTGCGGCTGGAACCCGGTTCCTGGATGGTCCTGTACACCGACGGGATCACGGAGGCCCGCTCGCCGGCCGGCGAACTGTTCGGACAAGAACGCCTGCTGGATCTCCTGTCCTGCACGAAGCCCTGCACGGCCCGCTCGCTGGCCGACCGGGTGGACCGCGCCATCCAGGGGTTTTCGCAAGGCGAGCTCAACGACGACCTGTCGCTTCTGGTCCTGCGCTGCCTGCCCCCGACCCTTCTGCCTTGAGACGGTCAGGCGCGGGTCAGGCGGGCCAGGACGCGCTCCATGCGGGCCGAGGGTTCGTGGAAGTGCTCGGCGTAGTCCTGAAGGCTGTACTCGATCACCTTCAAAGCCTCGTTGCGCCCGTAGATGGCCGCCACCTCCACCTTGCGGGCTCGGGTCGGGCTGGGCATGTCCTTGTAGGTCAGGAAGTAGTGGATGAGGCCGTCCAGCGTCGCCTCGTTGAGATGGCTGATGTCGCGCAGACTCCCATATTGCTTGTCCCCGACCATGACGGCCACGATCTTGTCATCCGCCTGGTTCTTGTCGACCAGCCGGATGCCCCCGATCGGGATGGCCGGCACCAGCACGTCCCCGTGGGTGATCGGTTTCTCGGTCAGCACGCAGATGTCCATCGGGTCTCCGTCCCCCTCGATCTCCTGGCGCTGGAGGGTCTCGGAGGTGTGGTGACCCACCAGGGGACCGCAGTAGGTCCGCGGGATGAACCCGTACAGCGAGGGGCAGAAGCTGGAGTAGAGCTGGGGGCGGTCGACCTTGAGATGCCCGCTCTGCTTGTCGATCTCGTACTTCACCGCATCCGTGGGGACCAGTTCGATGTAGGCCTGGACCTGGTCGGGAGCTTCTCGCCCGGGAGAAATGCCGTGCCAGGGATGAGGCTTGAAGAACAACGGCATCAGCTCGCTGAGTTCACTGAGCAGTTCCTGGGGTGTGGGTTCAGGGGTCATGGTCGTCTCCCGAGGTCTGGATGGACTTTCGTGCCGCCCTCCAGGCGGCGCACGAGGCGTTGGCGGCGATGCTCCAAGGCGGCTCGCCGGGCAGGGGTCAGATCCGGGCGTTCCAGGACACCGGCCACCAGGGCCAGGGCGCGCGGAAGGTCCCCCGTGCGATGCTCCAGATGCTTGGCCATCTCCTCGGCTGCCACGGCGTGCGCAGGGTCCTCGCACAACACCTGCTCGAGGAGCGCCGCCGCGCCCTGGCGATCTCCGGCGCGACGGCGCAGGTCGGCCAGGTGCAACAGGGCCCGGAAACGGGACTCGACAGGCAGAGGAGCTTCCAGGGCCCGGGTCAGCAACCTTCCACCAGCCTCGGTCTCCCCCAGGCAGGCCAGCATCCGCCCCAGACCCAGGTCCTCCTCGGGCTGGCGTGCTTCCAGCGGGGCTTGAAGCGTTCGGGCCAGGCGGGAGACCAGGCCGATCAAGGCCAGAAGATCGCGCTGGTTGTGTTCGGCCACCCGGGCCAGCTCCCACCCGTCTCCGGTGTTCAGGTAGCGGAAGTAGGCTTCCGGAATCTCGCGGCCCGGGATGTCCGCCGCACGGGGAGCCCCGAGGACCCGGGTTTCCAGGGTCTCCAGGCGACAATCGGGCAGGGCCAGCGACCAGATCCGACGCGAAGGATGCAGCAGGTCCAGGTGGGGCAGGGCTTCCAGATCGAACCTCTGACGCTTCATCAGGAACCGGGTCGCCAGAAGCGGGACGTCGAAGGTCTTGCCGTTGAAGGTGACCAGGCCTCCGCAGCCCCGCAGGCGGTCGGCCAGATACGCCAACATGGCCGATTCCTCGGCGTGTTCGCGCATGAAGAGCTGCTCCAGACAGATGCCGTCGGGTTCGATCCAGGCCAGCCCGACCAGGAAGGCGTAGGTGCCGGTTCCCCCGGAAAGGCCCGTCGTCTCGGTGTCCAGGAAGACGACCCGCTCGAAGTCCATCTGTTCCAGATCTCGCCCCAGGCGCGACAGCCAACGGGCCGACAAAGCCAAGGCCTGGTCCAGGCGGACCGCTCCGTGGTGGTGGTCGCGCGGGAACCGACGCCGGCAGAGCAGGAAACGCCCGCTCCCCCCCTCCACCTCCTGTCCTTCCAGGAGGGCCTCCAGGGATTGGACGGCGCGACGCGGGCGGGCAGTTCCCAGAGAGCCGACGTGATCCAGTTGGGCCAGCCGCTGGCGCAGATCCATGTTGGCTTCCCTTCGCAGCATCGGTTCGGGATCCCTTGGCGGGAAAGACGACCGGGCCCCCGCCGCGGCGACGGGGACCCGGCCTGACGGACCCCACAGCGTGTTAGCGATGCACCTCGACCGTGGAGACCCCGTGCACCCCGTCCGCCCGGAAGGCTGCGGCGTGCCAACTGGTTCCGTACAGCTTCGAAACCAGCTCCAGGGCCTGGAGGAACTCAGGGCTGACGGCCTGGGAGGCCTTCAACTCGGTCAGGGCTTCCGCCTGAATCCTTCCGAAATCCTGGAAACTGACCAGGAAGGCCCGGTTATCCGAGTTCAGGGCAGCGAGGACCTGGGCAAAGCCCGGCAGGCTCCCCACGTTCTCACCGCTCTTGCGTGCCGTCAGCGCGGCGGCGACGCTCTTGTCCGCCTCGTTCAGACCCAGCAGGATCTCGTGGTCGGAGAAGGCCAGGGCAAAGGCGCCTTCCGGGGCTCCCTCCTGCTTGGGCGGCGAATAGACCTTGACACCCTCGACCTCGGTGACCGTGAAGGCCGACAGCAGCATCGCCACCTGGGGAATCTTGCCGAGAAGGCGATCCAGGCCGGCCCGGTCCTTCAGGCCAAGAGCCACGGTGAGGGGAACCTCACGGAGGTTCTGGAGGGCCGTCTGGACATCCTGGCGGCGTCCCTGGGCCAGGGCCTCGTACTGGGCGGCCTGGATGCGACCGGAGTTCCTGGCCGAATAGGACAGCTCTCCCGAGAGCACTCCCAGGACATCCTGCTCGAGATCGATGCCTGCCGACTGCAGTTGAAGGGCGGGGCCCTGCCGCAACTGGTCACCATCAGGGAAGCCCGCGGCGATCTCGTAGAACAGATCCCAGAGCATCCGCAGGTTGAAGGCCGCGTAGGTGTCGACCTCCTTGGAATGCAGGCCGGCCGATTCAAAACCGATGTTGTGGTTCGTCGAGAAGACCTTCTTGCCCAGCGGACCGGCGGCCTCCAGGTCCACCCCCAGATGCCAGTCGCTGAGAAGTTCCCGACCGGACATCCCGGAGCCCAGCGCCACGAAGCGCATGGCGGAAAGCAGCGTCACGGTGTCCGGCGAAGGGATCTCCGCCAGGGGAGCTCCCTTCAGCAAACCCTCCAGGTCCACGTAGCCCAACACCGCCTCGCTGTTCCGAAGCTGGCCCAGGGCAGCTTTGAAACCCGCCTGATCAGCCAGGGACTGACCTGAAGCCGGGGGCTTCAGCCCCATCTCCAGATCCGCCGCCGTGAAACCCACCAGGAGCTGTTGACCGTGGATCGCCCAGGCCGGTCCCTTGCCGGGCACGGCCGGGAGATGCACGGGCACCCCCTGGAGGTCCTCGGTCCGATAGGCCACCCCGCCCTCGGCGGAGGCGGAAGCCTGGACCTTCTCCAGCGAGGCCTGGGCCTGGGCCTCATCGCGGATCTGCAGGACGGCCAGGGCGCGGAAGGACGGCAGTTCGCCAGAGGCCTTCTCGGCCCCCTCCAGCAGGCTCTGCTGGCCCTCGGCCGGAGCCATGAAGAAGGCTCCCGAGGTCCCCATCCAGGGGAGGAAGTCCTCTTCCACGGTCATGCCCAGGGTCTTCTGCATCTCCTCGTTGAGAGCCTTGAGCTCGCGGCTCTTCAGGAGGGCCCCCAGGATCTGGCCTTGCGTGTCGCGGGGCACCCCCGCATTCTCCAGGTCGAAGGCCAGCAGGACCTGGGTCTGGGCCGGTGCCATCGCGGCGGCCCGGGCGGTGAGGTCTCCACCACCCGAGGGGGTACGGTGGGTGATGAAGTACCAGGCGCCGGCACCGACGGCGACCAGCAGGACCAGGGCCAGCACCACGATTGCGGCCTTGCCCGATTGTTGAACCCGCCGACCGGACAGGTTGGGGACGTTCATCCGGAAATCTCCTTCGAAAACCAGGCTCGGCGCCGCCTGACGGCAGCGCCCATGGATCCGGGGACGACCCCCCGGGCCTGCCAGCCGGCAGGTCGCGGGACATTCTTCCGGAGCGCCGGGAAACCTCTATGCGACGAGGCGGCCGACGGGGCCGCCTGACGCCCCGGGTAGGAGCCTGCCAGAACGGTGCCGAACGGGATCGATCGGTCGCCAGACTCTGGAAGGGTTCGGAAGGAAAGAGAGCCGATGTCACGATTCTGTCCGAAATGCGGAACCGGCGTGAGCCAGACCGCGCGGTTCTGCAACCGGTGCGGGGGACGCCTGCGCCAGAAGGAGGCTCCACCCTCCGAATCCCTGCCGACCTGGAGCGGATGGGAACCGAGCCCGCCCGCCCCGGCCTCTGCCGTCCCGGAGTCGGTTCCCGCTCCGGTGATCCCGTCGGCTCCCGACTCCCCCTCGCCAGCCTCCGCCGAGCCGCCCCCTTCGGACATCCCCACCCCGCCCCAGTATTGGGAGTCCTACGACTATCCCTCCCCCTCCGAGTCCTCGAACACGCCCACCTGGCAGGGTTTTGACGCAGGGCCTCCGCGGGACGCCTCCCGCCCCTTGCCTCCCCTCTCGCAGGTCCTTCCTCCGGACATGGAATCGACCCGTGAACGGGCCCGCGAAATCGTCCTGAACTTCTCGTTGTGGGCCGCAGGCATCGTTTTGTTCCCGGTCCCCTTCTCCGACCTGGTGCTGCTGATGCCGGTGCAGTCGGCGATGGTGATCTCCATCGGTCGAGCCTACGGACTCAAGGATCCCCCCGAGAAGGTCCTGGCCATCCTGGCCGGGGCTTGCGGCGCCAGCGTCTTCGGCCAGATCACGGTCCTCTTCGTGGCCAACTTCATCCCGATCCTGGGGAAGTTCATCAGCGCTCCGTTCGTTTTCGGATGGACCTACGGCCTGGGCGAGGTGGCCATGCGCTACTTCGAGTCCCAGGGGGAAGCCAGCCCCGACGAGCTGCGCACGATCTTCGAAAAGGCCAGCAAGGAGGCCAGCCGGAACTACGGATCAGGCCCCCGCATCCAGCCCAATCAGGCCCTCGACAACATCCGCGAGTACGTCTCTGAAGACGAGTACCGCAAGATCCGCGAGCGTTTCGGTTCCAACTGAGACCCGGCCGACGGCCAACGGGGTGCGCAGATGGACTTCGACTCGAATACCGGGCACAAGCCAGCCCCACCGACCCTGCCCTTGGAGAATCGCGGTGGAATGGGCCTCCGGGTCCGGCTCCTGCTTCCGGTCCTCCTGGCGCTGATCCCGGCCTTCCTGATGTTGCTGGGAGACACCTTGGAAGACCGGGCCTCCTTCACCCAGAGGGCGAGGTGGCGATCCTTCGGGTTCCTGAACACCCTGTCTTCAGAAATCGGCCAGAACGTGCGCTCGCTGACCCTGGACCTGCAGACCCTGGCTCAGGCGCCCGAAGTCCAGGCCCTCGACCCGGTGCCCCTGGACTCGACCCTGGCCGACCTGGCCACCCGGGCGCCGGGTGCCCGAGGCCTGGCCATCTTCGACCGTCAGGGCAACCCCGTGGCCGCTGCCCCTTCTGCTCCGGGAACCGAGGGGTCTCCCCTCTTCACGATGTTGCAGGACTCGCTGAGCGCGGCCTCTCCCAACATGCTCCTGGTGCCTGGCGACCGGCCTGAAGAAGGCGCCCTTCAGGCCACCTGGCCCATCGAGAGGGCGGGGACGCCCGTGGGTGCCATCCTGCTGACGGAGAGCCTGGACTGGATCCATCGCCGGGCCTCGATCTCCGACCTGCCGGAGGGTTCCACCCTCGATCTGCTGGACGTTGTCGGAAGGCCGGTCCTGCGCCACCCCCACGACCTCGCCGCGGAATTCCGCCCCTTGCCCCAGGAGGTCCTCCGCCTCGACGAGGACCGGGCCCGCCGGGCCTTCGAGAGGGTCGATCCCGACGGCGTCTCGCGACTGCATCGGGTCGCGCTGCTCCGCCAACCCGACGGATCCCCCCTGGGTTTCCTGACGGTGGGAATCCCGACCCAGGCCAGCGAGGCCAAGGCCGAAGCGGCCCTGGCCCGCAATCTGCTGGTGCTGACGGTGGTCGCCCTGGTCTCGCTGGCAACCGCATGGCTTCTGGGTGAATCCTTGTTGCTGCGCCGGCTCCGGGTGCTGTCCCGGACCATCCACCGCCTGGCCCGCCTCGACCTGACCGCGCGCACGGGACTGGGGCAGCCCCGAGATGAGATCGGCCGGCTGGCCTGGTCCTTCGATGTGATGGCCGAGCGCCTGGAACGCTCCAGAAGACGCGAGGTCAACCTCCTGGAGTCGGCCGGAGAAGGGATTTGCGGTCTGGACCCGGCGGGCTGCATCGTCTTCACCAACCGCGCGGCGGAGGCCTTGCTGGGGCTTCCCTCCACGGAACTCCCCGGCCTTCCCTTGCGGGGCTTCTTCTCTCCGCAGTGCGAGGCTCAGGCGGAAGCCGCCCTGACCGGGACCCTCCACGAACGCACCCGCCAGACGATGGAGGAGATCTGGCTGCGGCGGGCCGATGGAGAGGAGTTCCCCGTCGATTTCACCAGCTCCCCGATGGAGGATCCCCCCGGGGTCCTGGGGGCGGTGGTGGTGCTGCGCGACGTGACCGAACGGACCAGGGCGCGCCGCGCCGCCCTGGACGCCCACCTGCGCCTGCTGCAGACCGTGGAAGAGAAGAAGGCGTTCTACCGGGAGGTCCTCAACACCGTCTCACATGGACGTTTCCACCTGGTGGACGCCGAGAAGATCCCCACGACCGGCACCCAGGTCCTGGATCGCCCCCTGGACAGCGAGAACTATGCCAGGATCCGCTCCGAGCTGCCCCGACTGGCCCACCAGACCGGCCTGACCGAACAACAGGCCTCGGACCTGGTGGTCGTCTTTGGAGAGGCCGCCTCCAACGCGATCAAACACGGAGTCGATGGCCACTGTCAGGTCTTCTCCGCAGCGGAGGGGTTGGTGGTGCGGGTCTCGGATCGGGGGCCTGGAATCCGCACCGAGCAGCTCCCGGCCACGCTCTTCGAGTCCGGCTTCTCGACCAAGGTCTCGCTGGGCATGGGCTTCACCCTGATGCTGCAACTGGCCGACACCATCTGGTTGGCGACCGGACCGGAAGGCACCATCCTTCAGGCGGAGTTGAACGTCCAGCCCCAGGTGCCCGACCAGAAGATGCTCGAGAAGCTGCTGGCCCGATTCTGAGTCAGGTCTCGTGTCGGGCCGCCAGCTCCAGGGCCCCCAAGGCGCCACAGAACTCGCCGTCCTCCAGGATGATGGAGTGTCGCCCCAGGAGCGCGGTGATGCGGAGGAGGACCTCTGCCAGGACCGGGTTCCCCCTCAGCGTGGACCCGGCGAAGACGATCGGGCGCACCCGGGCCGAGAGGGCCAGTCCCGCCGTGATGAGGGCCACGTTCTCGCCCACCAGACCCATGACGCCGGCCGCCAGGTCGGCCGGCTCCAGCGGAGCCTCCGCGGATTGGGCCAGACGCCCGAAGTTCGCGGCCGTCAGGTCCCCCTTCAGAGGAATCTGACCAGGGCCGTAGATGTCGGAGACCAGCAGGTCCACGCAGCGCCGAGAACCGCGCCGGGCCAGCTCGCACAGGTCGTCGAACCCGATCGGACCGAGCAGGGCCCGACCCAGTCCCAGGACCGTGCCTCCCCCCAGCGCCNNCGTCCCGACCCGAGAGACCGACATGCCGTCCACCAGCATCGCCGAGGTGCCCGTCCCGACCGAGACCAGCAGGAAGGGCTCGTCGAGATCGGCCGCGCTGCGGCGCAGCAGGGCCCGGGCTCCAGCCCCCCAGGCAGCAAACTCGTTGACCTTCAGGACCGATGCCGACCGGGCGAAGCGGAGCGCCAGCTCCGTCCCCCCTCCACCCGTCAGGCCGAGGGTTCCCTTCTGAGCACCGCCCAGGGCCCGAAGGACCGACTCCAGATCCTGAACCGGCAGAAGCCGGAGCTCCGGGGGGCCGGGCTCGTGTCGGAGGGCCACCTTGGCCAGGGTGGCCCCCATGTCCACTCCACAGGCCGGATGAAAAGGTCGGATCATGCCTGGAGGGCTCCAATCCAGAACGGGTTCCAGAGGCGTACAAGGGCGGACCCCGAGCGAGCTGGAGAGCTCGTCCGGGGTCTTCTTCCGGCCCAAGAGCAGCCCGTGGCTACCCGGAGGTCAAAATCTACTGCGCGGCCTGCTTCTGGCCCTCGCGCTCGGCCTGCAGCTCGGCCAGGGTGGAGTCCAGGCCCTTCTGGGCTTCCGCCATCTTGGTTTCGCCACCCTCGGAGGTGCCCTGGACCTTCTGCGCCGACTGAGGCGTCTGGGCCGAGAGTTCCTTGGCTTCTTCAGAGATGGCGACCTTGTCGGTCTGGTCGATTCCCTTGACCGCTTCCTCCGTCGGCGGCGCGGAAGGGGCCGCGGAAGACTGGGACTTCGAGGCTTCGGCCGCGTGCTGGGCACCGGCGATCTCGGTTCCCCGAACCGCGGGCTTGTTGGCACCGATTTCCTTGATCGGATCGTCGTAAGCCATGTGTTTTCGACCTCCTAGCAACCGTATATTCCCCCTTCACGACGGGGAGGGTTCGTGACTAGGGGCAAACTCAGGACTTTCCGGTTTTTCCCAGGTCCCGGGCCAGGGCCCCCAGATACCCAGCCGCGCGGACGCCGGCCTGGCGGGCCTGGGCCACGCAGTCGGGAATGCCCACTCCGCGGAAACCGTTCCCCGCCAGGAAGAGGCCCGGGTGCCGCGACGCGCGGTCCTGGATCTCCGCAACCAGGTCCAGATGCCCCAACTCGTATTGAGGCATGACCCGTTCGTGCCGGGCCGACCAGACCTTCAGGGGAGTGCCCCGAATCCCCAGCAGGTCCCGCAGATCGCCCAAGAGATCCTCCAGAAGCTCCTCCGGCGGTCGATCGACATCGGCCTCCCGGCCCGCGCCCCCCGAGAACGCCCTCAAGATGACCTGACCTTCAGGAGCCCGCCCGGCGTATTTGACCGAGGCGTACGTGCACGCCAGGAGGACCCGATTCTCGATCCGAGGCACCACGAAGCCGAAGGAGTTGATCCGGCCGGGTATCTGCGGACGCCGAAAGACCAGGTTGACCGCCGCGGAGGAGCTGTAGCGGATGCTGGCAAGACGGTTGGAGAGGATGGGGTCGAAACCGGTCAGCCTGGCGGCAGACCAACCCGGCATGGCCAGCGCCACCGCATCGAAGCGCTCTTCGAAGCCCGGAGAGCGCAACCGCCACCCTCCAGGTTCCGGCTCGATGCGATCCACCGCCAGGCCCGTGCGCAGGCTCCCCGGGGGCAGGACATCGACCAGTCGCTCGACCAGGGTCTGGATGCCTCCCTCAAGCGAGACGAAGAGCCCGTAGCGGGGACCCGCCGGGGCTGCCGTCCGCTCCCCGGCCCGACGATGGGCCCGCATGCCGGCCAGCAGGCCCAGGATCACGCTGCCATGCTTGCGCTCCATCTCCAGGAAGCGAGGCATGGTGGCCTGCAGGCTCAGGCGCTCGGCGTCGCCTCCGTAGATTCCCCCGACCAGGGGCTGTGCCATCCGCTCCAGGGCCTCGCGACCCAACCGGCGCCCGACGAAGCCGGCCAGGGTCTCGTCTCCCGGGTCCCGGCGTCGGGGCAGGAACAGGTCCAGGCCGATGCGCAGCTTGCCCAGGGGGCTGAGAACCGGCGTCAGCAGGAACGGAATCAGGCGCGTGGGGGCCAGCAGGCGAAAACCTTCGGGGATCGGCACCAGTCGACCGTCCCGGACCACCATGGCCCGGCGATCATCCTCGTTGGTGGGCTGAAGCAGAGATTCCAGGCCCAGGTCGCGGCACAACTGCAGGCCCGCCGGTTTGTCGGTGATCATCGAGTCCGGTCCGCCCTCCAGGACCAGCCCGCCCTCACGCCGGCTCTCGATGGCTCCCCCCGGGCGCGAACGCCCCTCGAAGAGGTGAACCCTCAGATCCGGATTCTCGCGCAGCGCCGCCCAGGCCAGGGCCAGGCCGCTGATTCCAGCCCCCACGACGGCCAGGCTGCGGCTCATCCGGCGGTCATCTCGTGAACCGTCTCGATCAGGAAGCGCACATTCTCGACCGGAGTCCCCGGCAGAACCCCGTGCCCCAGGTTGAAGATGTGTCCTGGACGCCCGGCGTTGGCGTCCAGGACGCGGCCCACCCGCTGGCGGATATAATCCCGGTCCGCCATGAGGACCGAGGGGTCCAGGTTCCCTTGGACGGGTCGGGATCCCAGGCGCTGACGGGCCTCGGCCAGGGACGTCAGGAAGTCGACCCCGACCACGTCGGCACCGGCCTCGTCGAAGGCTTCAAGAAGCCCGCAGGTTCCCCGGCCGAAGTGGATGCGAGGGACCTCGGGAATCGCCTGAAGCACCCTCTGGCTGTGAGGCAGGACGAATTCGCGGTAGTCCTCCAGACCCAGCGCCCCCGCCCACGAGTCGAAGAGCTGCACCGCCTGCACGCCGGCCTGGACCTGACCGCGCAGGTAACCGGCCGTCCCGCGCGCGATGCGTCCCATCAGCTCATGCCAGGCCTGGGGGTGCCGGAACATGAACGCCTTGGTGCGCTCGAAGTTGCGCGAGGTTCCTCCCTCGATCAGGTAGGAGGCGACGGTGAACGGTGCCCCTGCGAAGCCGATCAGCGGGATGTCCGCGGGGAGCTCGCGCCGAGCCAGGCGGATGGCTTCATAGACGAATCCGAGTTCATCGGGGTCGACCTCGCGCAGGGCGCAAAGGCCCAGGGCATCCCGAACCGGACCGGAGATCGCGGGCCCCTCGCCCTGATTGAAGGTCAACCTCAGGCCCAGGGCCTCGACGATCAACAAGATGTCCGAGAAGAGGATCGCGGCGTCCGGGCGGATGTCCTGCACCGCCCGGACGGTCACCTCCGCCGCCAGTTGGGGATTCTTGCACAGGTCCAGGAAGTAGTGCCGAGCCCGGAGGCCACGATACCACTCCTGGTAGCGGCCGGCCTGACGCATCAGCCAGACCGGAGTGAAAGGCACCTTCTGGCCGCGACATGCCTTCAGGAAGGGGCTCTGAGCCAGAAGGTCCTGGCCTGGCGGGGAAGGGCTGGGATCAGGTCCGGTCAAGGGTTCAGCGCTTCTCCCGCGAGATGATCTCGTCGATCAGGCCATAGTCCTTGGCTTCCTGAGCCGACATGTAGTAGTCGCGCTCAGTGTCGCGCGCGACCTTCTCCAGCTCCTGGCCGGTGTGCTCGGCCAGGATCTTGTTCAGGGTCTCGCGGGTCTTGATGATCTGCCGGGCGTGGATGTCGATGTCGGTGGCCTGCCCGCCGATCTGGCTGATCCAGGGTTGGTGGATCATGATTCGGGAATAGGGCAGGGCGAAGCGCTTGCCCTTGGCTCCGCCTGCCAACAGAACCGCAGCGGCGCTGGCGGCCATGCCCATGCAGATGCAGGAGACGTCGGGCTTCACCAGTTGCATACAGTCATAGATTCCCAGACCCGCCGTGACCGAACCTCCGGGGCTGTTGATGTAGATGTCGATATCCTTGTCCGGATCCTCCTGCTCGAGGTACAGCAACTGGGCGATCACCAGGTTGGCCAGCGCATCGTCGATGGCCTCCCCCACGAAGATGATGCGATTCTTCAGAAGCCGCGAGTAGATATCGTAGGCGCGTTCGCCGCGGGCGGTCTGCTCGACCACCATGGGAATCAACTGGTTCTGGGGGATCATGGTCTCTCCAATGCTCGAGGCCGGGACGTCCCTCCCGGAGTCTGCCAGGAAGCTGGCGGCGGGCCTCTTCGCGTTCCAGCCCACCTCCCCTGCCCTCCAGGGGGCCCTCCCCCGCAGCCTCGAGGCGTGCTAGACTGGAAGCACACCATGACCAGACGCCTTGTCTTCCGATTCCTCGTCCTGACCTGGATGGTCTGGCTGGCCAGCCCACTCCTGGCGGCACCACCCGGCACCGCTCAGGTCCCGGCCGTGATCGATGCCCTGCGGACGCGGTTTGGCGTCACCGACCTGTCGACCTCGGAGGGCAGCGTCGCAGACGTGACGGGTCTGGTGGCGTTGCAGCGCACGCTCTGCCCGGAAGCCGTCCTGACCAGCGGCTTCTACGACTGGCGCACCGTCTCGCGCTATCGCCGGAATCCCGGCCTGCACCTGGGTTACGACATCGCCATGCCGGCGGGCACGCCCGTGCGCGCCGGCTGGCCTGGAGCCGTGGTCTCGGTCGCCCCCTGGACGGAGGGCGAATGGGGGCTGACGGTGCGCTCCGCCTCGGGCTCCGAAGTGACCTACGGGCACATCCGCCCATCGCTCTCGGTGGGAGATCCGGTTCGGGTCGGCACCATCGTGGGGACCATCTCGATCGACCATGTGGACGTCAAGATGCGCGACCTGGCCGGAAACTACGTGGACTTCGGCGGCCAGGCACCCGGATCAGGGCCCGCCACCTCCTTCGCCTCTTTCGCAGCCGACTCGCGCGAGGCCCGGATGGTGACCTGGCTGGTCGCTCGAAACAGCCTCGAGACCTCCGAGATCGAGCTGGAGGGCCGGAGACGTGAGAGGGCCTCTGCCACGCTGGAGCGCCGTCGCCTGGAGTCGCGGCGGGCCGAACTCGAGCAGGCGGTCCCACTGATGGCCCGCTACGTCGAGGAAGGCCTGGTGGCCCGGGCAGAGGCCGAGAAGACGCGTTCAGACCTGGCCGCCACCCTCCAGGCCCTGGCCCGGCTCAAGAAGCGTCAGAAGGAAGCCCCCGACCGGATCGCCGAGCTGGAGAACCACGTGCGTGCAGCCCGCAACCGGCTGGCGGCCGTGGAGCGCCAGGCCCGACAGCACGGGATCACCTGGGCCGAGGTCACCGGCTTCGTGAACAGCGTGGTGGCCCGCGATGCCCGGCTCCGCGACCAGGTCCTCGACTACAAGCGCGACAACCAGGAGACGCGCACCCGACGGGTCGGCGAGCTGCGCCAGGAGGTCCGCGAGGGTCGCCAGAACCTGGCAGAACTGGAGACCCTCTACGAAATGGGCGGTCTGCCGCGTCGCGAGATCGAGGCCGCTCGACAACGCCAGCAGATCCTGGAGGCCGAGCTCAAGTCGCTGGACGGTTGACCTCATCCATCTCCTCGGCCAGGGCCAGGCACGCCGAGAGCTCCGCCAGGACCTGCGCCCGAGTCCAGGGGCGGGGCCAGTCCAACCGCCCGCGCACGAAGACCAGCAGTCCTCCCAGGCTCAGGGCCCCGACGGCCAGGTGCCAGAGCGGAAGCGGCAGATAGGGAATGGCTGGGGTCATGAACCGCTGGGAGAGGTCCGCGGGCAGGAACCGGGGCAGATTCCACATGGTGTGCAGGCCCGAGACCAGGAGGAGGGCCGCCAGGGCCAGCAGGACCTGGGGAACCTGCCGTCGCCTGCGCAGAGGCCAGACGGCCGAGGCCAGCAGGGCCGTCCAGGTGCCGTGCGCCAAAGGCCCCAGCAGGGACCGGGCGAAGAGGATCTGGTCCATCAGGTTCTTCGAGGCGCCCTGTTCGAAGACGAACCGGAGCGCCATCCCCATGGACTCCATGGCGGCGAAACCCAGCCCCGCCGAGGCCCCCAGGACCAGGCCCACCCGAGGGTTTGCCGGACAGGCCCGGCCCAGGGGCAGCGACAGGACCGCCAGGACCGCCAGAAGCTTGGCGATCTCCTCCGAGGACCCGATCAACAGGAGGCGGGAACCGGGAAGCCTGAAGAACAACGGAGTCAGGATGTGGGCCCCCAGGAGCCCCAGCCCCCCACCCGCCAGGAAGGCCACCGTGGGGGCCGGCAACGGCATGTCCCAGGCGGCTCCGACCTCCTGAAGCCACAGGACCACCACCAGGGGAACCAGGAAGGAGCCGATCAGAAGCGAGATCGGCAGCAGGGACAGGCTCTGGCGGGTCTCCAGAGCCCAGTTGACCAGGCCGTAGACCAGCAGCCCCAGCAGCAGGGTCAGGGCCCAGACCTGGGGACGCCTCCGCGTGTAGAGCCCCAGGCTCAACCGGCTCAGACGAGCAGCCAGCTCCTGGACGCGAAGGTCGTCCACCTCAGGCTGCCCCCGGCGGAGAAGCCAGGATGGCCCGGACCAGCCTTCCGGCCACCTCCCGGGCCCGGTTCCCGACCTCCTGGGGAGGGCCGACGCATGAGGGGCACCCGGCCTCGCAGGCGCAGTCGCCGATCCGCTCCCCGACCCGGGTCAAGAGCTCGGGGAACGAGTCGAAGAGTTGAGACGAAAAGCCGATCCCCCCGGGGAAGTTGTCATACAGATAGACCGTCGGTTCGAAGTGGGGCAGGTCCTGAAGGCGTTGCATGCCTGCAGGCTCCGGAACCGAAGCCGGACTGCGCATCCAGGCGTCGGCCGCGACATCCAGGGGCAGTTCAGTCACAAACTCGTAGCGCCCCCGGCTGCGGCCATCAGGCTGGGCGAACCATTCGCCAGAGCGGTCGCCGACGCAGCGGTTGAGGTCCCGGACATCGCACATCAGGAAGACCGGGGCCAGGTGATGCAGACAGTGGGCCAGGCCGACGACCCCGTCCAGAAGGTCCGAGCGCGTGATGCCCAACCCGGACAGGAACTCGTCGGGCATGGTGAACCAGAAGGACGTGGTGTGCATCTCCTGGTCGGGCAGGTGGACCTCGCCGAACCCGACGTTCTCACGGGTGTCGAACTTGACCTTCTTGAAGCCCGACACCCTCCAGGCCACATGGACCTCACCGTGCTCCCGGTGGACCGCCCCGCAGGGCAGGCGCTCAAAGCCCTCCAGGATCCGGACCGAATTCGCCGTGATCGCATCGGTGTAGTAGTCCACCGCCACCGGCCGGACATAGGCCCGGCGCTGGGCGTAGTCCAGCTTCTTGACGTTGTAGGTGCGGGCGTGGGCCATGTAGATGGCGTCCTCATACACCGTGGTCGGCGCTGCGTGCCAATCGACCTCGGCGATCACCCGGTTGGCCGCGTCCATATCCATGATCACGAAGTTTTCGGGGGAAGAGCTGCGCAGGGAGATCGTGTCGGCCGGGTAGACGTCCTGCGCCCAGTGAAACTCGTCCCCGGAACGATGGAGCACGCCCTTTTCGGCCAGATACTCCACGATCTCACCCACCGGAGCCTCCCCGAAGCGCTCTCCCTCCTGAAGCGGCAACTCGAAGGCCGCACATTTCAGGTGACTGACCAGGATGGCCAGGTTGTCCGGATTGATCCGGGCGTGCTCGGGACTGGAACCGAAGAAGTAGTCGGGATTCTCGACGATGAACTGGTCCAGGGGCTCGCTGCGGGCCACCAGGATGGCAACCGACTCACCCTGGCGGCGTCCGGCCCGCCCGACCTGCTGCCAGGTGCTGGCCACCGTCCCGGGATAGCCCGCCAGGATCACCGCCTCCAAGGCCCCGATGTCGATCCCCAGCTCCAGCGCGTTGGTGCTGATGACTCCCCGCACGGTTCCCTCGCGGATCCCCTTTTCGATCTCGCGGCGAGCGCCGGGGAGATACCCTCCCCGATAGCCCCGGATCCGACCCTCGTCCGAGGGATGACGCTCGAAGCGGTCCTTGAGGGCTCGGGTGAGCACCTCGACGTTGAGGCGGGAGGAGGCGAAGACCAGCGTCTGCACCCCGGCCTTCAGGAAGCGGGCCGCCAGGTTCCGACTGGCGGTCAGGCAAGAGCGGCGGATCCCCAGCTCCTTGTTCAGCATCGGAGGGTTGTAGAACAGGATCGTGCGCGGGCCGGAAGGCGCTCCGCTGCGGTCCACCAGCCGCACCTCCTCGCCGACCAGGCGGCTGGCCAGTTCCTGAGGATTGGCGATGGTGGCCGAGGAGGCGATGAAGACCGGCTGCGACCCGTGAAACTCACAGATCCGCCGCAGTCGGCGCAGCACGTTGGCCAGGTGGCTTCCGAAGACCCCGCGACAGGTGTGCAGCTCGTCCATGACCACGTAGCGCAGGTTGGCGAAGAATCGGGCCCAGCGCGTATGGTGGGGCAGGATGCCGGTATGCAGCATGTCGGGATTCGTGATCACCACGTGGGCCCTCGACCGCACGGCCTTGCGAGCGTCCGCCGGGGTGTCCCCGTCATAGGTGAAGGTCCCCACCGCAGCGCCCAGATCGTCGATGCTCTGTTGAAGTTCCGCCAGTTGATCCTGGGCCAGGGCCTTGGTCGGAAAGAGGTACAGGGCCGTGGTTCCCGGATCCCGCAGGATCGATTGCAGGACGGGGACGTTGTAGCACAGGGTCTTGCCAGAAGCGGTCGGCGTGACCACCACGACGTGTCGCCCGTCCATGGCATGTCGGATCGCCTCGGCCTGATGGGTGTAGGGGCGCGGGCGGCCACGCCGGAGAAGACTGTCGCGCAGTCGCGAGTCCAACTCTTCGGGCCAGTCTCCGTAGACCGCCTCGCGAGGAGGAACCCGCTCGACCCGGGTCAGGACGGTGGAGGAGGACTTCTCGAGAATCCCTTCGAGGACACGGACGACGCTCATGGCGCCAAGCGCTTCGGCACGAGGCCGTCGAGCCCTCCGATTCGGCTGCAGGCACAACCATCCCCACC
>DCTU01000385.1:30068-35259 GCA_002329445.1 bacterium UBP9_UBA1432
GCCTCTCAGACGTGGACCAGGGAGTCCTCGCCGCCGAACTCATTGGCGGCATAGGAATCCGCCGTCCAGTCGTTCTCCCAACGGGTGCTGTCCACGAGGTACTTGTAACGGTACTGCCGGCCCGAGTCCAAGGTGACCGTCGCGCTGAAGGAGCCGTCCTTCAACTGCTTCATCGGACACTCGGACTCGTTCCAACCGTTGAAGTCGCCCACCAGGGCGGCGCTGCCCGCTTCGGCCTCTGCCGGAAGCTTGAAGGTCACACGGCACTTCTCGCGGGTCTTGGTATAATTTTTCACCAAAGGCATCTCGATCAACCTCCTGATTCCCGACGCGCAGCCTCGAACCCATGTGACCGAGGCCAGCTCCCCAGGGACGAATTCTCGATCCGCCCTGCCGGCGCGACGGCTTCTTGTCGGGACCTGCAGGGAAGGAACCCCCGACTGTGAAGCGACCCGAATCTTCCGGATCGCCCCCCCCTGGAACCACCCGATTGTAGTCGGTCTGGAGGACGGCGTCAATCCTGAGGGCAACAGGTGATACTACAACCTTCAGGACCGCACCAAAAATTCGCGACATCAGGTGCATTGCGAAGAGAAGCAACAAGACGCAGCCGGATCAAGGCTCACGACTTGAACGCCCCCAACAGGGCCAGGACGATCTCCAGGGCAATCAGACCGATGATGGTCAATTCCAGGATCTCGGAGCGGCGGGTATTGGTCAGGTTGACGATCACCTCGACGCTCTCGTGAATCAGGCGCAGCTTGTATTCCAGGCTCCGGAAGCGGGTGGACAGTTCGAAGTTGCTCTTCAAATCGTGGAAGAGCTTGTCCACGTCACGGTCCTCCCATGCCACCTCGGGAGCATCCATGATGGAGAGGCGGCTGACGATCTCGCGCCGCGCCGAGAGGGCGACCCCGATGAAGCGGATCATCTGCTTGAGGGTCAGCAGGATCCGTCCGCCCGAAGCCATGCCATCGGTGACCGACGAAGCCTTCTGCAGCAGGTCCTCGGCCATCTTCTCGAAGTGTTCCAGGGTGGTGGACTGAGCCAGCACCGAGGCCACCACCTGGACCTTCAGCGGATCCTCCTCCCCCAGCACGACCCGGTCGAAGCGGACCTGGTCGCGGGCCCCAGGTTGAATCTCGATCAGGAAGTCGTCCACCACCTTCTCCGAAGCGGGCGTCTCGACATAGGGGGCCAGCTCGCCCAGCAGGACCTCTGCCTGGGCGGGTTCCACTCCGATGAAGACGACCGCTCCGAAGGGGAACAGATGCACCCGCCCCACCCCCAGGCGAAGAGCCAGCTCGGACTTGGTGACGTGGAAGAGGCGGTCGACGAAGACTCGAGCGCAGGCCTCCAGGTCGATCTCCTTGCCGAGGTGGATGGAATCCAGCTTCAAGATCCAGGATGAGGCTTCTGCGGGATTCTGGGGTGCGCTCGGGAGCGATGACACGTCGGGTCTCCTTTCCGGTCCGGGCAACGAAGGTCAGAGTCCAAAAGTCTCGGATTCGCGGGTGACCCGCAGGCTACGGAAGGATTCGGGGTCCAGCGAGTTGCTGACGGCGATGTCGTAGCTGATCAACCCTCGTTCATACTGCAGGCGGATGCAGTGATCCATGGGAATCATCCCCTGCTCCTTCCCCGTGACCAGGACGTTGTGGATCTGCTCCATCTTGCCTTCCCGGATCAGGTGCCGAACCGCAGGGGTGGCGATCATGATCTCAAAGGCCAGGATCCGTCCATCTCCGGCCACCCGAGGCAGGAGCTTCTGGCAGACCACGCCCTGCAGCGAGTTGGCCAGTTGCATGCGGACCTGATTCTGCTGATGCCCGGGGAAGACGTCGATGATGCGGTCCATGGTCTGCGAGGCGCTCTGGGTGTGCAGGGTGCTGATCACCAGATGGCCGGTCTCCGCCGCCGTCAGGGCGGTCCCGATGGTCTCCAGGTCACGCATCTCGCCGACACAGATCACGTTGGGGTCCTGGCGCAGGGCGCTGATCAGCGCGCGGTTGAACGAGTGGGTGTCCGATTCGACCTCGCGCTGGAGGATGACGCTGCGCCGGTGTCGGTGCACGAACTCGATGGGGTCTTCGATGGTGATGATCCGCGCCCGCCGCTCGGAGTTGATCAGGTCGATCATGGCGTTCATCGTCGTGGTCTTGCCCTGGCCGGTGGCTCCGGCGATGAGGACCAGCCCGGCCTGCCGACGAGCCAGATCGTGCACGGCCGTCGGCAGCTTCAGGTCGTGCACGCTGCGAACCTTGAGGGGAACCACCCGGAAGGCCGCCGCCAGGTTGGCCCGCTCGAAGAACAAGGCGGCCCGGAAGCGGCCCAGCGAGGGCTCGGTGTAGGAGAACTCCAACTCCAGCTCCGAGTCCAGACGCTCGAGCTGAGCAGGGCTGAGGATCTCCTGGACCATCTCGCGAATCTGGTCGCCCTGCAGAAGTCCATCCTCCAGGAAGTGGATGGCGCCGTGGATCCGCAGACAGGGGGGCGTTCCCGCCACCAGGTGCAGATCCGAGGCCTCGCGTTCCAGGGCCAGGGTCATCAATTCCCGGATCGTGCGCAAGAAAGGTCCTCCTCCAAGAAAATCAGCGAAGCTGCCGGCCCAGAAGGCGCGCCAGCCAACCAGCCCGGCTGCTGCGCTGCAACGTGTTGCGCTCGCGACGGGCTTCCTCCAGGGCAGGGTCCAGGGCCAGCGCCCGCTCCAAGGCGAACCGGGCTCGGTCCTCCTGCTGCAGGGCTCGGGCCGCCCGGGCCGAGAGGTACCACAACCAGGCGCGGTCCGGACGGCGCTCCAGGGCCGCCTGGAATTCCAGCCAGGCCTGCTCGACGGCCCCCGCCCCCAGGAGGGCCAGGCCGATTCTCTGGTGGAAATCCGGGTCTCCCCCGCTCAGGTTTCGAACCATGTCCAGACAATCCGAGGCCGCGTCACGTCGCCCGGAACGCAGCAGGCACTCGGCGCGTTCCAACCACAGGGCGGGCGGAACCAGACCCCGCGACAGCTCCAAGGCCTGGTCCGAGAATCGCAAAGCCTCCTCGCCCTGCCCCTGACAGGCGGCCACCAGCCCGGCCACGCTCAGGACGCGGGGTGCAGAGGGGAAGAGTTCCAAGGCCTTGTTCGCCCAGACCCGGGCCTGGGGCAGTTCTTCCATGGCCAGATGGCAACGGACCTGACCCGCCCAGGCATCGAAGAGATCCCGCTGCTCGGCGACGGCTCGCGAGAACTCCCGCAAGGCCGGTTCGTACTGCCCCTCCAGGAAGAGGCGCTCGGCNNCCGCGAGGGCACTCCGGAATCTCCAAACTCCAGCCAGGAAAAGCGGTCCATCAGACGTCCTTCTCAGCCGCCCCCTCCCCCCGCAGCGACGCGCCCCCAGTCGGGCCGAGCGGATCTGGCAGATTCGTCCTGCCCCCAGGGATGCCTCCCCCTTCCGCGAAGCGTCGCGAAGTTCCACCCGATCATGGCCGGAGCGCGGGAAAGATTCCAGGCAGGACTCCGGGGGCCCATCTCGTAAAAGGGGGCTTCACCTTTGGACCGGAGGCTTTGTCATGGCTGATTTTGGAAACCTTCCCCTGAACCGAGGCGACCTGGTGGAGGCCTTTGACGAGCAGGGCCGGTCCCTGGGCAGATTCCGCATCTCGCGCGTGGTCAATCCCCGCGTGGTCAAGGTCGTCGACGAGGATGGCATTGTGAAATCCTTCCATCCCGACCGCCTGAAGCTGGTGAACCGAGGCCGCTGAACCGGTGAACGGCACCCGTGTTCCCGTCGTGGCGGGCCTCGCGAACAGCGCCGGATTTTTCTGGCGCGCCCTCTTGCCAATCTCTGGACCAGGTGCTAGAATGGCCTCCGTCGGCAGCGGTCCGACGCAGATTCCGACGTAGCTCAGCGGTAGAGCAACCGGCTGTTAACCGGTTGGTCGCTGGTTCGAGTCCAGCCGTCGGAGCCACATAGACCCTTCGGGGTCCGAGCCAACAGCCCCGGTCGGTTTCCGATCGGGGCTGCCAGTTTCACCCGGGAGTGCCGCAATGAAGGACCTGGTCGCGATCCTGATGGCCGGAGGTGCCGGCACGCGTTTCTGGCCGGTCAGCACCGAACAGCGCCCCAAACAATTCCTGAACCTCTTCGGGGGGCGCACCCTGCTGCAAGAAAGCCTGGACCGCCTGAAGGGCCTGGTGCCTCCCGAGCGCGTGCTGGTCCTGACCAGCCAGGATTTCGTGCCGCTGGTCTGCGAGCAGTTGCCCGAGATCCCACCCGAGCAGGTGATCGGCGAGCCCTTGCGGCGGGATACGGCGGCTGCCGTCGCCCTGGCGGCGCTGGTTGCCGAGCGCCTTTTCGGGCCCTGCACCACGGCCGTGCTGACCACGGACCACCGAATCTCTCCGGTTGCCCGATTCCAGCAGGTCCTGCGCTCCGCGGCCGAAGCCGCCGCCCGGGTCCCCGCCCTCTACACCTTCGGGATCGTGCCCCGCTTCCCGGCAACCGGTTACGGCTACCTGCACCGAGGGGAGCCCGTCGAGCACGAAGGCTCCATCCCCCACTACCGGTTGCTGGAATTCCGCGAGAAGCCGAATCTTGAGAAGGCCCGGGCCTTCATCGAGTCGGGAGACTACTTCTGGAACAGCGGGATGTTCGTCTGGCGCACCCGGACCATCCTCGAAGAAATGCAGCACCTGCTGCCCGAGCACGTCCGGCAGTTGAAGGGGGCCGTCGATCGCTGGGGAACCCCGGACTTTGCCGGAGCCCTGGCGAGCGCCTTTGAGCTGCTTCCCCGGATTTCCATCGACTTCGGCGTCATGGAGAGGGCCCGCGACGTCCGCATGGTGGCTGCCGACTTCGAATGGAGCGACGTGGGCGGATGGCTGGCGGTGGAGCCCTTCCTGGAGCAGGACGCCGCCGAGAACTGCTTCCGCGGACGACTGACCTCCTTCGAGTCCACCGGCAATACCGTCTTCTGCGAGGATCCCGCCGAGTCGGTGGCCCTGGTGGGCGTCAAGGACCTGGTGGTGATCCGCGCCGGACACCGCACCCTGGTGGCGCCTCGCAGCCGCCTGGAAGACGTCAAGAGACTGGTGGAGCGCTTGGACGCGGACCTCCGCTGACCCACTCGCTCCGGATTGGAAATCGTCATGACCTCCCCCACCCAGAACGCCCGAGCCGCCTTCAAAGCCTACGATATCCGGGGGCGCTAC
>DCTU01000187.1:0-4235 GCA_002329445.1 bacterium UBP9_UBA1432
TCAAACCCTTCCATCCTACCTCCCAGCCCCGAGATCGGGGCAACATCTCCTGCGGGTCCAGGTTCGCATCCGTCCGGGGCAAGTCCTCCGGGAAGGCGGAATCCAGCCGGAGGGGCCCGCCAGACGGTCCCCTCAGCCCCCGGCCTCCTGGCGCCGGGCCAGGAACTTGCGGATTCCCCAGGCCAGCACCGCCACGGGAACCCCCACGATGAAGCCCAGGATGCCCACCATCCACCCGTTCAACGAGCCCATCAGGTCGTCCAGCGGGGGAAAGGCTCCAAAATATACGTCCGGCGCCAGCAGTCCCAGGAGGAAGAGCGCCGCCGCCAATCCGAAGAGGGCCAGGAACCGCAGGCCGAAGTGCAGCCGGGCCGGGAAAAGGGCCAACAGCACGAAGGTCGCCAGCACCAGCCAGGTCACCCAAACGGGCAGGTCTGCCATCATCTCGGAACTCCTCCCTCGCCAGCGCCATCTGGAGCGCCCGCCGGACCGGCCCGTGGCCTTCTGCAACACGCCGGGATCCCCTCCTGGGAGAGGTTTCCCGGCGCAGCGGACGGAATCTTCGAAGATGCGAGTCTCTCTGCGCGTCCTTCTGTCCGCCCTGTGCCTGGCGGTGTTCCTCCCTTCCTGGCCGGCTCGCGCCGCCGAGTCCCCGCGGCCCCTCCTGGAGCGCCCCCTGGGTCACCAACAGGGCGTCGAGGTTCGCGAGTGGACCTATCTCTCCGACGGCCTGAGGGTCAAGGGCAGGCTGTACCTGCCCGGCCGGCAGGGAAGAAGGCCCGTGGTGGTCTTCAACCACGACGGGATTTCGGGGATCTCGCGCGAGCATCACCTGAGCAGTCTGCGCCTGGCCCGGCGGGGCTACGTGGTCTTCTCGCCTTCCTACCGGGGAGAGGACGGATCCGAAGGGATGGTGGAGATCGCCAAGGGTGAGGTCCGTGACGTGCTGAACGCGCTGCCCCTGCTGCGTGGCCTTCCCGAGGCCGACCCCGACCGGATCGCCATGGCCGGCGCCTCCCACGGTGCGCTGATCAGCCTGCTGGCGGCCTCCCGCGAGCCGCAGATCGCGGGGGTCGTCTTCGCCTATGGCGTGGCCGATCTCCCTCGCTGGTGGAACGATCTCAAGGCCCGGGGCAAGCTGGGGCGGGATCCGATCACCCGGAGGACCTATGGAGACGGGCCTCAGGCTCGACCAGAGTCTTTCCGGATCCGAAATGCAGTCGATCAACTGGCCGGCGTCCAGGCGCCGGTCCTCATCCTCCAGGGCCTCCTGGACGAGACCACCCCGCCGGAACAGGCCCACCTGTTGAAGCAGGCCCTGGATCGCCAGGGCGTCCCCAACCGGATCCACCTCTACCCTGACGCCCTGCACGGCTTCCTGGTCTACGCCCCCTACCTGACCCAGGACGTCACTCCCCAGGAGAAGGCCCAGGCTGAATCCGCCTGGGGGGAGGTCTTCCGCTTCCTGGAGGAGGTCTTCAAAGAGTCCTCCCCCACCTCCTGAAGGCCTACAACGAGAAGCGCACCCCGTCCGAGCGTTCCAGGACCAGGCTGGAGCCGTGCACCCGGCGACCCGCCTGGCCCAGATCCAGCAGCATCTCCCCCTGGTAGCGGCTTCCGGCCACCTCCAGGGCTTCGATGCGGACCAGGACGGACCACTGGTCTCCCTTCCGGGACGGGGTACCGACCTGGTAGACCGCCTGTCGTCGGGAGGCTCCCAGGAAGCCGATCTGGGACCTGACGGCCAGCGCGGCCCGGGCATCGGCCCAGCGCATGGCCTCGCTCAACCGGCCTTGCTCCAGGACGGCCGCAGCGAAGGCGCGAGCCGTCTCCTCGGGTCGAAGGTCGGCTGCGTCGGGCCCCGGGAGCGGCCGAGGTCCGCAGGCCAGGGCCAGGGCCCAGAATCCGAAGAGCAGGATGGGGATCAGGCGCCGTCCGGACTTCACCGATCGTTCCTCCCGATGGTCACCTTCCAGGGCAGGCTGGCGCCGTGAACCTGGGGCGCGTGGACCTCCCAGACCCGGGCCGGAAGCGAGGTGAAGCTTCCGGCCGACGTGACGTGCGCCTTCCAGGCCAGGCGGGTCAGGCCCGGGGCCACCTCCTGGAGATGGAAGGTCGGCCCTTGCGGACGCATCTGAACCCGGGTCCCGGCCGGGAGGGTCCCAGGCGGTTCCGGCTCCAGCCCGGCCGCGGAATGCTCTTCGATCGCCAGGCAACGCAGACGACGAGGGGCCTTCAACTCCAGGACGGTCTCCACCCGATCGCCCACCTGAAGGCGGCCCCCATCCTCCAGAAGTTGGCGCCGCCCTGAGGGTTCCAGGCGGTAGTGCCGCCGAGACAGGTCCAGGTTTCCGGCCAGCCGGGGGCCCACGGAGGAGAGGCGGACGCACCACCAGGACCGACCGCCTCCTCCCTTGCGGATCTCGACCCGCAGAGGACCCTCGGGGATCTGCGCTCCCCGCAACGAGAGCAGGCGAGTCCCGGTCCAGTCCGGCGGGGCGATCCGGCCGGTTTCGACCTCATTGCCGTTGATCCAGATGCCATAGCCGAAAGCCGAGGGCTTCTCGCCGAGCCGAGCCAGGAAACGGGCCAGGGCGGTGACCGCCAGCGCCGTCTCGCGCGGAGAGGCCCACCCCTTCAAGCCTCGCTGCTGGGCAAGCCAGAGGGCTGCCGCCTCGGTGAGGGGATGCTCGGGTTCCAGGAGCAGATGGGCCTCCAAAGCCAAGGCCGTGGCCTCGACCCGGGTCCAGCCGGCCCCGGCCGGCCACCAGGCCAGACCGGCCCGGCCGTCGTGCTCGGCACCCTGGCGGGCCTGTCGCAGTTGGTCCCGGGCCGCTTCGGCGTAGCCCATGCCTTGCAGGGCCAGGGCCAGTTGAACTCGGGAGGCCGGCTCCAGGCGGATGGAGGGCCCGACCAGGGACAACAGCGAGCGCCCCGAGGCGCGATGCGCTTCAGAGAGGGCCAGCAGGACGGCCGGCCGCGCTTCGGCCGGAAGCTTCGCCTGGCCCTTCCTCAGATAGGCGCAGGCCTTCTCCAGCAGCGGCGCCGCGCTCTGCGACCCGCCCTTCTCGAGATGAACCAGGCCACGGCACACGTAGGCGGTCGTAGACAGGTCCGAAGGCATCCCCTCCCACCAGCCCCACCCGCCGTCCGCGTTCTGGGCGTGACCCAGGCGGCGCAGGGAGTCCTCCACGACTCCAGGCAGGCGCTCTTCCAGGTCCTGGCAGGGAAGCTCCAGTTCCTTCAGGGCGCGGACCAGGACCAAGGCCGGCACGGCCCGGGAGACCAGGCCCTCGTTGCTGGGGAGGGTGGCCATCAGAGGTTCGACGGCCGAGCCGAGGAGGGCCGCCAGTCCGGGAGAGATGGCCACCTCCAGGCGCGGCTCGCGGGCCGACGCGGGCAGGGCCGCCAGGTCCAGAACAGCGGAATCCTCCACCGATCCGGCGCGAACCTGCTCGTGGATCTGGCCGGCCGGCGCCACCTGCAGGACGCGCCGGGCCCGGTCCTTCACTCCCGGAGCCTGAGCCGTGACGAGCATCTCGACCGAGCCCGCGCCCCGAGTCCGGACGGGCAACGGCCAGGTCTCCCGACCGCCTCCCGAAACCTGCAACTCCGCCACATCCGCTCCCTCCAGGGCGAGATGGGTGGCCTGGGCCTGCAACCTCAAGGCCAGGGCCTCCCGGCCCGGATTCTCCAGCACGGCCGAATAGACCGCCGAGTCGCCCTCCACCAGATGTTCAGGCCCTTCCAGGCGCAAGCCGAGGCGCGCCTCGAGATCCACGAAGGTGGTGGATTCGCCCATCCGGCTTCTGCCGGCCACGGCCCGGGCCAGCAGCCTCCAACGCCCGGGGCGCAAAGGCCAGGTCAAGGAGACCTCCGCCACGCCCTCCGGGCTGGTCCGGAGTTCAGGGCTCCAGAAAGCGGTCTCGCCGACGGGTTGCCAGCCCGGAGCAGAGGCGGGCGACGGAAGAGGCAACGCCGGCACGGCGGCCGGGGTGACCAGCGAGGTCCCCGTGACCACGGCATGCGTGGAGGGCGGGCCGAAGAAGGCGGGCACCAGACGGTGGCGAGGCTCCCCGGGCAAGGCCTCCTGACTGACCAGGGCCAGTGAGACCTCCGACTCGACGGGACGGTCCTCCGAGTCCACCGTCCGGACCCGGATCCGACCTGGCTGCCCGGGGACCGGAGGGGTCAACGGCTCGATCTGGACCTCCAGGACCTGTGCCGGATCCGGG
>DCTU01000187.1:4240-4457 GCA_002329445.1 bacterium UBP9_UBA1432
GGTCGTACGCGTCGGGCACTCGACCACCATCCGCCGGACCACCTCCCGGCCCTCCATGGTCAACAGCACCTGGGCTCCATCCCGAGGGGTCCCCAGATCCACCCGGGCCACCTGCCCGGGCCGATAGCGCCGACGGTCGGTCCGCATCCAGAAGTCCCCTGGAGCCGGTTCGGTCCGGGACGCCAGCAGGCGCGCCTGTGCGGCTCCCCCCCGGGAA
>DCTU01000070.1:0-5563 GCA_002329445.1 bacterium UBP9_UBA1432
GGTCTGGTGGCGCCACGTCGTGGATGGGGGACGCCTGGAGGCTCTCTTCCTGGATGGCGAGGGGCAACAGGGCCAGGCCAGGGAGCTGCTGGCCCGACTGGAGCGCTCGTTCTCGCGGGAGATTCAGGACCTCTTGTCTTCCGGGCGGCAAGGGGCCTCTGGAGGCGGCCTGATTCCGCTCTTCGGTCCCGGCTGGATTGGCCAGGAGGACGTGGGTTACGCCAGCCATCAGGCTCGCCGCGCGGGGATGCTCATCGCCCTGGAGGAGGCGGAGGAGGCGGTGCGCCGGGGGGACCGGGAGGCCGTCGAGACGGCCATCCAGGCCGCCCGCGACCTGGCCAGCCTGCCTGCAGATGCCCGGGCCGTGGAGGATGCCTGGCGCAAGATGGCGACCCGCCTGGTCTGTCGGGGACTGACGCCGGTCTCTCGGCCCCCTCTGGTGATCTCCTTCTCGGGCCTGGGGACGGCCCTGGTCGGGATGGAGCGCGTGGACCCGGCCAGCTACTCGTATGAGACCCGGCTGATGTTCATCGTGGGGCACCTGCCCGTCCTCCCCCTGGGGCGATACCGGGTCCGCCAGCGATCCGACGGAGCCCCGGAATTCCTGGGGCGCCTTCCCGTCGACGGCCTGACGCTGATCCACGGCCTGCTGGCGGTTGGAGGCCTGCTGCTGTGCTTGTGGGGGGCGAGCCACCTGACCCGGATGCACGGGCATCGGCTGGATCATCTGCTGGCCTCGGGAAGCTCGGCGCTGAGCGGTCCTGCGGCCCTCTCCCGCCAGGAGGCCCGGGACCTGGAGTTCTCGCACGCGGCCCGACTCGCCAAGCTGGCCGAACTCGACCAGGTCCTGCGGAATCTCGAAGCCGAGAGGCGACGGCTCTCCCGAGAGGAGTTGCCCCGGTTGGAGCGCACGCTGGCGCAGGCCGCTTCGCGCCCCCGATCCGATGCCTCTCGCGGGCGCCAAGTCCAGGAACTCACGATCCGGGTCGAGAAGGCGCGCGCCCGCCTCGAGGAGATTCCGGAGGAGATCGAGTCGGTTCGGGTCCTGACCCGAGAGCTCCAGGCGTTGGAGAACCCGCTGAGATGAAGGCCCGTCGCCTGGTTCCCACCCCGGAGGTCTCCCGGTTCCTCGCGTCCCTGGGGGAGGCCTGGGTCATGGAGGCCGGTTCGGAGGTCTTGTCGACCCCGGATGGCCCCCTTCAGCCATTGGGCCGGGTCCTGCTGGGAGGCGAGCGGGTCACCCTGTTGAGCTCCGGCCCCGAGGTGGGCACGGCCGGATTCGCGCGACGGCTGGCGCATCTGGTGTTGGGCCCGCTCTCCGGTGATACCCTGCTCTTCCTGGACGAGCTGGGCCGGACCGTGGAGACCCCGCTCCGCGCCCTGTCCCGCCCCGGAGTGCGGCGGCGCTTCCATTTCTCGCTGGTGCTGGCGGAGGGCGCCGGCCGCTTGCAGGACGCCGGCTCGATCGAGGAGGTCATGTCCGAGGCTTTGGGGCGTGAGGTCCGGTGCAATCCGACCGGCCTGAACACCCTGGACGACGAGATGATGGCTCTGGCCCGCGCCCAACCCGAACTGCCCACGCTGCCGGCGGCGGCTCGAGCCCTGGGTCTCTTCCTGGGCGCCAGCCTGATGCTCCCAGGGGGAAGCCGGATTCTGGAGGAGGGTCTGCCGGTCTTCGAGTTCCAGACCCGGACCGGTCCGTTGCGCCTTCGTGCGGGAGAGGTGCCCCGGGAGGTCCTGTTGCGGCCCGAGGGGGGAGGCATGCTGGCGGACGCGGCCCGGACCGTCGGACTGCTGGCCAGGGACCCCTCGGCCTTTCCGACCGAGGCGATGCTGGCCTGGATCGAGTGGTCCGCCCCGGCCGAGTCGGCCCCTGACGGAGAGGGGCGCCAGGCGGCCGAGATGGCTCGAGGTCGGCGCCTGGCCCTCATGGACCGCGGCGAGCTGGAGGGCCTTCCCGAGTTGTCGCGGATCTGGAGGTGTGCGGGGTGTGGTCGGCTTCACCAGGAGGTGCAGGTCCTGCCGGCTTCCGGCCTCTTCCTGGAGCGGGACCGTCTGGCAGCCCGCCGCCTGGTGGCGGCCTCCGCCCGTCAGGTGCCTTGCCGGTGTGGAGGCATGCTGGCCCAGACCAGCCTTCAACACGCGATGTTCGCCCGTTTCCTGGATTGGCCGGGGGTGGATCTGCGCATCGAACTCCAGCGTTGGCCGGATGGTCGCCTGGTGGAATCCTGGTCCGTGAACGAACCGGCCGGCGTGGCCCGTGCTCTTCCGGGGAGACCTTCCGTCGAGGCCCTTCATGGCGTCCTGGGGCGGCGCGACTCCCTGTCTTCGCTCTGGCTTGAGCTGCTGGCTCGAGCCAGCCGCAGTGGTCAGGCCGAGGCGGCCCCGGCGGGCGAGCTGACCTGGCTGGTGGCCCTTCCGGGAGGCGAGCCCGAGGCGACGGCACACCGCCTTCAAGAGCTTCTCGCTCCCATTCGCGGCTGGACGACCCGGTCGGTCTCGATCGTGGGCGAGAGCTCGGAGGCGAACCCTCCATTCCGGAGCTGGGCCGGCGAGTTCTCGGCCCGACTGGAGGGAGGGCGGATGGGGGGCCTTGCCCTGGTGGACTGGTCGGGCTACGTCGAGAGGGTGCGCCAGGCCCTGGGCGCAGAGGGGCTGGTCCACGAACCCGACGACCAGTGCCCGGAACGGCTCTTGCTGCATGAGCACCATTCCTGGGCCGCTCTGGATCTGGCCCGCACCCTGGAGGAGGGGATCCGAATCGGACTGCACCCCGAGGAGGTGGCCGTGGGGTCGGTCCGACGTGCCCGGCACACCCTGCATGAGGTGCGGGCCGCCGCCGATCTGGCCGAGAAGCTGGTCCCTCAGGGGGAGGTGGAGGTCGAGCCTCGCCGGCGTCGGCTGTGCGTGCGCCACCCCGGTGGAGACCTCGTCGAACTCTCCCTGGACGCGGTCCTGGCCAGCCCGGAAGGGGCCGAACGTTCCCTGAGGTTCCATCTCGGGCCCGAGTCGACCTCACTGGAGACCTGTCGCTGCGGGGCGCCTGCCCACCTGGCCGTCAAGGTCCGCGGAGCCTCCTGGCTGTCGGGCCTCCCTTCCGGACGGGCGGAGCGCCTGGCCCGTCGCTCGAGCCCGGGGCCGGTCCAGGTCCTCGTCCGCGAGTGCCCGGACCATCTGGTCTACCTGGACTGGTCGGACCTGGAGCGCGACGGGGTCGCTCGCGAAGACCTGGAGAGCCTGCTGGAGCGGGATCTGGACCGCACGGGGGGGTGCTTCCAGGTGCTGGCCCTGGCCGATGTGACGCACTGGGCGGTGGCCTTCGTGGGGCGCGACGCCGCCTCGCTGGCCTGCCACCCTGGCCTGCTGGCCGGGGTTTGTGAGGCGGCCAGTCTGGGGATTCCAGAAAGGGTGGAGGTGGCTGCCCCCGACGTGAACCTCCTGGTCGCCGGCCAGCCCGGCATCCCCGCGCCTCTTCTGGCGCGCCTGGGTGAGACGGCGCTCCGGCGTTTGAAGGAAGGGCCCGGAGCCGGTGGCGAGGTCGGGTGGATCTGTTGTCTGGAGCGCAGCACCCCTCGGGGGCGGTTCCTGATCGAGGGAATCGAGGACCTCCGGGTGTGAATGCAGATCCTCCCTTGCGCAGGGTTCGGCCGGTGTCGCGAGAAGGAGGCGGGGTTCGCCAGAGTTGGGGTTGCCGGCAGGCAGCCCTGGAGGGTTCTCACCCAGCGTCTTGGAATGTCGTTGGCCTGGGACCCGGGTGGACAAGAGGGCGTCTGCCTTTTGCCAGGAGCCCGGCTGGGTTCCTGGAGGTCGGATTGAGGAGGACTTATGTGGGAGCCGTTTACGGAGAGGGCGCGGCGTTCGATCGTGCTGGCCCAGGAAGAGGCCCAGAGGCTCGGGAACAACTATATCGGGACCGAGCATCTGTTGCTGGGCATCATCTCGGAGGGCGAGAGCGTCGCCGCCAAGGTCCTGGAGGCCCTGGGTGTCAATCTCCAGAAGGTCCGCAGCGAGGTGGAGTCCATCGTCGGCAAGGGGGGGCAGCCCACCCAGCATGAGATGGTCTTCACGCCGCGGGCCAAGCGGGTGATCGAGCTGGCCTTCGAGGAGGCGCGCGCGCTGGCCCACAACTACATCGGGACCGAGCACCTGCTGCTGGGACTGGTCCGCGAGGGGGAGGGTGTTGCCGCCAGGGTTCTTTCCAACCTGGGCGTCGAGCCCGCCAAGGTCCGCTCGGAGATCACCAAGCTCCTGGGGGTCGAGACCGCCGCGACGCCGACTCGCGAGAAGACCAAGACTCCGACCCTGGACTCCTACGGTCGGGACCTGACCCAACTGGCCCGCGAGAACAAGCTCGATCCGGTCATCGGTCGCAACAAGGAGATCGAGCGGGTCATCCAGGTTCTCTCCCGGCGCACCAAGAACAACCCGGCCCTGATCGGCGAGCCCGGCGTCGGCAAGACGGCCATCGTCGAGGGGCTGGCGCAGCGCATCCTCAAGAGCGAGGTTCCCGAACTGCTGCGCGACAAGCGGGTGATCTCCCTGGATCTGGCGGGTCTGGTGGCGGGAACCAAGTACCGCGGCGAGTTCGAAGAGCGCCTCAAGAGGGTGATGGAGGAGATCCGCGCAGCGGCCGGCGAGATCGTCTTGTTCGTGGACGAGCTGCACACGATCGTGGGAGCCGGGGCTGCTGAAGGCGCCATCGATGCTTCCAACATCCTGAAGCCCTCGCTGGCTCGGGGCGAGTTGCAGTGCATCGGCGCCACCACCCTCGACGAGTACCGCAAGTACATCGAGAAGGACTCGGCCCTGGAGCGGCGCTTCCAGCCCATCCAGGTCGGGGAACCCACGGTGGACGAGGCGATCGAGATCCTCAAAGGTCTGCGAGACCGCTACGAGGCCCATCACAAGGTGCAGATCACCGATGAGGCCCTGACGGCCGCGGCTCGCCTGGCGGATCGCTACATCTCGGATCGCTTTCTGCCGGACAAGGCCATCGACGTGATGGACGAGGCGGCCAGCCGTGTGCGCCTGCAGGCCACCCTGCCCCCCGTCGAGCTTCGTGAGGTGGAAGCCGAGCTGCGCAAGATCCGCGGCGAGAAGGAAGCGGTCATCAAGAACCAGGAGTATGAGAAGGCCGCCCAGCTTCGCGAGAAGGAAGAGCTGGTCCGGAAGCGCCGCGAGGACCTCGAGCGCGAGTTCCGCGAGCGCAAGTTCAACGTGCGCGACAGCGTGAACAAGGTCACTGAGGAGGACATCGCGCAGATCGTCTCGACCTGGACGGGGGTTCCGGTCAGCAAGCTGGCAGAGGCCGAGACCGTCAAGCTGTTGGGGATGGAATCCTCCCTGCACGAGCGGGTGATCGGCCAGGAAGAGCCGGTCACCGTGATCACCCGGGCCATCCGCCGGGCCCGGGCGGGCCTGAAGGACCCCAAGCGTCCCATCGGTTCGTTCCTCTTCCTGGGCCCGACGGGCGTCGGCAAGACCGAGCTGGCCCGAGCCCTGGCCGAGTTCCTCTTCGATGACGAGGACGCCATGGTCCGGATCGACATGTCGGAATACATGG
>DCTU01000070.1:5589-49900 GCA_002329445.1 bacterium UBP9_UBA1432
GAGATCGAGAAGGCCCACCCCGATGTCTTCAACATCCTGCTGCAGGTCCTGGAGGACGGTCGCCTGACCGACGCCCAGGGCCGCACCGTGGACTTCAAGAACGCCGTGATCGTGATGACCTCGAATATCGGCGTGGCCGGCCTGGACGCCGGCCCGCAGATCGGCATCCGGGGAACCCGGGACGAGGGCCCTCGCGAGGTGCGCCACGAGCGGATGCGCAAGAAGATCCTGGACGAGATCAAGAAGGTCTTCAAGCCGGAGTTCATCAACCGCCTGGACGAGATCGTGGTCTTCCACTCCCTGGAGATGGAGGAGATCCAGCAGATCGTCGATCTGATGATCCAGAAGGTGCGTCACGAGGTGGAATCCCAGCAGCGCCGGATGGAGGTCACTCCTGCGGCCAAGGAGGTCCTGGCCAAGGCCGGTTACGATCCGCAGTATGGAGCCCGCCCGTTGCGTCGCGCCATCCAGCGGATGGTGGAGGATCCCCTGGCCGAGGAGTTCCTGCGGGGGACCTTCCCCGAAGACTCCACGGTGCTGGTGGACGTGGACCCGGACAACCCCGAGAAGCTCCTCTTCACCCGGGCCGAGCAGCCGGAGGAGGAAGAGTCTGAAGAGCCGGTGGCGGCCGAGTAGCCCGGACCTGCCGGACCAGCGAGGGCCCGGGATCCCCGATCCCGGGCCCTCGTCCATGTTCCGGGGGTCGGAGTCCCTCGCCGGTGCGTTCCAGCGCTTCGGCACCTGCTTCGCGCGCGCAGGAGCCTTCGCGCACCGTCTCGTATTGGCTCGACATGATTGAACGCGTTCTTCTTCTGGTCATGGATGGCTGCGGCGCCGGCACCGCCCCCGACGCTGAGCTCTTTGGGGATACGGGCGCCAACTGCGGAAACACGCTGGTCCACGTCGCTCAGGCCGTCGGAGGCCTGAAGATTCCCACCCTGCGCAGGTTGGGTCTGGGGAATGCCCTGGACCTGGAGGGCGCCGCACCCTGCCCCGATCCGATTGGCTCCTTCGGTCGCCTGCAGGAGCGCTCCATGGGAGGCAAGGACACGGTGACCGGGCACTGGGAGATGATGGGCATCCTGGTGGAGCGCCCCTTCCCGACCTACCCGGACGGTTTCCCCGCGGATCTGGTCGCGGCCTTCGAAAAGGCCATCGGCGTGGGAGTCCTGGGCAACTATCCGGCTTCCGGAACCGACATCATCCGAGATCTGGGGCCAGAGCACGTCCAGACCGGCAAGCCGATCCTGTACACCAGCGCCGACAGCGTCTTCCAGGTGGCCTGTCACGAGGGGACGGTGCCCATCGAGAGGCTCTACGAGATCTGTCGGATCGCTCGGGGGATCCTGCAGGGCGAGCATGGCGTCCAGCGCGTGATCGCGCGCCCGTTCGAGGGAGAGCCCGGTGCCTTCCGGCGCACCGAGCGTCGCAAGGACTTCCCGATGGATCCTCCGACCAATGTCCTGGACCACCTGGCCGCCGCCGGGATCCGGGTGGCGGGTGTCGGTGTGGTTCCCGAAGTCTTCGGAGGGAGGGGCTTCGCCTGGAGCCGGCGGACCCAGACCAACCAGGAGCACTACCAGGCCACCCTGGAGGCGATGCAGACCGACTGCCGGTTGGTCTTCACCAACTTCGAGGACTTCGACATGCTCTACGGTCATCGCCAGGATGCTTCGGGCTTTGCTCGCGCCCTGGAGACCTTTGACGGGTATCTCGAGGACCTCCTGGGCCGGATGCGGCCGACGGATCTGCTGATCCTGACGGCCGATCACGGCAATGACCCGACCACGCCCAGCACCGACCACGCCCGCGAGTACGCGCCGCTGGTGGTCTACTCGCCCTCCTTGCCTGGAGGCCGGAACTACGGGATCCGAGGGACCTTTGCCGACCTGGCGGCCACCTTGGCCCAGGTCTTCCAGGTTCCAGCGCCTCCCGTGGGAGACTCCCTGCTGGCCTGAGGCGGGGCCGGGGGGCCCACGCCGGGGGCCGCTCGCAGCCTCTGGAAGGGGGCGACCCGTCTCGACCGTCGGCAGCAGGGCCGGGTTCCCGGGGCTGGAGGGGAGGCCCCGGGAACCCGACGGCTCAGTCGGTCGCGTCCTCTGAGCGGGCCTTCCAGGAGTTCCAGTAGAGCCAGGCTCCCAGGATGCAGAACAGGGCCAGGCCGTTCCAGTTGGCCCACTCGGCAAGCCACAGGCCCATCCCGGGAATCGCCGTCAGGTCCGGGATCAGGGTGACGCGCCACTGGTCCTCCAGGAACTTCAGCAGCGCCGTGAAGACCCCGATCAGGGCCCCTCCTGCGATGAAGCCGGAGGCCACCAGGGTCCCCTTGTCGATTCGAGCCTTGCGGGTCGCCTCGCTGCCCTTGGAGCGAGACAGCATCCAGGAGACGAAGGCTCCCAGGACCAGCGGCGAGTTCAGGTCCATCGGCAGGTACATCCCCAGGGCGAAGGCCAGACCCGAGATGCCGCACATCTCGGAGGCGATGGCGAAGACCGCGCCGATGACGTACAGGAACCAGGGGGCTCCTCCGTCGCCCATGACGCCCGTCAGGACGGCGGCCATGGCGTTGGGCTGCGGGGCCGGAAGCGGGGTGGGGTGCATGGGCGTCTTGCTGAACCCGTAGACCTGGGCCATGAGCAGGATGACCGCAGTGGTGGCGAACGAGGCCGCCACGCAGCCGACGATGTTGGAGATCTCGATGGTGCGTGGGGTCGAACCCAACCAGTAGCCGATCTTGTACTGGGTCACCAGGGAGCCGGCCATGGACAGCGCCGTGCAGACCACTCCACCGATCAACAGCGTCTGGAGCATCCCGCTCTCCCCCGAGAGCCCCATCGCCGACAAGGCGATGGCGGCCACGATCAGGGTGGTCAGGGTCATCCCCGAGATGGGCGTCACCGAGATCATGGCGACGGCCCAGGCCGAGACCGCGGTGAAGAGGAAGGCGATCACCATGGTCATCGCCGTGCACAGCACGGCCAGTTGCGTGGCGTTGGGCTCGTGGGCCAGCACCGAGAAGCGGAAGTAGGCCAGGATGGCCAGGCCCGTGAGAAGTCCGCCCAACAGCACGGCCGACATCGGCAGCGAGCGGTCGGTGCGGACGTGGGTGCTGGTGGTGGCGTTGCCTTTGAGGATCCTGCCGATCTCTCCGAAGGCCTGGCGCAGGGCGCTGACGATCACCGGCGACATCTTGGCAATCGAGAGCAACCCCGCCGCGAAGATGCCTCCGATGCCGATCGGGCGCACGTACAGGGAGAAGATGTCCTCGGCCGCCATGGCCACCAGGGGTTCGGTCCCCGGCGGAATCGGCGCGGCGACGTACTGGCCCACCCAGGCGAAGAGGGGAACCAGGACCAGGAACGAGACCAGCGAGCCCGCCATGATGATGGCCGCGTAGTCCAGCCCCATGATGAAGCCCAGGCCCATCACCGCTGCGGAAGTGTTCATGGTGAAGACGGCCTTGTACTTCTGGGTGAAGCCGTTCATCAGGCCGATGCTGGCGGTGGAGAACATGTCCGACCAGGCCCGCATGGCCGGCCCCAGGAAGTCGAAGGCCGCAGCCAGCAGGGCAGCGTAGGACAAGACCGCGGCGCTGTGCCCGCCCTTCTTGCCGGCCACCAGGATCTCGGTGGTGGCTCGAGCTTCGGGGAAGGGGAGCTTGCCGTGCAGGTCGCGCACGAAGTAGCGCCGGAACGGGGCCAGGAAGAAGATCCCCAGGATGGCCCCCAGCAGGGGCACGATGAAGATCTGGAAGAACGAGGAGCGATCCTGCAGGTTCAGGATGTGGATGGCCGGCATGGTGAAGACCGATCCGCCCGCCACAATCCCGGAGGTGGCGCCGATGGCCAGGACGTTGACGTTCTCCAGCAGGCTTGAAGCCCGGGTCTTGAGGACCTTGACCATCAGGGTGGACACGCCCACCGCCAGGATCGAGATGGGGATGGCCGACTCGATGCCCTGTCCCAGCTTCAGGGCGATGTAGGTGCAGGCCGCCGAGAACAGGAAGGACCAGATGAAGCCCTGGACCACCGAGCGGAGCGTGACCTCGCGGACCTGGGCCTCGTCGGGGACGACCGGGCGGTAGACCTCCCCCTCGCGCAGCTCGCGGAAGGCGTTCTCGGGCAGGTTCTGGTCGAGCTCGGATTCGTCGGGTGGGGCGCTGATCTCGGACATGAGGCTCTCCGGCAGGTGGGATCTCCTCGCCTGGGGCGCAAGGAGGCGTCCTGGCAGGACGCGGGGTGAGGGGGCATTCCAGCGCAATCCAGGGCCTCCTGCGTCAGGGCCAAGGCATTCAACGAGGAGGAGGGGGATGAGGCGGGCTCTTGGGTTTGCGGGATTGGCGCGGGGTGGTGTGGGAGTTCGCGGAATCCTGGTGCAGGAGCATCAGCGGGAACAAGACCAGAATCGGTGAGAAGTAGACGGCCACGGCCCCGGCCCCCAGGAAGAACGTCAGGATCACCAGGTCGGCGGTCCGACGGCCCAGCCAGCGGGAGTAGTCGGCCATTCGAACCGAGAGCCTCGCGGGTCGGCCGCATCTCAGGCAGCGGTCCGTGCCCCGCGGCAGGGTCTCACCGCACCCCGGACACTGGGGCAGGGGAAGCCACGTTTCGCGTCCTGAGGCCTCACTCCAGGGCATCCCGCAGCCTCCTCAGGAAACCCTTCAAAGCCGTCCTCTGGCTCATGAGGCCTCGCAGACCACCTCGGCGCGGGTCCGGGGAGGCGGCCCGGGCCAGCAGGACGGCTCCGGCGGCGCAGGGCAGCCGGGGGGGGCGCCAGGAGACCTCGGGAAGGAAGCGGTAGACCTCCTCTGAGAAGAGGTCGGGCAGGGGAGGGACCATGAACCCGCCCGACCAGGACCCGGGCGGGGCGGGGACCCCCAGCATGCGGGAGCGGGCCTGGCGGACGGTCTGGACCAGGCGCCGGGCCTGGGTCAGAAGGAGCCCGCGCAGGTCCGGGTCCGGCCCCGGCCACGAGGCCAGGTCGAAGCAGGCCGAGACCGGATCCTGGCCGGCTTCCACCCGTCTTCGCAGCCGGCGGCCCGCAGCGGGATCGGCGTCGGCCAGAAGGGTCTCGAGTCGCCTCCGCAGGGGATCCAGTCCGATCTCCTCGGTTGGTCCGGTGACCCTCAGTTTTCCCGAGAGGTCCAGGGTCAGGACCCGGGTCTGCAAGCCGGCGTCGATCAGGATGCCCGGGCTCCCCCCCAGGGCTGCAGCGAACAGCGCGTGGTCCCGCGGGCAGCCTTCGAATCCTGCGGGAGGCTCGTGCCCGGCGGGGAGGGCGCTCAGGCCTCGCATCGGCGTGCCCTGGCAGGCCTCCAGGCAGGGGGCCAGGACCTCTTCGAGCTCAGGTCCCCGGCTGCGCGCCAGCACCCGGCCCGAGTCCTCCACCAGCCAGGCCTCGAGCTCTCTCGGGCCCTGGTCCACACCCAGGTACAGCATCGTCTGGACCCTTCCTCGGCCGGGCCTCCGGGGCCTCCCTGGGCTCAGAGGCGCAGGCCGACGGGCAGGGATTCGCCCAGGAGGCGGGCCTTGTCCTCGGCCTCGACCTCGACGATTTCCTCCACCATCCGGGCGGCTTCCGGGAGGTCCTCCGCGCGGAGCCTCCGGGCCACGGCCCCGCGCGTCTCTTCGGACAGGTCCAGTCGGCGGTCCCCGGTGAACCGGGTGATCTCGGCCAGCGCGAAGCCCACGGCCCGGGAATCCCTCCAGCGGGAGGTCAGGAAGTCCTCCACCCAGGGGGTGACGAACTCCGGATCCAGGACGTGTTGGGGGCCACCACCCAGAAGGCGCCGGGCGCCCAGCCTGGCCAGGAGCCAGCAGTCCTCCGGGCGGGCCTTGAAGCGGGCGCGCAGCACTGTGCCCAGGGCCTCCTTCTCGGCCAGGGGGAGGCGTTCCAGACTGGCGGCCAGGCGCAGGAACTCGGTGGTCTCGGAAGCCAGGAGCGACTTGACCCGGGTCTTGATGTGGCGTCGGCCGGGCAGGAGATGGGGCGACATCTGGGCCCAGAGCTCCTCCTGGGAGGTCGTGCCCAACCCGGCCGCCAGGCGGCGCCAGAAGACCCACCACTCCCGGCGGACCCGTTCCTCGCGGGGGAACTGCAACCATTGGGGCCCCAGCACCGCCATCTGTTCGACGCGCCAGGCATCCAGGGGATAGCCGAAGCCCGGGCGCAGGCAGAATCCGGCCCCGTTCAGCCAGGCGGATTCCGACTCGGGGTCGGCCCGGCGCCGGTTCAGCACTTCGTAGAATCCCTCCCACAGCGAGCGGAGCAGGGAGGGGGGCCAGGAATCGCGGGGCCCCAGGTCGGCCTCCAGCGTGGCCAGGAGGGTGCGCGGGCGCAGGGTTTCGGACAGACCGCGTCCCGGGCGCTGCAGGAAGGTCTGTCGGATCCGGGCGCGGGCCTCTTCGACCCGCTCCGCGGGGACCTCGGGAAGCGACGGGACGCTGCGGCGTCCGCGCAGGGGTAGCTCCAGGGCCCAGCGGCGCGAGCCGTCGCGCAGGGTCGCCCACAGGGCCAGGGTTCCCACCTCGGTCACCTGGGCCGAGAGGTGGACCGGAACCTCGCCCGAGCCCTGGCCCGTGCCGGCCACGACGGTCTGCAGGGTCCCCAGGGGGGAGAGGTGCTCCTGCTCGACCACCTCTCCGGGGCGATCCCCCGGTCGATCGGTGGCGGCAAAGAGGGGAAAGGCCACGGGGCGATCCACCACCAGCCGCAGCTCGGGCTCGCGAAGCTCGACCCGCTCGCCCTCTTCCTGGTTGCGGTGGATCACGCAGACCGTCCGGTCCTGGCCCACCCCCAGGTAGTAGGAGCGGGCGATGCCACCCCGGATCCGCTCCCGGCCGTGGGCCTTGAGCCATCCGAAGGCCGCCGCGCCGCGGGCCACGGCCAGGTCCGAGGCGGGATTCTCCAGGATGCGGACGGCCTGCCCCCCCCAGTCCTGCAGGATTTCCCGCAGACGTTCCCGGATGGCGGCGGGTCGACAGGCCCCTCCATTGAAGAGGACCGCGTCGGGGGAAAGCGAGTGGCGCTTGAGGAAGGCCGCCAGGTGGCGGGGGACGGCCGGATCCGCCGCGTAGGGCAGCCCCCACTCGCGCAGGCCCGTCCGGGTCTCGGTGCGCAGGGGCTCGTCCAGCGCGACCCGGGGGAAGAACCCCTCCAGGACCAGCTCCTCCACCTCGGTGCGCCTCAACTCGGCGGTGCGCGCGGCGCCCAGAAGTCGGGCGCCGCTTCCGGGAATGGTGAGGGTGCAGCTTTCCGGCGGTCCTTCCCCCAGCAGGGTCTCCTTGGCGCGGCGGCATTCGTGGCGCAGGACTCCCCACTGCAGCAGGTCGAGCTGTCCACCCAGGTTTGCCTCCACCAGGTGGGCCAGGGCGATGTCCAGGTTGTCGCCCCCCAGCATGAGGTGTTCGCCTACGGCCACCCGCTCCAGGGCCTCTTCGCCGACCCGGATCACCGTGAAGTCGCTGGTCCCGCCTCCGATGTCGCAGACCAGGATCTGCCGGACCCCGGCCAGCTCCTTCCGCCATCGATCCGGGCGCTCCCAGAGCCAGGCGTAGAAGGCGGCCTGGGGCTCTTCCAACAGCGTGATCCGGTCCAGGCCCGCCTGGTCGGCCGCCAGGACCGTCAGCTCGCGGGCCACCTCGTCGAAGGAGGCCGGCACCGTCAGGACCAGGTCCTGCAGGGCCAGGGGGTGTTCCGGGTCGGCGTGGTCCCAGGCTTCCCTCAGGTGGGCGAGGTAGCGGCGCGAGGTCTCGACCGCACTGAGCCGGGGCGAGTCGCGCAGGGCCTCCCAGGGAAGGATCGGCTCGGTGGGGTCGGCCCGTCGGTGGGCCAGCCAGGACTTGGCGGAGGAGACCACCCGGCCCGGCACCCGGGAGCCCTGGGCGCGCGCGTATTCCCCGACCAGGAAGGGCCTCTCGGCGTCCCAGGGCAGGGCCGTGGCACCCTCGGGCAGCTCGTGGGGACCCGGGAGGTACGTGAAGCTGGGCAAGGTTCGGCGGGTTGCGACTTCCGACTCGGAGACCCGCTGCAGGACGGGGAAGTCCTCCAGCCGCTCCTCCTCCATGGCGATCCGGGCCACCGCCGTGTTCGTGGTGCCCAGATCGATGCCGACCACCTGGTTGCGACCGCGCTCCGCTCTCATGGCCGAGCAGGTTATCCAGGCGGGGGCATGGGTCCTCCCCTCCAGCGGGCTCAGAACCGAATCGGGACTCGCCTTCGACCCCAGCCTCCCGGCGGCCCCTCGAAGCGGCCGGCGATCTCGTGAGAGCAGGTCGCGCAGCGGTTCTCCCNNTCGATCACGGCCTGTCCGCAGCCCGGGCACCAGGTGGTCTGGCCGGCCGGGTCGACGATATTGCCCGTGTAGACGTAGCGCAATCCTCGCTCCATCGCCTGGCGACGGGCCCGCTGCAGGGTCTCGGGCGGCGTGGCCATGTGGTCCATCATCTTGAAGGCGGGATGGAAGGCCGACAGGTGCAGGGGGACATCGACCCCCAGGTTCTCGGCGATCCAGTCGCACATGCGGGCGATCTCGTCGGGAGAGTCGTTCTCGCCGGGGATCACCAGGGTGGTGAGCTCGAACCAGACCTCGGTCTCGCGCTTGAGGTAGAGCAGGGTGTCCAGCACGGGCTGGAGGTGGGCGAAGCAGAGCTTGTGGTAGAAGCGCTCGGTGAAGGCCTTCAGGTCGACGTTGGCTGCGTCCATGCCGGCGAAGAATTCCGGCCGGGCTTCGGGGGTGATGTAGCCCGCCGTGACCGCCACGGTCCGCAGGCCCGAATTCCGGCACTCGCGGGCCGTGTCCAGGGCATACTCGGCCCAGGCCACGGGGTCGTTGTAGGTGAAGGCCACGCTTCGGCAGCCCAGGCGCAGGGCGGCCTGGGCGATCTGTCCGGGGGTGGCCTCTTCACAGAGGGTCTCGACCTGGTGGGCCTTGCTCATATGCCAGTTCTGGCAGAAGCGGCAGCCCAGGTTGCATCCGGCCGTCCCGAAGGAGAGCACGCTGGAGCCGGGCAGGAAGTGGTTCAGGGGCTTCTTCTCGATGGGGTCCACGCAGAAGCCCGTGCTGCGACCCCAGGTGGTCAGGATCAGGCGTCCGCCCTGGTTCTGACGCACGAAGCAGAAGCCACGCTTCCCGTCTCGGAGCCGGCATGCTCGCGGGCACAGACGGCATTCGAGGGCGCCGTCCTCGAGCGCCGTCCACCAGCGGCCGGGATGGGGGGCAGGCTGGCCGGGTTCAGTCATCCGAATCGCCTCCGCCTCCAGTCTACCACGCCCGGATCCCCCTCTTGGGGGCCGATCCAGACGAGGTGGGAGGCGTCCCGGAAATTCTTCGGCGAGGTGCGAACTTAACCCGGTTCCGGTGGTCTCTGTCCTTCGAGAGTTCGAAAACCCGGCGCCTCGCCCGGCCTCCCGGCCGGCCCGGCGAGAAGGAAGGCAACCGTGAACCGCATCCGCTTCTCCGTCCTGATCCTCCTGGCCCTCGTGGCCCTCCTGGGGCGGGCCCTGCCGGTCCTGGCCTCCGTGGAGGAGGCCCATCGTGGCTGCGCGGGGAACCACGTGCACGCCCAGACCCAGGCCGCCTGGGAGTCCGGGGAGACTCCCCGCCAGATGGCCGAAGGGGAGTGCTCGCGCTGCCAGGGGTCCAAGAAGTGCTCGGTGTGCGGCGGTTCTGGCAAGAACGGTTCGGGCGACACGTGCTCGATCTGCAACGGCTCGGGCAAGTGCTACTTCTGCAACGGGACCGGAAAGAGCCTCTGATCGGGTGGGGCCCTGAGCATCGAGGAGAGTCGATGTCGGACTCCGAACCCCCTGGATCGGGGAGCGGCTCGGGGGGGGCAGGCCGCTCGGATGGAGGAAGACATCTGTGAGAGTGCTCGGAATCGCCCGCAGGATGATGAGACCCGAGGTCCAGGCCCGGGTCCTGCGCACGATGGCCAGGGATCTGGCCATCTATCAGGAGCTCTGGGCCGGGTCGGAGGCCGGAGGGCTTCTGGCTCGGAGCAACCCGGACGAGTTCAACGCCCTGGCGGAGGAGCTGGATCCCCGCCCCCAGCTTGCGGAGTCCGAGGTTCGACGACGCAGGGCCTTTCACGAGGCGGGGCACGCCGTGGTGGGTCACCTTTTCGGGGCCGGGTCTTCCGACGTCACCTTGTCTCGGGACGACTCCACGCGCCATCCCATCCCCTGGTTCTCCTGCCCCGGCGAAGAACTGCCGGAGGGCGATGAGTCGGCCCGACTCCAGGAGACGCTGCAGCGACGGGTCCAGGCCCTGCTGGCTGGAGAGGTGGCTCAGGAGCTGGCCGGGTTCCCTGCCGAGCTGGGGACCGAGGCCGATGAGGAGGCCATCCTCCAGTCCGCCATGGAGCTCGGCGCGGATCTGGACGTCCAGGCGGCCTTCGTGACCTGGATGCGCTGGGTCACCCGCCGGTTGCTGGCTTCGCCGGAGCAGTGGTGGAAGGTGGAGGGGGTGGCCGAAACGCTCCTGGAGCGCGGGAGCATGACCCGGGAGGAGGTCCTGGAGCTCATGAACGCTCCCGTCCGGGCTCTCTGAAGAGGGGGGCCCCGGGCGCTTCGCTTTCCCCGGAGCTCGGTCTCCGGGCCTGCCGCCGGGGGATTCGGCGCGGGAATGTGGGCCCCGGGGGCGAGGGGGGCGCCCCGAGGAACCCGGGGCGAGGGAGCGAACGGGCTGGGATGCCCGAAGCCGTCGTCGAGGTTCAAGGCCTGGTGCGCTCGTTCCCGTTCCAGGGAGGGCAGGCCCGGGTGCTGGATGGCGTGGATCTGGAGGTGCACCCCGGAGACCGGGTGTGCCTGGTTGGCCCCAACGGGTCCGGCAAGTCCACGCTGCTGCGCATCCTGGCCGGGTTGGATCGCCTGGACGGCGGCCGCGTCCGGACCTCGGAGAGCGGGGGAGGCCCCTATCTGGTCCCCCAGGAATCGGATCTGTTTCCCTGGTTGACGGCTCGCGACAACCTGCTGTTGGGGATGCGCCGCTCGGCCCTGGCACCCGCAGAGTACGTCCGGCGCCTGGACAGGTGGCTTCGCACCCTGGACCTGGCCGACCACGTCGACCGCTTCCCCGCCCAGTTGAGCGGAGGTCAGCGGCAGCAGTTCAGCATCCTGCGGGCCTTCCTTTCGGGCTCGCCGGTGCTGCTGATGGATGAGCCCTTCTCTCGTCTGGATGCCGCCACCCGGGGTCATCTTCAGCAGGAGACCCTGGAACTGTGGGAGCGGGAGCGACCGGCCATCGTCTTCGTGACGCATGACCTGGCCGAGGCCATGTTCATGGGGGAGCGCCTGATCCTCATGGATGGACGGGGGCGGGCTCGAGAGCTGGTGATGGAACGCTCGGGCTCCCGGGACCCGTGGAATGCGGGGGGGGGCAGTCAGGACCCGGCGGTGCAGGAGGTCCTGGCGGCCTTCCGTGAACCCCGCCCGGCGAATCCGTCCACCCCGTCCCGGCCCGCTGGGGTGACCCGGCCCGCTCTGGCCACCCTCCTGTCCCCCCTGGTCGCGTTGCTGCTGTGGGAGGTTGCCGCCCGCCTGGGCTGGATCGATACCCGCTTCTTCCCCGGGCCGCTGCAGGTCCTGTCCAAGTTGATGGAGATGACGACCTCCGGCGAGTTGTGGCCGCACCTGGCGGCCAGCGCCTTGCGCCTGGCCGCGGGCTTCACCCTGGGTTCCCTGGCGGGGACCGTCCTGGGCCTGTCGATGGGGATGATGCCGCGACTGCGAGCCGTGCTGGAGCCCGTGGTGGCCCTGACCTACCCGATCCCGAAGATCGCCATCCTGCCGCTCCTGCTTCTGATCTTCGGCCTGGGGGAGATCCCTCGGGTCACGATCCTGGCCATCGGCGCCTTCTACCTGGTCCTTCTGAACACCCTGCAAGGGGTGACCGAGGCTCGCGACTCCACCAGCCTGGTGGCCCGGAATCTGCGACTCCGAGGCTGGGACTACGCGGTGCGGACCCTGCTGTTGGGAGCCATGCCCTGGATCCTGACGGGTGTCCGGGCGGCGGCCGGGTACTGCCTGGTGCTGATGGTGGCCGCCGAGTTTGCCGCGACCGAGTCGGGCATCGGCTACGTGGTGTGGAACTCCTGGGACCTCTTCGATATCGACCGCATGTACGCGGGGCTGGTGGTCCTGGCCGTGGCCGGGGCCCTGCTGCAGGCCCTGGTCGGGGCCCTGTGCCGGGCCTGGTCCCGCCGGCGCGGTGGAGTCGGTGCGGGTGGAGATACCATGAGGCTCTGAGCGGCCCCCCCGGGGATTTCCCGCGGCGAATCCGGTCTGGTGTCGGGTGACACCGATCGGCGCGAACAGGCGATGTAGAATGTTGCCAGCTCTGGTGCCGTCCTGGACGGGGCGCCAGGAGTCTCGTGTGCTGCTCCGGAGGTTTTCGTGAGATCCTTTCCCTTCGTCTCCCCTCGCATGTCTGCGCGTCCCCGGCCCGCGGCGGGCTTGAGAGGGGCGCCGGGGCCACCTGCGGTTCACGAAGGTGGCACCTCGCGGAACCCTGCCGGCAGGAGACGGCCGCCAGCAGGAAGAGGGGTCGGGGTGGTCCTTCTGGTGCTCGCGGTCTTCCTGGTCGGGCTCCTGCTCCCCGCCGGGGCCGAGACCATCGAAGTCCGGGTCGGCGTGGCCCCGACGATGTCCTCCGCGGGCCTCTACCTGGCCGCGGACAAGGGCTACTTCCAGGCCGAAGGCTTGAAGGTCCGCTTGATCCCCTTCCGTTCCTCGGGCCCCGAGATGCTGCCCCTGCTGGCCACCGACAAGCTGGAGGTCGGAGGCGGCAACCTGGGAGCCAGCTTCTACAACGCCTTGGGTCGGGGCATCAAGCTCAGAGCCGTGGCCGACAAAGGCAGCAACTCACCTGGGTGCGGCTACCTGAGCCTGGTCGTCAGGCCGGGCCTGGAGGTTCGCAGCCCCCAGGACCTGAAGGGTCGGACGGTGGCCTTCACCGGCAGGGGGGTCTCGCAGGAGGTGGTGGCCGACCGCTTCTTGCGCACGGGGGGGTTGGGAATCGGAGACCTGAGGATCGTGACGATGCCCTACGCAGACACCAACATGGCGATGGCTCGAGGCAGCCTGGACGCCACCGTGCAGATCGAACCTCTCCTGACCGAGGCGCTGTCCAAGGGATGGGCGCGGGAAGTGCGCGCCGCCAGCCAGATCTATCCCTACCAGCAGAGCGCCGCCATCCTGTATTCCGAGACGTTCAGCCTGAACACCGGCGCTGCGCGCCGCTTCATGCGTGCCTACCTTCGGGGCGTGCGCGATTACCACCGGGCCTTCGTCCAGAAGCGCGACCCCGGGCCCGAAATCGCCATCATGACGAAACACGTGCCGGTGAAGGACAAGGCCCTGTATACTCGGATGCGCCCCGTAGGCCTGAATCAGGACGGCTACCTGAATGCCCGCTCGATGGCCGATGACCTGAAGTGGTACCAGGCGCACGGCTACGTCCAGAAGTGTCCCCCCCTCAGCGACATCGTGGACCACTCCTTCGCCAGGTGGGCGGCGCAGCAGTTGGGACCTCGCACGCGCTAGGATCTCGAGGGCGCGCCGAACCCCCGGGCTCCGCCGATCACCTCGGCGGGTCAGGACCTCCGGCAGGCGGACTCAGGAGCCTGGCCGCCTCTTCGGCGATGAGGGCGTGTCCGGCGGCGTTGGGGTGGTAGGGGTCCAGGACCGGATCATTGAAAAGCGGTCTCCCTGGGAAGCGCGCGAAGGTTGCCTCGACGTCGACCACGGGGGTGCCCGTCTCCCGGGCCACCTGGTCGACCCGGAGGTTGGACTGGACGTGGCGGGCGCTGCTCTGGTAGACCTCCATGCGCCTCAGCAGGCTCAAGGCAAACTCTGCCACCGCGGAATCCCCGGACTTGCGGCCCAGTTCGTAGGCCTCCCAGCAGCGCTTCGCGTCCAAGGGGTCCAGGCTCAGGCCCTCCCGGTAGCGAGCCGTGGCCTGGGCGAAGTCTCCCTGTTGAACCCGGCGGGACGCTTGGGCGAAGAGTTCGGCCGCCTGCCTGCGCGAGGCGGGGGACACCTGCGGAGGCAGGGGCAGGTTCAGCGGCATCTTGACCAGCACCGGGAGGGCGCCGGCGGCGCGGACCTGATCGACCATCTGCGTGAGGTTTCCAGCGTAGGCCTCCATCGAGACTCGGGGGGGGGCCTCCTGGGAAAGGCGCAGGAAGGCGGCCTGCCCCTCCAGGGCACCGTCGCGGTTGCGGAAGGCGCGATTGCGCAGGAAGCGATAGGTGTTCGTGTTCATCAGGAGGTTCCAGGTGGTCACGGCCAGCTCGCTCTGGGGGCGCTGATCCTCGTCGGGGCGGGTGTCGGCGCCGAAGAACCGCAGTTTGCTGACGTCGTTGACGCCGTGGCAGATCATCACGACTTCTGGCCGGTCCGGCAGCGCCACCTCGTGAAGCACTCGCATCCCCTGCCAGGTCGTGTAGCCCGGCACCGAGGCATTCCTCACGGGGATTCCGAGCCGCCGCTGCAGCAGGCTCGGCCAGGTCTGGCTGTCGCCGACGCCCCAGCCGAAGGTCAGCGAGTCCCCCAGCACGTAGATTCGGAAGGGGCCGCCGGAGGGCGCCGCCGGATCGATGCGCCACCCTTCATGGTCGGTGTGCAGGGGGGCTCCCATGAAGCGGGTGTCCAGGCCCTTGCGCAGGGCCCAGATCCGGGTGGGGTGCAGTTCAAAGATCTCCAGGATGGCTTCCAGGCGCTCGCGAGGAGCGGGCCAGAAGCCTGCCGCCAACTCGGTGCCCGCGACGATCAGGAGGGCCAGCGCCAGCCAGGCCAGCCGCGCCTTCCAGGGGATCACCTCGGAGAGGCGTCGCTTCTGGGGGTCGCCGCGGGAGAGGGCCTCGCGTCCGCACCGGGGCCTGGCCGGGGTTCGCGGGTGCTGGCCACCCGGAAGCCGATGAAGTGGCTGAACATGCTGGGAGGGCTGGCCGCCACCCGTTCGGCGCAGTTCAGGCAGCGTTGTTCGACGCTGTACCAACTGGCCCCGCGCATCACGCGGCCGTCTTCCGAGTGGGGATCCTCGCGGCCATCGTCGGCTCGATAGGGATGGGGACGGAAGACCGTCGAGGTCCACTCCCAGACGTTCCCGGCCATGTCCCAGCAGCCGTAGACCGAGACGCTCTCGGGGAAGGAGCCTACCGGAGTGGTCCCCCGCTTCTTCAGGAAGTCGGCCATCCCGGCCATCTTGTCCTGGCGGCGCAGGTTCCAGTTGTTGCTGAACTCGGGCTGCCAGTCGTTGCCCCAGACGTAGGCACGCCCATCGTTGCCTCGGGCCGCCTTCTCCCATTCGGCTTCGGTGGGCAGGCGCAGACCGGCCCACCGGCAGTAGGCGTCGGCATCCTTCCAGGTGACGCAGACCACCGGGTGATCGTCCAGGCCGTCGTGGAAATAGGTCCGCCACTTGCCCTGGGGGACGTACCCGCTCTTCTCGACGAACGTGGAGAACTGGCGGTTGGTCACCTCATACTTGCCGATCCAGAAGGGATCGACCCGGCAGACGAACTCCGGCTTGCCGAAGATGACGCTCTCCTCGTCGGTGCCCATGACGAATTCGCCCCCCTCGACCTGGACCAGGGTGGACCCCTCCGGGCCTTGGACCTCGCGCCCCCGATGGGCCGCTGGCATGGTCCTCTGGAAGCCTGAGATCATCCCGGCTGCCACGGCGCAGCTCGTCACGACCAGGAACAGGATGGCCATGGTTGCCCAACGCTTCACTTGCGATCGCCTTTCCGGATTCACGATGGATTCAGTCTTGTCTCTTGGGTTCGCCGTCCCGGCCCAGCTCAGGGGCCGGAGTCCGCCACCCTGAAACCGACGAAGAAGGTGAAGATCGGGGGTTTGCATCGGCTCCGGGTATCGGTCCTGAAGAACCCGGTGTGCCTGTAGGCCCACCCCCCACCGCGCAGCGAGACCTCGACCGGGTCGTCGTTGGCCTCCCGTCCGTCGTCGGCCCGGTAGGGATACGGATCAAAAGGCGAGGTGGTCCATTCGAAGACGTTTCCGGCGGCATCCAGCAGGCCGAAGGGAGACGCCCCCTCGGGGAACGAGCCGACGGGCAGGGTCCCCCGACCGTTGTGCACGGAGGCCATCCTGGCCATCAGCTCGGGGCGCTTCATGTCGCGGTTGTTGCACTTCTGGGCATCCCAGGTGTCACCCCACGGGAAGAGGCGGCCGTCCAGTCCTCGGGCGGCCTTCTCCCACTCAGCCTCGGTGGGAAGTCGCAGTCCGGCCCATCTGCAGTAGGCCTGGGCGTCGTACCAGGAGACGCTGGCCACGGGGTGGTTCTCCAGGCCCGGCTTGAAGAGCTGGCGCCAGTTCCCCTCCGCCTGGTAACCCGTCGCCTGGACGAAGGCGGCGAACTGCCGGTTGGTGACTTCGTGCTTGCCGATCCAGTAGGTGGGCAGGTTCAGGTCGAACCTGGGTTTGGAGTCGCGATACTCGTCGGAACCCATCACGAACTCGCCCGCCGGGATCTCGATCAGGACCGAGCCGTCCCTGGGGTTGGTCCGCTCTTGGAGGGGGACGGGAACCTCCGGATCCGGGCTGCAGCCCGCCAGGAGGAGGAGCATGAGCGCCGTCACCAGGCCAGGCATCAGGATCGCCTTCATTCCGACCGTGCCACCCGGAATCCCCAGGCATAGGTGGAACCGTAGTCCGGGGCCTTGACGCTGACCGGTGGCGTGAGGGTACAGCGCGCGGGCCTGTCGTCCCAGGAGCCGCCGCACAGCATCCTCCAGTACCAGCCTCCGAATCCGTGGGGGTCCTTGGAGGGGTCTCCGGCCTTCCCCTGGTCCGAGCACCACTCGGCGACGTTGCCGATCATGTCCAGGGCCCCGCAGGGGCTGGCTCCTTCCGGGAAGAGGCCGGTCGGGAGGGGGCCCCTTCCGGCCGAGAAGTCGGCTCGCCACGACTTCCGTTTCTGGTCGGCAAGTTTGAAGTTGTTGCTGCGGTTCGCGTCCCATTCCTGGCCCCAGGGATAGGTCCGTCCGTCGGTCCCACGGGCAGCGCGCTCCCACTCGCGAATGGTGGGGAGCCTCAGTCCGGCCCACTTGCAGTAGGCGGAGGCTGCCCGCCACGAGGCGTAGACGACGGGGAAGTCGTCGCCCGACTTCTTGGCGTAGGTCTCCCAGACGTTGACGAAGGGGGCGTATCCCGTTTCGCGGACGAAGCGGGCAAACTGGGCGTTGGTGACCTCGAACTTGCCGATATAATAGCCTTCCAGGTGGATCTTCCGGGTCTTTCGTCCGGTCCACCCGCGCGCGTCTGGGGCCTCGGCTGCGAGGTAGTCCCCGGCCGGGATGTGGATCAGCACGGAACCGTCGGCAGCGAGGTATTCCCGGTACCCCTGCGGGTTCATTCCCTGGTCGCGGAGCGAGGGCTTCAGCTTCCGGTCGGGGAAGGCACAGTCGTCAGGACCAGGGACCCGTGGTCGGAGGTCCCGGAAGCCGGAGGCCCTGGCCTGCCCGCGCGTCGCCGGCGGGTCCACCTGCGATTCCTGTCGGGTCAGCCAGAACAGGTTGAGCAGGCCCAGCAAGGCCAGAAGCCAGCATGTGGCGCGCACCATGCGCTGTCGACGCCCCGCCCCACCAAGCATCGTTGGCCGCAGCTCCTTTGGAACTGGATTTGCGTCGATTATGCCTGAGGACGTGTCTGCTTGGCAAGGCTCGTCTTGCATCCTGAATCCGCGGCCGAATGCCACGGCAGGTGGCGGATTCAGGTGCATGCCCACGAAAAGGACGCGAACGCCTTCCGGGCTGGACCCTGGTCACCGCGAGCCGGACTGGATGGAGGCTACTCTTCGTGCGTCGGGCGGCGGAAGACGCTGAAGTAGTCCGTGTCGCGCGAGGTGACGCCCGGAGCCGGATTCTTGACCACCTCCAGGCCGGCCTGCGAGACCTGCTGTTGAATGACGCGGGCATCGACGTTGCCGTCCCCGACCACCAGCAGGCCGCCGGGTCTGAGCGCGGTCCGGACGGTGCGCAGCCAGGGCAGCAGGAATTCCCGGAAGTTCTTTTCTTCGGTGGGGTTGGAGATCGGGAGCATGGCATGGTAGGTCTCGATGACCGTGATCAGTTCCACCGATGCTGGCGGCAGGCTCAGTCGGCTCTTGGGCGTCAGGACGGTCTCGATATTCAGGGTTGGCCTCTCCGCGGCGGCAAAGGCCACGAAATCCAACACGCTCCGGTTGATGTCGACGGCGTACACCTTCCCGCGGGGGCCGACCTTCTCGGCCATGGGGAAGGTGAAGAGCCCCGGGCCGCAGCCGACGTCCGCGATGGTCTGTCCCTCATGCATTCCGGACACGGCGACCAGGTCGTCCCATCTCCAGGACAACCGCTCGGTCTCGGTAAATCCGTCCAGGATCATCATGTAGACCTTGTAGGACTGCTCGGCATCCCCCCTGTCGGGTCCCGGCGGGTGGTTCCTGCACCGGATTTCGCCGTTCTGCATGAGGTAATAGCTGTTGGCCTGGCTGGCCGGACAGTGGATGAGGCCCAGCGGAGATTCGGTTTGCAGGTCCTCGATTCGGGTCGGAAGGCGGCCAGAGTGGGCCGCCTCGTAGGAACGCAGCGCTCTTGCAAGCTGGTCGAGGCCGGCCTGGCACTCCATCCGCATCTGGTAGCGGATGGCGCCTTCGGGAACCCCCTGAGAGAAGAGAAAGCGGTAGTGGGGGGCGGCGAAGACTCCTTCGGCGATGAGCTTGTCGCGCTGGGAGGTGTCGCCCAGTTGCTCGCGGCACCAGGCATCGAACGGAAGGCTCGAGCGGACATAGAGGTTGTCGGAGAGTTTCTGCAGGCTGCGGAGCCTCTCGGCCGCCTGCAGCAGGTCTTCCTTCTTCTTGGACTGTTGGAAGTCGATCAGGGTGCGGACGGCGGAGTAGTAGGCGTCCCGGGATCGGATCAGCTCTTCGATCGGAACATCCCCGAACCGCCCGCCCTTGAACAGGGGACCGGTGGTTTCGGGAGGGGCCAGCCGCCTCACCTCGGGAAGGTCGCTGGCCGGGTGATCCCCCGCGGTGGGCTGGTGGGCCGGAGAGGCCTGCCGTGACCAGCGACCGACGAGTTGAACCCCCAGCAGGAGGGCCATCAGCAGGGTGACCAGGAGGATTCGTTGTTGGGTTGGTTTCATCGCGAGAGACTCTTCCAGGGGGCGGATTCCAAGATTCCCCGGGGCCGCCCCGGCCTGGTCCCAATTCTGCGGGAGGACCGGCGTCCCGGGACGCACGTGGAGGGACAGGGTGCGGCGCAGGGATTCGGAGGAGTCACGAGGGGGTCCTCCTGGGTGTGATCCCGGGTCCCAGAGACCAGGAGGTCGCGACAGGGCTTGAGCCCCCGACCGCGTATTGCCGGATCAGGAGTCTTCTCGATGAAAAACAAGGTCCGTTCCGTGGGGTTGGTTCTGGCAGTCGCCGCACTTCTGGCCTTGGCGGCATGGAGCCTGGCTCGTCAGCAAGGCCACAGGGGTGCCGCATCGGTTGATCTCCGCTATCTGCGGACGAACGCCTGCGGGTTCCGGGAGTACCTCAACCCCAAGGATGGTTCGGAGATGGTCCTGATCCCGGCAGGTCGCTTCCTGATGGGGAGCGAGACCCTGGATGAGACCCGTCCCCAGCAGCAGGTCGACCTGGACGCCTTCTGTCTGGGGAAGCACGAGGTGACCAACGCCCAGTTCCAGAGGTTCCTGGAGCAGACCGGGCACCAGCTCCTGGCCAGCCGCTGGGACCTGCACTACGAGCAGGGCCTGGAGGACCATCCCGTCGTCTACGTGAGCTGGTTCGACGCCGCAGCCTATTGTGCGTGGGCCGGGGGGCGTTTGCCGACGGAGGCCGAGTGGGAGAAGGCGGCCCGGGGACCGACCGGTCTGCCGTATCCCTGGGGCCAGGACTGGGACAAGAATCGCTGCAACAACCTGGACATGGAGGACCCGAACCTGGTCGAGAAGATGGCCGAAATGGACGTCGGGCGGGGCACGACGCCCGTCGGATCCTTTCCGTCGGGAGCAAGCCCCTACGGGGTGCTGGATCTGTTGGGCAACGCCATGGAGTGGTGCTCTTCCATCTACCAGGACTACCCCTACCGAGCCCAGGACGGGCGCGAGGCGCCGGATCCCAAAGCCTTGCGGGTCCTGCGGGGAGGTTGTTGGTACCATCAGGAAGACACCATGAATGGTTTCTATCGGGACAAGTCCACGCCAGAATACTGGTATTTCTACAATTACGTCGGATTCCGGGTGGCCATGCCGGCGCCGGAGGAAACCACGCCCTGAGGTGGGGATCGGATCGGGGTTGAACCGGGCTGGAGGGCCTGCCCGGTCGATCCCGGGCCTGCGGACGCCTCCCGCTCGGTACGCCCGCCACCGGCGGTCCTGGGGGAAGGATGCCGCGCTCGTGCTGCGAAGCGTCCCGGCACACATGGCACCCGGCCGACTCCAAGGATGACCGGCTCGGCGCGTCGCTCCGGACAAGACGGGGGCGCCGGGCTTCCTTGTGGGCCTCGGTCTGCCGGCCAGAGGACGGTCGACCTCGGTTCGAAGAGGTGGCTGGTGGCGATCCTCCTGGTGCTTCTGGGGGCGCAGGCGTTTTGGATGCTTCGAGGGCACGGCCTCCTCCCCGCAGACGGTGAGCCGCCAGGCACCTCCTCCGCCGGGAAGCCCAGGGAGGCTCGTGCCGGCCGGGCCTCCGACGACGCCCGTTCCTCCGCGCTTCTGCTCTTTCTGGGCAGGGACTACTGCCTGGTTCGCCGATCGGTCGGCTTCGCCTGGACGCTCGACAGGCTGCGCAGCAGCGCTCCACATCATCTGACCCCGGCTCAGCTCGAGGAGGTTCGGCCGCTGGTCCAGATGCTGGTGGAGGATGCCCGCGCCGAGCAGGACAGCATCCTGGGTCTGCGCGCGGTCCTGACCCCCGAGCAGGTCGGCTTCCTCAACAACCCCGCAGGGGTCCATCCCAGCGACCTGTTCGGGGCCAGCGGACCCGACGTCCTGCCCAGCGAGAGCTTCAAGAGGTTGCTGAAGGCTCTGCAGGCGCGGGCAGCCGAAGCGGACCCTTCCGGTCGGCGTCCGGGCCAGGAAGCTCCGGCGCGGAGCCCGGCCGGCCTGGCCCGGGTGGCTCCGTTGCCGGGCGATGCGGCGGGGGTCTGCGTTCCGTCCGCGCCTGGGGGGAACTCCGCGCCGGCCCTGGTGTCTCGCTGGTCGGACTTCCTGGATCGCCCCCCGCAGTTGGCCGGCTGGTTGATGGTGATGGACGGCAGGAAGGGCCTGGCCTTCAGCGCCGACCAGGCTCGTCAGATGCTTCCCCTGGTGCAGCGCTTGATCGCAGCGGTGGAGCGCTACGACGCGACGACCGTCCGGTTTGCGGCGGCTCTGACCGCAGAGCAGTTGGCCTATCTTCGTTCCGAATTCCTCAAGCGGGGCATCCCGGACTTCGTCGTGGTCCGCCTGCTGCCGGAGCTTCTGCCCCCGCGCTGACCGGGCAAGGAGCCGAGCCCGGACCGCGGGCTGGGGGCTCCTCTCTCAGGGAAGGATGGTGAGCCCCGAGGTCTGGGGCAGGTCGGTTCCCTCAGAGAACTCCAACAGCCGGTCCACTGCGCGGATCACGAGGTGCCGGCGCGTTGGATCCTCATCCAGGATGCCTTGTTGACGCATCTTCTTCAGCACGCGGGATACGGTCGCGCGCGTGCTGCCGACCATCCTGGCCAGTTCCTGGTGGGAGAGCTCGCGGGGGAGGGCCCGCGCCGGGTTGCCCGGGGCACAGTCCTCAGACAGGGCCAACAGCTTCTGGGCCACCCTGGTGTAGACGCGCTGGGTTGCGCTGGTCGCCTGTTCCTGGAGGGACCGGGTCAGGCGCCGCAGCAACTGCGACAACAGGTGGTGGTACACGCAGGCGTGCTCTGCCAACAGCGTGCTCAGGACCCTCGTCGGGATCGCCAGCACACGCGAAGGCCGGACCGCCACGGCGTTGCTGATGCGCGGGATGGCCCCGGCCAGTCCGGCGACTCCGCAGGCATCGCCTGGACCCAGCATGTCCAGGGTCATCTCGGCTCCTTCGGCCGTCAGGACGCTGATGCGGATCTGCCCCGACACGACGATGAAGGCCGGGTCGCTGACTTCCCCCTGCCGGAAAAGGAAGGCCCGCCGGGGAACATCGCGCACCTGCATGCGCCCCAGGAAGGGCTGCAGATGCTCGGGTTCCACCTCCCGGAGGAAGGACAGCCGGCAGCAGTCGGCCGGGTTTGCAGACATCGGGGGAGGCTTTCGGTCTTCTGGTGGCTCTCCCTGTTTCCGGAGAAGGGATTCCCGATGCCAGGGGCTCCTCCCGGTGTCCGGCGACACCGATTTCGGGGCCGGTTTCGACGTAGAATCTCTTCGACCGTGCCGGTGCGAATCTTGGCGTGCCAGGACCACCGCGCGGGTTCATTGTCCGCGCGCCCTGCCACATGGCCCGAGCGAGCGGACCGACCCAAGATTGCTTGAATCGGGAGCATCTCGTGCACCTCTGGCCCTCCATGACAAGCTGGAAGCACCGCCGGCCGGCGTGCGTCCGCCCGAACCATCCTGCATGTCCCCTGGGGGGGACGGCCCTTGTGGCTCTCCTGCTCCTGCTGGCCGTCGCGTTCCCCGCTTGGGCGGCGCCGGTCCTGCCCGACGTCCCGGAGGCCCACTGGGCTCGAGACGCGGTGGCCTCGCTGGTGGCGAGGGGGCTGATCGAGGGATACCCGGACGGCACATGGAAGGGTGACCGGGCCGCCAGCCGCTGGGAAATGGCGCTCCTGCTGGCCCGCCTCCTGGCCAGGGCCGAGCAGGACCACGCCACCTTCGCAACGCTTCGGGACCGCGAGGAGATCCGGAAACTGGCGACCGCCCTGGGCGAGGAGTTGGAGGCCCTGGGCGTGCGCACGACCGCGCTGGAACAGTCCGCGGCCCGACTGGACCGGAGGGTCGCCGAACTGGAGCGCATCACCTTCTACGGATCGGTGGATGCCCGCTTCGTGGCCCAGACCTTCACCAACACCGGAGTGTCGGACAACGACAACGGGCGGGCGGGGGGCGGCCGGGCTGCCGGAGTGCCCTACGTGGACTACAACAGCGCGGTGGGCAGTGCGGTCGGCCCGCGGATGCGACCCCAGACCCACGGCGTGCTGCCGGTGGTCGATTATCAGCGAGGTCGGGCCCTGACCAACGGAGCCGGCTTCACCAGCCGCGCCATCCTGGGCCTCCAGGTCAAGGTCTCCGCCGACCTGGACGCCGGGGCCGAGTTCGCGGCCTATACGTCTCAGGGGGACGCCAATGTCGACGGCTACTGGGGCGTCAACCCTCCCTTCCTGGCCGGGCCCAGCGGTGCCAACGCGGGCACGGGGGGAGCCCAACCCCTGAACAACCAGCCCTACACGCGCCTGGTCCTGGACCACTTCTGGGTGCGCCACAACCCTTCCAAGACTCGGATCCATCTGGGCGCCGTCGAGAAGACCCGCCTGGACCCGCTGGTCTTCCTGGGGCAGAGCAACCTGTGCGTCTACGGTCCACCGCGCCTTCCCGGGTACGGTTTCGACGTGACGGGCGAATCCGCTCTGAGCGCGGGCAGCGTCCTGGAGTGGGAAGCGCTGGGGACCCGGACCGGTTCAGGGAACGCCTACCAGGGCATGAACTACCTGCACCAGAACCTGGGTGCCACCCTGGGCTGGAGGTTCTCGGAGGGCCGGGGTCTGGTTCGAGCCAACTTCGTCCGCAACTTCGATGAGGCCCCTCCGGGCGGCCCGCTGGTCGTGGGCCTGGTGACGGGCGCCAACGTCCGCTATGGCGCCTCCTCCGGATGGAACCCGCTGCAATGGGTGAACCCTCCGGGCCATTTCGCGGCCCAGCGCAGCGCCATCGAGCAGGGCAATCCTGCCGTGGCGGGCGGCGTCTTCATCCCCAACACCATCGACACCCGGCCGATCCCAGGCTGGAATCCCGCGGCCGACAACGCCCTGGGCATCACCACCGGTGGAGGCAACTTCGGTCCGCAGGATCAGACCCTGGTGGGCTTGTCGGTGCGCCATGAGTGGAAGCTCGAGGGCCAGGACTCGCTACGCGTCAAAGGGGAGTGGGCTCTGAGCGACTACAAGTCCAGTCGCAACTCCAGCCACAGTGCCCAGGGCCAGGCCGTCCGGCTGGAGGTGGGCGGGAAGACGCTGCAGGGGAACCTGGATCTGTCCGCTTTCTACCTGAACGTGGATCCCGATTACGGGCCCATGTCCTTCAGCAGCAACCTGCTGGGGTTCCGTTCGCCGTCCACCTACGCCTTTGCGGGGCGCTTCCATCTGCACGACTTCAAGAACTATCCGCACAACCGGCAAGGATGCGGGATCAAGGGCACGTGGAGCTTCGATCAGGGCCGTGGGCGGGTGGGTCTCAACGCTTCCTGGCTGGAGCAGGCGCGCACATCCCTGTACGACGTTCGAGCGCTGCCCGGCTCGGTCGGAGTCGGCACTCCGAACTACCCCGTGCTGGGCTTCTCGCCGGGCTTCATCGACTACGTCTTCTCGGGTTATGCCCACCCTTTGCAGTATGGGATCAACTCCGGCTCGTCTTTTGACGACGCGCTGCGGCCCTTGGAGGACGTTCGTGGTCAGGAGAGAGGCTATGGGCTGGTGGTGTCCCACCGCTGGGAAGATCCCAAGGTGGGAGCCGAACTCCGCTACAACCGCACGGATCTGGTTCGGCCCTCGACTCTGGCAGCCGACTTCGGCGGCAGCCAGAACCAGGTCGATCTGGGGATCGATGCCTGGCATCTGGAAGCCAACTGGGATCTGACCGATCACTGGACGTTGCTGGGAGGCCTCGACCGCATCGCCGTCAGGGGACACCACGACCCGGCAGGCCTCTACAACAGCTACGCCGTGGCCCACAACAGCGTCGGCTTCGTCAACGTCGACTCGACGCAGACGGTGCCGTACCTTGGGGCCCAGTTCCGTCTGGCCAAGGACAGCCTGTGCGAGCTGGTCGTCAGTCACTACGACACCCGGGATGGCGTTCCGGCCTCGGTCACCGCGGGTCAGGGAGCCGACTCCCGCGGGGCCACGGCCCACGCCTTCAACTGGGGCGGTTGGCAGATCCAGACCCACTTCCAGACGAAATTCTGAGATCTGGTCTGGGCCCGGGCCTCCGGAGGGGCACGTCGGATCCCGGAAGATTCCCGGCAGGAGGGGAAAAGACCCGACGGTTCCGGGCTGGGGGTGGATGAATCCAGCCCGAATTGTGCTATACAAGATCCAGGAACTTGCCCCGGTTCTCTGGCGGTCACGGGGGGCGCCCTCCGGGCACCCTCGCAGAAGCACCAGGACTGCGGGGCGCGCTTGGGAGGGGGGCGCCGGTTCCCAGATGGTGGGGTGAAAGAGGTCGAAAGTCGACATGCGTCTGCACCACTTGGATTGGGTGGCACGGGCCCAGCAGGCCACCCGGGAACTGGCGATGGAGGAACTGCTCGAGGCCGGGATCGTGCCCCGAGGGGAGCCCTTCGTCCCCGTCATCACCTATCCGGCCATGGGTCTGATGCCCTCCGCCCACGCGGACGAGGTGTTGGGGGCTCATCCAGCGGTCCGCCAGCCCGTGGCCCTCTATCTGCACCTGCCCTTCTGCCTGACGCGGTGCCATTTCTGCCACTGGGTCACGCGCGTGGGCAGCACCGAGGACGAGGTCGCCGGCTACCTGGATGGCCTGGATCTGGAACTCCGTTTGTATCGCGAACGCCTGTCCCTGGACCGGATCCGGGTCGCTTCCATCCTGGTCGGCGGGGGGACCCCCAGTTGTCTGTCCGCTGCCAACCTGCAGAAGTTCCTGCACCTCCTCGACAAGCACGTCGATACCACGGAATGTCGGCAGTTCTCGTTTGAGGCCGAGCCCTCCACCCTGCTGGGCGACTCGGGCGCCGAGTTGCTGCGGATTCTGCGCGACCACGGGGTCCACCGCCTCAGCATGGGCGTCCAGGCCTTCGACGACGGCCTGCTTCGCCAGACGGCCCGCCCCCACTCCTCGGCTCAGGCCCTGGAGGCCATCGCCCGGATCCGGGAGTTCGGCTTCCAGAGCGTGGCCATCGACCTGATCTACGGGCTGGGAGGCCAGACCCTGCAGCAGTGGATCGACACCATGCAGACGGCGGTCCGCTCGGGAGCCGACTCCTGGCAACTGTATCGGTTGCGGATCGCGCCCCACGGGGATCGGCCCGGAACGGTGCTGGGGCACTACCGCCAGGATCCCTCGACCTTTCCCGGCTACGACGAGGGCAGCGTGATGAAGATGCTGGGGATCCTGATCAGCGAGGAACATGGCTTCCACCAGGACTACACGCGCATCTTCTCCCGGGACCCGAGCCATGTCTCGGGCTACCTGCACGACGTCAACAACGATCTCGCCGACGTCATCCCCGCGGGCATCAGCTCGTGGGGGAGTCTGGACAGCACCTACTTCCTTCACGTCGGGGACGACTTCCGGAAGTATCGTCAGATGTTGGCGGAAGGGCGCCTGCCCATCGATCGGGGCCTGGTCCTGGACGAGGCCACCGCGCAGCGACGCGCCCTGATCCTTCCGCTGAAGAACACCCGCGTGGACAAGCAAGCCTACTTCGATCGGATGGGGAGGTGGCCGCAGGACCTCTTCGCGCCGACCTTGGAACGGCTGCGGGGGTTGGACCTGGTGGAGGAGGACCAGGACTTCTTGCGGCTCACGGCTCGAGGTCGGTTCTTCGCCGACGAGGTGGTGATGCAGTTCTTCGAGCCCAGGTTCGTTCCACCCCGGAAGCTGGCCTAGCAGTCCGTGGAACCCGGCAGCGGCTGGAACGGTGGTCTCTTCGCCCTGGGCTCGGCCTTCGCGTTCGCTTCGGCCAGCCTGCTCTTCCGCAGGCTGGGGCACTCGGTCTCGCCCTTGGGGCTCAACTTCGCCAAGACGGTCATCGCGGTGGCGGCCTGTGCCGGGCTCCTCTCCTGCCAAGGCATGGCCGAGGTTCCGCTCCGGGAGGGGCTCTTCCTGGCCTTGAGCGGGCTGGTGGGGATCACCCTGGGCGACACGGCCTACTTCACCGCCTTGAATGCCCTGGGACCGCGGCGGACGCTGCTCCTGGATACGCTGAGTCCCGGTCTCACGGCGGTCCTGGCGGCCTGGATCCTGCACGAACGGCTGGACGGCGTTGCCTGGTCGGGGATCCTGCTGACCCTGGGCGGGGTTGCCTGGGTGCTGAGGGGCCGAAGCGCTCCGGGCCACGAGGTGCGTGGATCGATGGCCAGGGCCGTGGCCTGGGGCTTGTGTGCGGTGGGCAGCCACGCGGTGGGGGTGATCCTGGCCAAGGATGCGCTCTCGCAGGTTCCGGCCCTGGAGGCCTCCCTGGTCCGGCAGGTGGCCGCCCTCTCGGCGCTGTTCCTGTGGGGTTTCCTGGAACCTGGGCGCCTGCTGGGCTGGGTCCGTCCCTTCGGTCGTTGGCCCGAACTCAGAACCCTGGTGGGGGCCTCGCTGCTGGGCACCTTTTTCGGAATCTGGCTTTCCATGTTGGCATTGGAGTTCGCCCCCGCCAGCATCGCGGCCACCCTGAACTCGACCGGCCCCCTGTTCATCCTGCCCCTGACCAGGGTCTTCGACGGCGAGAGGATCACCTGGCGGGCCGGCCTGGGGGCAGCCGTGGCCACGGCGGGCGTTGCCATCCTCTTGCTGAGGGGTGCGGGCTGAGAGCACTCGGCGGGGTCGGGGGGGGATCCCCCCCCCGACGTCAGGTCCTGGCTGAATCCGCGGCCGAATGCCACGGGAGGTGGCGGAATCAGCTCCTGGCTCGCCAGTTGCGCCAGGCCTTCTCGACCGCCACCACCGGCAGGATGGTGGCGCCCACCAGCGTGGCCTTCCCCAGGTCGGCCGGTTGCAGCGGCACGGTGTCGAAGACCACGTTCATGGGGGGGAAGTAGATGAACAGGGCCTGCAGGACCACCAGGAGCGCGATCCCCAGGTAGAGCACGGGGTTGCTCCACATCCCGACCGTCAGGAGGGAGTGCTTCAGCGAGCGGCAGTTCAACAGGTAGAAGATCTGGAACATGACCACCGTGGTGACCGCCATCGTCTGCGCCTCGGAGACGGCTGCGGTGGCGGCAAGGCCAGAGGCCAGGGCGTCGGATCGCTCGTCGAGGAACATGAGGAGGGCGCCGGCCGTCATCAGGACCGCCACCATGACCGTCCGGTACAGCACGAAGGGGCCGAGGATCGGCTCTCCCGGCCGGCGAGGAGGGCGATTCATGAGGTCCTTCTCGGGAGCCTCGAAGGCCAGGGGAGTGGCCAGGAAGAAGGAGGCGATCAGGTTCACCCACAGCAACTGGGCTGGCAGCATGGGGAGCAGCAGCTCGCCCGTGCGGGGGTCAAAGGGAAAGAAGGCGACGCCCCAGGTCAGGATCAGGGCCAGTCCCAGGTTGGTCGGCAACACGAAGGCCAGGGACTTGATCAGGTTGTCGTAGACGCGGCGGCCCTCTTCGACGGCGGCCCGGATGCTGGCGAAGTTGTCGTCGGTCAGCACCAGGTCGGCCGCCTGCTTGCTGACCGAGGTTCCCGTGATCCCCATGGCCACGCCGATGTTGGCCTGCTTCAGGGCAGGGGCGTCGTTGACCCCGTCGCCCGTCATCGCCACCACCTCGCCCTGGGCCTGCAGGCTCTTCACCAGGCGCAGCTTGTGCTCGGGGGCCACCCGGGCGAAGACATGGCAGCGGCGCAGCGCGTCGTCCAGGGCCGGACCGTCCATGTGATTGAGCTCCCGGCCGGCAATGACCGGGATTTCCGAGTGCAGGCCGAGTTGCTCACCGATGGACTGCGCCGTCGCCTGATGGTCTCCGGTGATCATCTTGACCGTGATGCCGGCCTGGTGGCAGTCCCGGATGGCCTCGATGGCCTCCGCGCGGGGCGGGTCGATCATCCCCTGAAGCCCCAGGAAGCTGAACCCCGTGGCGGTGTCCTCCAGGTCGACCTGGACCTGGTCTCTCGGCAGCTCCTTGCGGGCGAAGGCCAGGACCCGGATGCCCCGGGAGGCCATTCCCACCACCTGCTCGTGGACCTCCTCGGCCACGACTTCCGAGCAACGCGACAGGATGACCTCGGGCGCCCCCTTCAGCAACAGGACGCTGGCTTCTCCCATCCGGTGCAGCGTCGCCATGAACTGGTTTTCGCTTTCGAAGGGGATGGCATCCAGCCGGGGGGATTCCTGGCGCACCTCCGAGGCCTTCATGCCCGCCTTCTCGGCAGCCGTCAGGAGCGCGCCCTCGGTGGGGTCTCCCGTCACGGTCCAGCGCCCGGATTCCTCCTGCAGCGAGGCGTCGTTGCACAACACACCGGCTTCCAGCAGGCGGCGGCCGGCCTCCGGCAGGTCGGGGGTGAAGCCGCCCACCGGCTCATAGCCGACCCCGTCGACGACGATGGTTCCGGCCTGGGGGGTCCACAGGGCCTGGACCGTCATCTCGTTGCGGGTCAGGGTGCCGGTCTTGTCGGTGCAGATCACCGTGGTGCTGCCCAGGGTCTCGACGGCGGGCAGCTTGCGGATCACCGCCTGGCGCCGGGCCATCCGTTGCACTCCGATGGCCAAGGCGATGGTCACCACGGCCGGCAGGCTCTCGGGGATGGCGCCCACGGCCAGGGCGATGGCAAAGGTGACGGTGCCCCTCAGGGCCTCGAAGAAGGCCGCGCCATTGCCCAGCATCTCGCGGGCCGTGCCCACGGCCAGCATCAGCGCCGAGAGGGCGACGATCCCCACGGTCAGCTTGCCGCCGATCTCCTGGAGCGCCCGGGTCAGGGGGGTCACGAGATCGGTGGCTTCCGCCAGCATGGTGGAGATGCGCCCCAGTTCGGTCGTGGTGCCCGTGGCCACCACGATTCCGGTTCCGGTGCCGTAGGTGACCAGGGTTCCGGCAAAGGCCAGGCACTGGCGGTCCCCCAGAGAGGCCTCGGGGTCCACCGGACCGGGTGCCTTCTCGACCGGGACCGATTCGCCCGTCAGGGCCGCCTCTTCGACCTGGAGGGTCCGGCTCGCCAGCAGGCGCAGGTCGGCCGGGACCTTGTCTCCGCTGGCCAGGAGGACCACGTCCCCCGGCACCAGGTCGGCTACGGGCACCGAGAGGCGCTGCCCCGAGCGCTGGACGGCGGCGAAGTCGGGGACCATGCCGGAGAGGGCCTCGATGGCCCGGCTGGCCCGGAACTCCTGGAAGAATCCGATGGCGGCGTTGAGGATCACCACGGCCAGGATGACCAGGCCGTTCTTGGTCCCATCGCGGGGGTCCGCCAGCAGGGCCACCACCGAGGCCACCAGGAGCACCCAGATCAGCGGGTTGTTGATCTGCCTCCAGAGGAGGACCCACATCGAGTCGCCTTGAGGGCGGGGAAGCAGGTTCGGGCCGTGCTTTCCAAGGCGGGCCTTGGCCTGCTCGACCGTGAGCCCCTCCAGGGTGGAGTCCAGGGCGTGGAGGACGTCGTCGTCGGTTCGGGCGTGCCAGGGGAGGGGTGGGTTCGGTTCTGTCGGCATGAGGGGCAGGTCTCCTCGTCAGGTCGGTTCCCAGGGGGCCTTGAGTTCTTACCGGATCCGCCACCGCCCGTGGCATCCGGTTCTCGGAGCAGGCGGCGGATTCGGGTTGCTCTGGTCGGCCGGGCCGGTTCTGCGCTGGAGGCCGAAAACGTTCTGGCCCTGGAAGGGTTCCCGGTGCGGGCCCGGGTCGACGCCATGCTCCCAGGCAAGCACTGCCTGGGAGCATGGCGTGATGGGTTCGGAAGGCCCCCCTTCCCGATGTGCCGTCGGCTCAGCCGACGCTCACCGGGCCGGCTGGCAGCAGCCAGGCATGGTCGGTCAGCACGGCCCAGAGGATCTTCTCGAGCGCCGGGTCGATCTCGGGGTCGGCCAGTTCGAGATCCACCTCGCGGGTCTGCTCCACCCGCAGGCGGAACCTCTTGCCGCCCAGGTGGAAGAACCCGGGCACGGCGCTCTCCTCGAACTCCTTCTCGGTCGAGAAGAGGGTCAACTTCTCGAGGTAGGGGGAGCTGTCGTAGGGGCAGAAGGCCGTGCAGTTCCCGCACTCGTTGCACATCCGGTCGATGTGCAGGATCTGGGGACTCTCCAAGCCCTTGACGGTCAGCGACAGGTAGGCCCGGTTGGGACAGACCTGGACGCAGTTCTCGCAGATATCCCCACACTGCAGGCAGCGCTCAACCTCCCTGGAGCTGTCGTCATACAGCTTCAGGATGCCGTGCTTGGAGTGGCAGTCGCCGGTGCAGCCCGGGACGGAGTGGGGATAGGGGCCGGCGATGGCGTCGACCACGCGGCGGGCATCGGCGATGGCCTCGACGATGGTGGCCGGACCCAGGTGGGCGTCGCCAGCCACGTAGACCCCGGGGATCGAGGTCTCCAACGTCGCCGGGTTGACCTGCACGCGGCCCTTGTCGGTCATGGCCAGGCCGTTGGCCTGGAAGAAGCGGGGATCCACCTTCTCGCCGACCGCGGCGATCAGCGTGGTGCAGGGGACCGAGACGGTCTGGTCGGTCTCCAGCGGAGTCCGCCGGCCGCTGGCGTCCGGCGGGCCCAGCTCCATCTTGCGGCACAGGAGTTGTCCGCTCTCCCAGGAGATCGGGGCCAGGAGCTCCAGGAACTCGACCCCGTCCGCCAGCGCCAGGTGCAGCTCTTCCTCGTCGGCGGGCATGAAGCGCCGGGTCCGGCGGTACACCACCCGCGAACGCTGGACTCCCGGGGTCCTCTTGGCGGCCCGGGCGGCGTCCATGGCGGTGTTCCCACCCCCGATGACCAGCACGTCGGTTCCCAGATCCTCGAGTGTTCCAGCCCGGTGGCGTTGGAGGAAGTCGATGACGTTGAGGGGCTCGCCCTTCTCCAGGCGCAGGGTTCCCGGGGCCTGGGCACCCACGGTCAGGACCACGTGCGTGAATCCCTGGCTCTGGAGTTCCTGCACACCGGGGGCCTCCTGGCCGGTCCGCACCTCGACGTCCATCTTCTGCATGAGGGCTACGTCGCAGTCCACGCTCTGGTCCGGGATGCGGAATTCCGGGACCACGTAACGCACGATGCCGCCCAGGTGCTCCTGCCTCTCGAAGAGGGTCACCGGGACTCCCTGGCGGCCCAGGAAGAAGGCCGTCGACATTCCGGCCGGCCCTCCGCCCACCACGGCCACCCGATGAGGGGAGGTCTTGGGGGGAGCGGAGAGCTCGGCCATGAGCGCTTCGAAGCCGGCCTTGGCAGCCTGCAGTTTGACGTTGCGGATGGAGACCGGCTCTTCATAGAAATTGCGCGTGCACTTGTCCATGCAGCGGTGATTGCAGACCGTTCCGGTCATGAACGGCAAGGGATTCTTCTCGGTGATCAACCGCAGCGAGCCCAGGGCGTCGCCCTTTCCGAAGAGCTCGATGTACTCCGGGATGTCCTGGCGGATCGGGCAGCCGTGGGTGCAGGGGGCGGTGAAGCAGTCGACCAGGGGCACCTTGGTGTCCAGTTTGCGCCGGGGGGGCGGTTTGAGGGCCTTGAGGTGCTGGGGATCGTGGAGGGCGTGTTCGGCCAGCCGGGTGACCCGACCCACCGAGACGCCCTGGAACGGCGGGATCGCTCGGCTGGACAGGGAGCGGGCCATCTGGGTGAAGCGCTGATAACCGCCGGGTTTGAGCAGGGTGGTGGCCATGGTGACCGGCCAGATGCCGGCCGAGACCAGGCCCTCGAGGTTGAAGGCCTCGACGCCGCCCGAGAACGACAGGCGCATCTGGCCATCGAAATCCTCGCTGATGCGGCGGGCCAGCTCCATGGTCAGCGGGTACAGCGAGCGGCCGCTCATGTACATCTCCTCGCCCGGCAGCTCGCCCCGGGCGATGCCGACCGGGAACGTGTTGGTCAGCTTCAGTCCGAAGGTCAGGCAGTTCTCGGCGGCCAGATCCTGCAGGCGCCGGAACATGGGCACCGCGTCGCGGTACTGCAGGTCGTCGTTGAAGTGGAAGTCGTCGAAGACCAGATAGTCGTAGCCCATCTGGTCCATGGTGCGGCGAGCGAAGTCATAGCCCAGCAGCGTCGGGTTGCACTTGACGAAGGTGTGCAGTTTCTTGGTGTGGAGGAGGTACGCGGCGATCCGCTCGATCTCCTGGGGGGGGCACCCGTGAAGCGTGGACAGCGTGATGGAAGTGCAGACCCGCGGCGAGATGCCCGCCAGGTAGTCCTCGTCCACCCGCTCGAAGCGGTCCATGTTGGCTCGGGTCCAGGCCAGGCACTCCGCCCAGATGGGGGTGGCGCTGGCGTTCTTGAGCCCCTCGATGAAGGAGTCGATCTTCTCGGAGGTGATGCCCTCGTAGTTGTAGCCCACGCTCATGTTGAACATGAACCCGTCGGGCTGACCCCAGCCGAACTCGTGGCTGAGCAGCTTCAGGGCAAACCAGGCCTTGACGTACTCGTCGAAGGCCTCCTGGACGCGCAGCTCGGTGGACCACTCGACGTTGTAGCACTCGTCCTCGGCCAGGATGCAGGGCTTGGAGACGGGAAGGTCCTCGCCGTCCAGGGTCTGCACGGTCTTGAGCTCGAAGAAGCGCGCTCCGGCGTAGTAGGCAGCCAGGATGTTCTGGGCCAGTTGGGTGTGGGGGCCCGCCGCGGGTCCGAAGGGCGTCTCGAGGTGCTCGCCAAAGAGGTGCAGCATCTCTTGAGCAGGGGCGACGAAACCGTGGTGCAGGGCGAAGAAGGTGCCCTTCTTCCTCTCCTCGAGGACCCAGTGCATCAGTTCATGGAACGGGATGGGTGTCATTCGATCGGACATCAGGGTTCTCCTCAGCCGTTGATGGAATTCCAGAGTTTCCGGGCGCTCTCGCGGCAGCGGGCCATCAGGTCCGCCTCGTCGGTCACCAGGACCTGCCGGTCGCGCATGAGGACCTTGCCGTTGCACACGGTGCTGGTCACGTGTCGCCCGTTCATGCCGAACAGGATGTGCCCGTTGCAGTTGGCTCCGTTCATCGGCGTGAGGGGGTCATAGTCGGTCACGATCACGTCGGCACAGGCCCCGGGCTTCAGGACGCCCAGGGGCTTGCTGAAGAAGCGTCCGGCAATCCGAGCGTTGTTCTCGAAGAGCATGGTCGGGATCTCCGCCCAGGCCACGGTCGGGTCGCACAGGTGGTGCTTGTGGATCAGGTTGCCCACCTTGTAGCTCTCCAGCATGTCCGAGGTGTAGCCGTCGGTGCCCAGTCCGATCAGGACCCCGGCCTTGAAGAGGTCCAGGACGGGGCCGCAGCCGACCGCGTTGCCCATGTTCGACTCCGGGTTGTGGACGACCATCGTGTCGGTGGCCTTCAGCAGCTCGATCTCGGCGCGGTTGACGTGGACGCAGTGGATGGCCAGGGTCTTGGGGCCCAGGATGCCGGCATCGAAGAGGCGATGGACGATGCGCTTGCTGAAGCGCTTGAGCGAATCCTGCAGGTCACCCGGCCCCTCGGCCACGTGGATGTGGTAGCCCGCCTCGCGGCCCTGGTGTTCGGCGCAGAAGGCCAGGGTCTCGTCGCTCAGGGTGAAGGCGGCGTGCAGGCCCATCATGCCCTTGAGCATGTCGGTCTCATCGGAGGCCGCGCGTTGGATGAAGCGCTCGTTCTCCAGGACGGCCTCTCTCATCTTGGCCTCGCCGTCGCGGTCCGAGACTTCGTAGCACAGGCAGGTGCGCACCCCGTATTCCACGGCGGGCCGGGCGATCATGTCCAGCGAGCCGGGGATCTCGTGGTAGGAGGCGTGGTGGTCGAAGACCGTGGTGACGCCGTTCTTGATGCAGTCCAGGTAGATCGCGCAGGCCGAGAGGTGGTCGTTCTCCAGGGTCAACTGACGGTCGATCTTCCACCACATCCCCTCCAGGATGTCGTTGAAGTTCTTCGGGCTGTAGCCGTCGATCGACAGGCCCCGGGCAAACGCGCTGTAGATGTGGTTGTGCGCGTTGATCAGGCCCGGCATGATCGTGCCGCCACGGGCGTCCAGGAACTCTGCGTGGGGGTATTTCTGCCGCATGGCGGCGGTGGTGCCGACCTCCTGGATGAGGTTCCCCTCGATGACGACGGCTCCGTCGTCAAAGAAGGCTCCGTCGTCACGGGTGATGAGCCTGCCGTTGCCAATCAGTAGCATGTGTTCGCCCCTTGGATGAAGGTTCGCGTGGCGCGCGAGGTCGCGCAGCCCGGAGCGGGTCGAAACCCGGCTTCCAGAGTTCCATCGCGGCCCCCTTCCTCCCTGCCTTGGAGTCGCGACCAGGAGGAGGAGACGGGGGCCTCCTCCCCTGGAGGTCGAGGAAAAACTCCCTGTTCATGGGAATCGTGGCGAAATGGCAACAAAACGCTAGACCGCGCGGGAGCCCCGGGGGATAGGATCCTTGGGGGAGGCCTGCGCGCCCCTGGTCCAGTTCTTCCGCACCCTCCGGCCTCCCTCGAGAAGGAGAATCCTCATGTCCGACCAGACCAACCCGCAGCGCGAGATCGACAGGCGTCCCATCCGACGCCTGGAGATCCGCCCGCTCGGCGAGGGCGCCTCTGCGGATCAAGAGCGATTCGAGACCGTCCTGACCGATCCCACCTCGCAATCAGCCGGAGAGCCGGCGTTGCATGCACCGGCTCCTCTGGATCGGGAGGAAACCGAGTCTCCGGGTGCCGGAAGGGTGCGCCCCCGGGCGGCGCATGACCGCTTCACGACCACGCTGGCGGTGCTGCTGTTGCTGGGCGTCTCCCTTCTCGGTCTGGTGCTGGTCCGCTCCGCCGGCCTGCCTCCGGGCCAGGAGGCTGTCGAGACCGCCGTCTCCGGATCCGCTCCAGCACCCCTCGCTCCCGCTGCGTATTCCGTTGCTCCGCTGCCGGTCTATCCGGTGCCCGGGACCTCCTCGGCGTCCTCCTCGGTCTCGCCCATCCCCATGGCACGACAGCGGCAGGCTCCCCGCCCGGATCCGGCCCCCGCCCGGACCGACTCGGTGGTGCAGACCCCTTCCTCCGTCCTTTCCGAAGAGTCGTCGGCGCAGGCCCCGGCCGACGACAAGCCGGTCCCTGCGGGAGAGATCGAGCAGGAGACCCCCCCGGCGGTTGAAGCCTTCTCGGCGGATTCCGAAGCGCAGGCTTCCCAGCCTCAGGCGGCTGCGCCGGCGCCCCGGCAGGTCCAGCCGGGTCAACCCGTTCGCCTGGCCCCGGGGCACTCCGCGTCAGCGGCTGCGCGGCCTGGAAGGCCGGATGTGGTGATGTCCGCCCTGCAGGAGGCGAAGCCTTCCACGGCTTCAAAGCCTCCGGCCCGGCAGGTGTCTCTCCCGCCTCGTCCGACCCTGCGCCCCCTCCCGCCGGATTCCCAGGTTCCACGTCAGGTGGCCTCGGCCACGGGCTTGAACGTCCCCTTGCCCTGGACGGTGCAGGCCCCCGCTCCCTCCCAGGCTGCCGAGAAGAGATCCGGCACCTCGGAGGCACCACGCTCCCTGGCCACCTACCTGGCCAATCCCTGGTTGCTGTTGCCTCCGCTGCGGGGCGAGCACTGAGGGCTTTCCGGACTGAACCGGGGGCCGGTGCTTCTGCCCCGGTTCGGCACGGCGCGTTCGGGCAGGTGGAGCGTTCCTGAAGAAGGGACTGAGGCCCCGGTCTAGTATCTTCTGCTTTCTGCCCGATGGCCCGACCTGTCAGGAAGCCTGCAGGGAGCGCCGCATGCGACTGGAGGAGACGACGATGGTGAAGTGCGATCACGGCAACGGCACGCAGGGGCGAATCCTGGTTGCGGGGTCCCTGGCCTTCGACTTCATCATGGGGTTCCCGGGTCGCTTCCAGGAACACATCCTTCCCGAGAAGCTGCACATCATCAACCTCTCGTTCCTGGTCGATCGGATGCGCAAGCAGCGGGGAGGGTGCGCCGGGAACATCGGCTACACCCTGGCCCTGTTGGGCGAGAAGCCGCGCCTGGTGGCGGCGGCCGGTGGAGACTTCGGTTCTTATCGCAGCTACCTGGAAGGCTTGGGTGTCGACACCTCGTGCATCGCGCAGCATCCCGACGAGATGACCGCCACGTGCATGATCACCACTGACAAGTCCAACAACCAGATCACCGGCTTCTACGTCGGGGCCATGGCCCGGGCCCGGGAGATCAGCCTGAAGGCCTGCGTCACTCCTTCCACCTGCTTCGCCGTGGTGGCGCCGGACGACCCGCCCGCCATGCTTCGCCATGCCTGCGAGGCCCGCGAGGCGGGCGTCCCGGTCATCTTCGACCCTTCCTTCCAGGTGATCGCCCTGGACGGAGAGGAGCTGATGCGGGGGGCCGACGGGGCCAAGGCCCTCATCCTCAACGACTATGAGTTCGCGGTCTTCCTGGAGAAGACCGGCCTCACGCTGGACGAGTTGCGTCAGCGCATCGAGCTGGTCGTGGTGACCCTGGGCGAGAGGGGGAGCCGGATCCATACCCGCGAGGGTCGGGACATCGAGGTGGCCCCCGTGCGGATCCAGCAGGTCGTCGACCCCACCGGTGCCGGGGATGCCTACCGCGCCGGCTTCGTGCACGGCCTGGTGCGCGGCGAGGATCTGGAGGTCTGCGGGCGCAAGGGCAGCGTGGCCGCAGCCTACGCCATCGAGAACTACGGCACCCAGAGCTTCACCTTCACCGTCGAAGAGTTCAACCAGCGCTACTTCGAGAACTACGGGGTCAGGCCGCCGGCGGAGGCCCTGGCCGCCTGCTGAGCGCGCCGGCTTCCCGGCTGAGGCCCGGGGACCAGCCCTCTGGATTCGCGCCCGGCGAGCCACGTCTCGGTCCGCGCCTGCCGCTCCTTCAGGGCGGCCCCGCCAGCATGTTTCGGACCAGGACCACCTGGGAGACCCGGGCCTGCTGGAGGTGAACCGTCAACTCCCCGAAGGCCACCTCCTGGCCGGCTTCTCGGGGGACCTGGCGCCAGGTCCAGGAATCTGGGGTCCGTTGTGAAGGTGGACCGAAGAGCCGCTCGACCACCTCGGGCGGGTCTCCAGGACGGATCAGCACCGTTTCGCCCAGCAAGAGCGGGTGCTGCTCGGCCATGATCGACAGGACCCGCCCGTCCTGGTCCAGGACCACCACGACCATGCCCTCTTGCCCAGGAGTCCGGTATTCCAGCGTCTGGAAGGCACCGAGTCGGCTCCGTTCGGTCGGCTCGCCCAGGGTTTCGAGCACGGCGGCCTCGCCCTGCTCCAACCAGACCCCGGCCAGGACCAGCGGCGGCGAAGACCGGGCCGACGGGGTGGGCGCGGGCGAGGCGACTTCGGGTATGCGGTCTCCCCACTGCAGGCCCCATCGGGCCAGCAGCGAGACCGCCACCAGGACCAGGGCCAACTCCAGGAAGCGGACAAGCCGTCGGGCGTTCATGGAGGAGTTTTCGACGAGGTTCGCTCCAGGACCCTGTGCAGCCCTGGCAATCCGGAGCGCCCATGGAGTTGAGTCCTGGGGGAGGCACCTGTCGGAGGCGTTCGCCTGGATTCTTGCAGGGGCCGGCAGCATCCGGCCTGCTGGTAGCCCGCCGCAGCGGCCTCGGCCGCGTCCTTGAACACGGCCGTGCAGTTCTTGCAGTCGTAGTTCCGGCACCCGGGGCGGTGGACGACCATGCTCCGGGTGTTTCCGTGCAGGGGGCCGGCGGCGTCGGGGGACTCTGGGGGCGCGGAGGCGGCGTCGCTCGGGGCGGTCGGTTCCGGAGGCAGGGACGTGGCTCGGGGTTGGCGTGCGAGGCGTCGGAACTCCCAGGGGGGCACGGGGCTGGCCTCCTCCCACAGTCCGATGCGCTGGACGCGGGCCCGCGTCTCGGCGCTGGCCAGCGCGGCCTCGCTGGAGTACTCCTTGGAGTGCCAGGCGTGGCCGGCCTGGACCAGGGCCAGGTTCAGATCGACCCCGTCCACGAAGACCCGCCCCAGGGTTCGACCGTAGCGGTCCAAGCCATGGCTGCGGATTTCGAGGTCCCTGCCCAGCACCCGATCGGCCGTGAAGCGTTGGGCTTCTGGTCCGCCGACCTGCCCGGACTCCGGGCAGTCGACCCCTTTGAAGCGCACCTCCAGCACGCGGTTCGGCCAGGCGCGGACCCAGATGGTGTCGCCGTCGGTGACGCTCAGGGCCTCGGCCCGGAAGGTGGCCCCCGGCCGCGTCACGCCCCAGGCGAACCAGGCCCAGCCGACCACGAGGAGCAGCGACGCCAGGACGGCGGCCATCCCGACCCTCCTCCAGGAGTGGGAGGGTCGGGCCCAGGTGGCGCCTGGATCCGGAAGCGTGGCCGGGTCGTCGGGCTCGTCCGGAACCGCCCGGCGCTCTGCTGCGGTCCCTCGCCAGCGCTTCAGCGCTTGGTAGGTGGCCCATCCTGCCGCCACCGAGAGGACCAGCCCCAAGGCCAGCCACTCCGGCGAGGCCTCCGGCGGAGGCAGGCTGGCACCTTCCAGTCGCAGGGCGCTGGCCACCTCGGCCGAGCGCCCCGAGAAGAAGAGGATCGTGGGCACCAGGAAGAAGCCCATGGCCTGGGCGCGCCGGGCACCCGAGAGGGGGGCGACCAGGCCCAGGAGGCTGGCCGCGGCCAGGAGGATCAGCCCCCAGAAACCGGTGGTCCAGGCCACCAGCAGGACCAGGAAGACCAGGGTGGCCCCGTTGAGCCCTCCCGGATGCAGGTGGTTGATCAGGCGGGCCAGCCTCAGGCCGTTGCCTCTCAGCACCTGCTGGCATACCAGTCCCGCCGCCAGCATGGCCAGCCCCAGCGTCAGGAGTTGGCCCCGGCCGGGCTCGGGGAAGAAGGTCTCCAGGGCCGCCGAGGCTCCGCTGCGCGAACGCGCCAGAAGCGCCAGGGCGGCGATTCCGAACAGGGCATCCGAGAGGTTGATGGAGGAGACCATCACCAGGTAGCGGCGCCCGGAGGATTCGGTCTCGGGGCCGCGTCGGCGCAGCGAGGCCAGGGCCGCGGCGTTGCCTGCGCCGAGGCCGGGCAGGAGCCCCACGGCCATCCCTCCCAGGAGGCCCGCCAGGGCCGCACCCCAAGGAACGTGGGAGGGGAGGGCCGTCTCATCCTGTCGGGGCAGGCTGGCGCCGGGATCCCGCAGGGCCAGCAGCAGGCCGGCTGCACCGAAGAGCCCCGTCAAAGCTGGAAAGAGCGCCCCGAATGCGGCCCCTTCGCCAGGGGACAGGGGGCTGGCGAAGACGACCAGGCCCAGAAGCCCGCTGGCCAGGAAGACGACCAGGGCCCAGCCGCTCCTCTGGTCGGTGGCGATCAGGAGAAGCGAGATCCCCGCCAACAGCCAGCCCATCCAGGGGCGCAGCAGGCCATCCACCGACGAGGCGAGCGGAAGGCCCCTGGCCTCCAATGCCAGGAGTCCGGCCACCATGGCCAACCCCAGGACCAGACCCCACATCGCACCGGAAAGGGTGTAGCCCAGGGCCTCCAGGCCTCGCCCCCGGCGGACCAGGCGATGGGCAGGCAGAAGGGCGTAGGCCTCGTCGGATGGGACTCCGAGGAAGAGCGAGGGCACCGCCTCGAAGAAGGCGTGGGCCACCGCAGCCGTCACGACGCCGACGGCCGCTGCCAGGGGGGGCACACCCAGGCTTGTCCAGACGGGGGCCGAAGCGGCCAGAAGCGCGGCCGCGACGTTCACATGCAGGCCAGGGGTCAGGCCGCTCAGGATGCCGGTGGCCATTCCCACCACGAAGGCCATCACCAGGGCCAGCGGCTCCATGTCAGGATTCCTCCGAGACGGAGCGGACCACCAGGGAAGGCTGCCCGTTGTAGCGGTCGGTCCGGCCCTCGATCCGCAGGACGCGGCCGGATTCCAGGCGGCGGCGATCCAGGGGGGTTGTCGCGGCCTCGAACATGATGCCCTCCACCTGCGCGGTCCCGTCGTCCAGGACGAACTTCAGGTGGAGAGCGTTGCGGTTCCGGCTGCGGTGCTCCCAGATGCGGTGGACCCGGGCCGTCACGGCCACCTGGATGCCCTTCGGCATCGCGACGATCTCGGCCACCGTCGAGACGGGGACATCCTGGACGCCCTTCTCGAGGACCTGGAGATGGCCTCGGGTCAGCGGCAACAAGAAGGATCTCTTCCGCCAGACTCGGGGGATGGCCACCACGCTCACCCGGTCCCCGGAGCGGATCGGTGGATCGACCAGGCCCAGGCGCGGCGAGAGCAGGACGGTCTGTGCGCCCTGGTCGGTCTTGATCGTGATCATCGCTCCATTGCCGGCGGTGGTCCGGGAATGGCTCACCCGGCCGATTCGGGTCACGGCGCCTGGTGGGGGCGGGGAGCTCCGCAGGCGCTCCATCTCCTGCTGGTGGCCCCACCACAGAGCGCCGCACAGGGCCAGGCTGGCCAGCAGGGCGGGCCAGGGGGACCAGGCGGGATCCTCGTCCCCGGCCGTCCTCGGCCGCAGCCACCCTTCCAGCCATCGGGGCAGCCGCCTGGAGGAGGTCGCGCGGCCGGTCCGGGCCTGCTCAGGGGCCTCTTCGCGAAGCGTTTCCTCCACGTGGGCCAGGGCCCGCAGTCGGGCGCGGGCCAGGGCCAGGAGGCCCTCCCGGGTGGCGCGGCGGAAGCCGTCCAGGACACGATGGCGGTCCTGGTCGGGCGGGGGGAGCCGTTGCCAGGCCGCGTAGGCGTACTCCAGGGGAACCTGGGAGCTGAAGCGCGCGGCACCCTCGTAGCAGGTGCCGTCGGGGAGATGGCCTTGGTTGTCGAAGAGGCGGGGCCGGAACTCCTGATCCAGTGGGCGGCCCTCGAAGGTCCAGTCGAACCCCATCTCCCGCGTCACCTGGGGCAGGGAATGGCCGAGAAACCCCAGGTTGTAGCGGCGGTCGACCTCCTCGGCCAGGAAGGAGATCCGGCTCCGTTGAGGGGTCAGGAGTCGGGCCAGGAAGGGGTGCCCCTGAGGCTTTGCATTTCGGGTCAGGGCATTCTGCAGGGTCTTGAGGTCTCGTCGTCCGTACAGGAAGACCTGGACGGGCCCCGTCGTCTCCGGGGCACACGCCTCCAGGGCCTCTTCCAGCGCCGTCGCCCAATCCTTCAGCAAGGCCTGCTCCTCTTCGGCGCCTGGCGGGGTCTGGGCCAGGCGCACCACCTCCCGGCGGGTCTGGGGGCCGACGACCAGGGCTCCCAGCAGGTAGACCCGATCCTCCAGATAGTCCCACCAGGCCTCGAGGAAGACCTGAACCCGTCCCGGGTGGGTCGGGCCGACCGGCAATCGGCTGGCCTGGGGGCCCTGAAGCCAGGAGCGGGCCTCCATGTCGGGGTCCAACCTGTGAGCGACCGCCCGGGCCCTCTGGATGTGCAGGTCCAGGTCGGTGCCCAGGGCCTCTCCGGCGCTCAGGGCGGCCACCTGGGCGGCGTGCTCGGAGGGGGTGCGCAGGGTCGCGTCGGGCTGCTCCTCCGGAGCCAACTCCTTCAGGGCGGCCAGCTCCTCGACCCGCGTGATCCCAAATCGGGTCAGGATGTCCTGCTCGCTGGCGCCCAGGAAGGGCACCAGCGCGAGGCTGCGGGTCTCGAAGGCCTCCCGCATGCACAGCGCGTTGTAGGGGCAGCCCTCGCATCGCCGGGTCAGGTGGATTCGAGCCTCCTCGCGGGCGGCCCGGGCCATCCGCCAGGCCACCCCGCTCGGGGCCTCGACCATCTCCTGCACGGTCCGTCGAGAAGGGAGCAGATCGAAGGCCGTCGGCTGGTCGGACCTCCGTTCCGGCAGGCGCCACACCGAGCCCTTCAGGCGGGCTTCCAGGCTCTCTCCGCGGGTCATCTGCTCCAGCAACTCGCAGTAGATGGCCACCTGCACGCGGTGCTCGAGCCGGTCCCTGCGGCTGGCCTTGATGTCGATCACGTGCAGGTCCACGGCTTTGGGGCTGCGTCCGCGGATCTGCACGATGTCCGCCCGGCCCCCGCAGGTGAACTCCCCCAGCGTTCCCCGCACGGGGGCCTCCACCAGGGTGACGGCCTCGCCGGATCGCAGGTGTTCCAGGGTGTCCTCGGGCGAGCCTCGGCGAAGGTCCACCACTCGGTGCCCCTGGCCTTCCAGGATCCGGTGGCAGGTCACCTCCCGCTCGGCTCCTCGCACCGACAGGAGGGGAGTCAGGAACTGCTCGGCCAGGTTCCAGCGCTCGAAGAGCCCGCGGGTCTCCGGAGGGTGGAGCCGATACCAGAGGAAACGCGCGCAGGACTCGAGCCGGAGGAATCCGGTCAGGTCGGTCGGGGCGAGATGGCGCACGGTTCCAGGCGCTTCGCGAACCAGGACCCGAGTCCCCTGCGGGGAGGCGTGGGAACTGCTGGGAAAGCGGGAGGGGCAGGTCGGCAGGACCTGCCCCTCCGGGGGCCATGTCGACCTGAACCCGGCTCAGCCCTGCATGGCGGCGGCGGTGGCCTCGGCCTGGCCGACCCCGACCAGCAGGTGCAGCGTGTCCGGGTGCACCTGCATCAGGCCGATGCCGGCGGCCTTCAGGGCTGCCTGGTCCACCTTGGCGGCGTCCACCAGGACCACCCGGACTCGGGTCAGCGCGGTGGGGGAGACCTCGCGCAGGTTCTCTCGTCCGCCCAGGGCGTCCAGCAGCATCCGGGCCCGCTCGGCCGACTCGGGGGTGATCTGCACGGGCTCGGCCTTCGCGGTCGCCGAGGGGGCTGTCGGGGCGACCGCCATCGGCTGGTCCGAACCCGTCGAGCGCAGGAACTCCTCGATGTCGGTCTTGAGGTTCTCGGACATGGTCCCAAAGATGGCCTGCAGGCCGTTGCCTACCTGGACCACGCCGGCAGCCCCCAGGGCCTTCAGGCGGTTGGGGTCGGCCTTGCTGATGTCGACCAGGCCCACCCGCAAACGGGTGATGCAGGCGTCCAGGGCGGCGATGTTCCCTCGGCCACCCAGGGCCAGGACCACCTGGGCCGGCAGGCTTCCGGCCTCGGCGGCAGCCCCCGTCGCGGCGGCGGCCAGGTCGGTGTCTTCGCGGCCCGGGGTCTTGAGGTTGAAGCGGGTGATCAGGAAACGGAAGACGCTGTAATAGAACACCGCGTAGATGGGACCCAGGATCAGCACCAGCCACGGCTTGGTGTCCTTCGCGAAGTACAGCACGTAGTCGATGAATCCGTGCGAGAAGGTGTAGCCCAAGCGGCCACCCATCTCGTACATCAGGACGAATCCGATGCCGGCCAGCAGGGCGTGGACACCATACAGCAGCGGGGCCACGAACAGGAAGGCGAACTCGATCGGTTCGGTGATGCCCGTCAAGAACGAGGTCAGGGCCGCCGAGATCATGATGCCGAAGACCTCGGCGCGGCGCTCCTTCTTTGCGCAGTGCCAGATGGCAATGGCCGCCGCCGGCAGGCCCCACATCTTGAACAGGAA
>DCTU01000086.1 GCA_002329445.1 bacterium UBP9_UBA1432
ATCTGCTCGCACTCGCCGGTGAAATACCACAGGCCGACGACCCCGTAGACGCGCCCCCCTCGCCCGCCGGCGGTCTGCCGGACCAGGGTCACCGTTCCGGGGGGCAGGTGGCATTGGAACTTCGAGCCGCTGCAGGTGCCTTCCAGGCAGGATTCGAGGTAGTCCGGATGGATGTTGGCCACTGCCAGGATCGGCGGCGGCGTGGGCAGGGCGGCGCGGGCGGACATATCAGGCTCCCTTGAGGTCGGTTCAGGGAATCTTTGCGCCCGACAGGCGCCTACCTGCCTGGAATCCACCGGCCTGGAATCCTCAGGCCACCTCCCGGGCCCGCCGGCGCAGCTTGTGCTTGACCTTGAACACGGCGCTGTCCACGCTCTTGCGCGTCTTGCCCAGCCGCTGGCTGATCTCCTCGTAGGACAGACCCGCGGCGTAGAGTTGCAGCACGGTGAACTCGTAGGGAGACAGGATGTCCCGGGCCCGATCCAGCAGTTCGCTGCGGGGATCCAGGAACAATTCAATGGGATTCTCGCCAGGCAGCGCCGCGTCCAGGGTGTCCAGCAGGCACTTGCCGTCCCCATCGGGACCGATGGGCGCATCCAGCGNNCGAGCGGGACAGGTTCAGGGCGGCGTGCTTCTGCCGGGTCGCCGTCTTGATGCTGGTGATGACCTGGCGGCTGATGCACAGGTCGGCAAAGCCGCGGAAGCAGGTCCCGTGGTTGGGCCGGTAGTCGCGGATGGCCTTGACCAGCCCCAGCAGGCCCTCCTGGTACAGGTCCTCGCGCTCGCCCCCGGGCAGGAAGTAGGCCCGGACCCGCAGGCGCACCAACCGCTCGAACCGCCGGACCAGCGCCTCCTGAGCGGCCTGGTCCCCCTGCTGGGCCAGCGCAACCAGGGTCTCGTCATCGAGACCCTCCAGCGAGGACGAGAGCTGGGCGGTAGCGGACAGGCAAAGCATGGCGGTGCGGGACTTGACGGGTTCTGCTTGCGGGAGGGGAAGTCCTGGTTTGAGGGGGGGCATCGTCGAGAGGAGCCATTGGCCGTTCGAATCGGATTCCTGGCGCACTCCGACCGACACCACCCTAGATTCGAATTCAACGTAGACCGGGGTTCGCGGCGGCCAAGAGGCACTGCATGTTGTGCACCAAAGAGTCGGCGGGCCCAACATGTTGACAGATGGACCCACAGGCGATATGATACCCTTATTCCAGCACAATAGAGCCAGGAAATGGGGCGGGCACCTCGGCTCTGGTCTGGTAAACGAAAGCCGGGTGCCCGTTGTTGCTACCTTTATGACCGGTCTCTTCGGGACTTGCCATTGGGTTCCTGCGCCCGTCTCCTTCTCGATTGCACCTGGGCACCAATCGGCCTCCGACGTCATGTCGGGAGAAGGAGAAATCTATGTCCGTAGCCACGTATACCCTGATCCCCGAAGAACAGCTCCAGACCTGGGCCAGAAGCGCCGACACCCAGAAGGCGGTGACGACCAACGAGTCCATCAGGAACGCCATCGGGGCATCCCAAGCCCTGAAGAGCCTGGCGATCGACACCTACCTCCAGGGGTCCTACGGGAACAGCACCAACATCCGAGGCGATAGCGACGTCGACCTGGTGGCCCAGTTGGACAGTGTTTTCGTCTACGACCTGAGCTTGTTGTCGAGGGATGACAGGATCCAATTCCACTTTGATCACCCTGATTCGCCTCAGACCTACCCCTGGAAGCGCTTCCGGGGCGACCTGCGCCAGGCCTTGGTCGATTACTACGGCGCGGCCAGCATGACGGACGGCAACAAGTGCCTGACCGTCGTGGGGAACTCGTCGCGCCTGGACGCCGACGTGGTGGCCTGCGTCCGATACCATCGTTACCTGCGCTATCGGACGACCCAGGACCAGACATTCGCAGAGGGGATCCTGTTCGAGAACCTCCGAACCGGGGAGCAGATCGTCAACTTCCCCAAGCTTCACCGCCAGAACGGGGCAGACAAGAACCGCCGGACCGAGGGTCGCTTCAAGCCGTTGGTGCGGGTGATGAAGAAACTCAGGAACGCAGCCCAAATGCGCGGTGACCTGGAGGATGGCGACGCTCCCTCGTACTTCCTGGAGTGCCTCCTCTACAACGCCCCGGATCACCTGTTCGGGCCTCGGCTGATTGACACGGTCATGAATATCCTGGGCTGGATGGCCGAGGGGATCCGGTCCGGTTCTGCGGCGAACCTGCCCTGCCAGAATGGGGTGCAACGTCTGTTCGGTGAATCCAGCACCCAGTGGACGGTGGCGGGGGCGACTCGCTTCCTGACGGGCGCAATCCAGACCGTGGGCCATTGGAGGTGATTCCGATGGCCCGCTTCGCGACGGAAGCTCCAGATGAACGCAGGGTCTGGACCATCTCGGCATTCCCGGCTGCCCTGGTCGCCCTGGCGTGGAGTCGGGGGCTGCATCATCTGGGCTGCACCTGGCCGTGGTGGCTGGAGAGCCTGACCCCCCTGGCTGCCTTTGGGTTGATTGTAGCCTGGGTGGACCGGATCTGGCCCGGACTCTGCCTGGCTGGCCGCCGCCTCAGCACCCTGCCGGATCTGAACGGGACCTGGATCGGAGCGATCAAGTCCAGTCACGGGGGAGAGACCAACATCCCGATCACGCTCCACATCCACCAGACCATGACCCGGGCCAGCATCCGGCTGTCCACGGCCATGTCCTCGTCACAAGCCACCATGGTGGGGATCTCGGGCCCTGACGGGAGTCGGCCCCCGGTCCTCCGATACACCTACGACAACGCCCCCAGAAACCTGGTTGCCCCCGGGTTGCAACGCCACAGCGGAACGGTGGGACTGGAGTTGTCCCGGGACGGCGAGACCCTTGAGGGCGACTACTACACAGACAATCACAGGCGGAACTGCGGCCGCATCACCGTGAAGCGAATCGCCCGCCACCTGATCGACTATCCTCACCAGCCTGCCGCCGATCTCCCGCGCGCCGGGGGTGACCTCCTCAAGACACCATAACACCAGGCCACTGTCTGAGGTGGGCCCAGAACCCTGCCTTCTCCAGCCCGGTGTATACCCGACAAGAGAGCTTCCACAGCAAGACTCCGCGCCCGGGCCACGTCAGGCATCCGGCACCCGGGGCGACTCCATCAGATCCTGCTGCGCCCTCCAATCCCAAGAGTCCAATGAGAGTCCAGTTGAAGCACGTAAGCGTGCTGGACCAAAGACAACCTTCAACTCTCCGTGAGGTGATCGACGGAGCTATCATGACCACCTATACTCATACCAGCGACACGGTTCCACACGGCTTGCCCCCAGACCTCACGAGGCCATGGCGCCTTGTCCCCATTGAAGAAACTCGCCGTGAGGTAGGAAAATCCGTTTCGCGACAGCTCTCCGCGCTTCGGCGCGGCCCCATTGAGTCGTCTGTCAAGGAGGAGAACCCGATGACACCCGGCAACCTGACCGACTGGTTGACCACCGTTCCGGATCCAGAGTTCTGGAAAGACGGTAGCGCCTTCAAACCCGACTACAACAACGTCTTTGCCTACCTGATCGAAAAGGAATGCTCTGGTCTGGTCGGGGCAGAAATGTTCACGTCCGGTGAGCTTCCCAACCTGTCCACCTTCCAGCGACTGGTGGCCCGCGAAGCATCGCGGAGACGATCCGACTACAACTGACCTCACAGGTGGACCGCACCCCCATTCACGGGTCCACAGACCTCACCGCATCTATGCGTGGGGGTGCGGCCGGTACAGCTTTAGGCAGAGCCCCGACCACCAAGAGGCAGTCGCCTCAACGCCCGGGTGCCTGTGCCGTGCGGCCTCCACGATGAATCGGGGTCGCTCTCGTCCAGCCCGGCCCCCAAGCTCCTCAGCCCAGGCCGACGGCCGCGGCGACCAGGCGGGTGGCGTGGCGCAGGGAGCGCTGGCGGGTGGCCGCGTCGGCCTGGCCCAGCGGCAGGCCTCGGGCGTCGCACCAGTCCAGCCCGGTGTCGGGCGCCCCGTGGATTCGCAGGGTTCCCCGGTGCACGTTACGGTGGCACCTCGAGCACAGCAGGACCATCCCCGAGGGCACGCTCAGGCCACCCTGGCAGTACAGCGTCAGGTGGTGGGCGTGCAGCCAGACGGTGTGCGGGCAGTCGGGGCACATGCAGGCGAAGCCGTCCCGACGCTGCACGGTGCGCCGGGTCTCGGCCGAGCCTCGGCGGGTGCGGGCCCCGCGCTGGATGGCCTCCTGGCGCCGGCCGAGGCGGTCCGGCGCGTCCGCTGCCGGGGCAGGGGCAGGCTCGGCAGGCGGAACCCAGAAGGGGCGCCGCTCGGCCGACAGCAGCCACAGNNTCTGGGTTGTCGGGGCAGCGCGCCTGCCCGGCCGAGACCATCTCCCAGCCGATCCGGGGCGCCGAAGCCATCTCGCCCCCCGCTGGTCCATCGCGCAGCAACCCGTCCCCTGACTTCGGAGCCGGGTAGGCGAAGGGCAGGCGTGGTGCCTGCTGGTCCCCGGCGACCCACGCGGGTCGCGCGTCCTCGCGGACCTGCCCATCGTGGGCCCACGTGGGTCGCGCGCCGGCGGTGGCCTGCTCGTCGTGGACGCTACACGCAGTCCCGCCGTCCTCGGCCGCCTGCTCATGGTCCTCGACCCACGTGGGTCGCGACTCCTCGGCAGCCTGATCCTCATCGCCAAGCGCGGCCTCGCCCTCCCCGGCCGGCGCACAGCACCGGGTCCGACGCCAGTTGCGGAACGCGGCGGATCGGGCGCGGGCATCCTCCGTGCGCTGCTGGCGATCCCTGACGTGGCGCATGTCCTCCAGTAGCTCCCGGGCCTGCTGCAGGCGAGACTCCAGGGTGGTGTCGCTGCCGGCCAGCAGCTCGGCGAAGGCGTACTCCAGAGCCTCGGCGGGATCCACCAGGCGGCCGAAGCGGCGGGACAGGCGGGCCATCCCGGCGTTGTAGACCTCGGCCTGCTCGACTGTCAGCAGGAAGCGCAGTTCCACCTGTTCGGCCTCGGCATCCTGGCTGACCTCGCCGGGCAGGTCGCCAGCCACGGCCTGACGGACCAGGCGGTGGAAGACCCTCCAGGTGCAGGTCTGGGCGGCCTCCAGCCAGGCCTCTTCGGTTTCGGGGACGGCCACCCGCACCACCTCACGCAGGTGGGACCAGCCGATGTCACCCTGCTCGGCGGCGGCGCTGAGGACCGGCAGCAGCTCCAATTCGCGGGCCACCCGGCGCATTTCTCGGGCCTCCTTGCGGGACAGGCGCAGGGCATACCTGGCGTAGTGGATCGAGCCGCTGAATCCCCATTCGTCCCACAAGGTCCGGCGGTCCAGTTCGACCAGGCAGCGACCCAACAGCAGGCGCCCCATCACCAGCGAGCGCCCGGCGCCTCGGGCCAGGCCATCCAATTCCACCGGGTCCATTTCGCGCAGATTCTCGGGCGTCCAGGGAAGATGGCAGGGCAAGGATTCGAACAGGCAATCGGCTTGCCGGGGCATTGGAGATCCCCCTTCTCCGAGCCGCCTCCTTCCAGCACAATCAGGCTGTCCCGGCTCACCAGGNNGGCGAAGGAGGATCCTGCATATATTGTAGCACATTCAATACGCTACGAGAACCAAACACATGCTCTATATCACAATGACATTTCATGTCATATCTGGACCCAGCGGGCCAAGCTGGGCCTTCAGAGGCAATCCAACATCACGTGTCTCTGCCGAACCGAGAGGCGAGGTCTCTCACCAACACCCAAATCGTGGATGTCCTGCGTCGGGTTGATTCGCCACCCGGGAGCAGAAGTGCATCTGCCGGCCCCGCACCTCGGGAAGGAGCACTTCTCCCAGACTCCCCCGGGTTCAGCCCCCTGGATCTGACCACGGACAATCCTGCCGTTCAAGAACGCCGCCGGGCGCAACGCTTACGGCAATCGACCTGCTGGGCAAGCCGGAGGCCCGACGCATCCGGGAAGACCAGGGGTGGTTCGAGGGAGGAAGCGAGCACTCGGGCCACCCGGTCGAGCTTCCCGGCTCGGATCACCTGGAGGTCGGCCGTCCCGGTGGGGTTCCTTGGAGCCTGGCCTCTCAGGGCGTCTCAATCCCCAGTTCCGGGCGCAGCGAGGAGGAGTCTCCGGCGGGGAGGTCCCTGTCCAGGGCACGATTCAACGCGGTCAGCAAGCGCCTGGTGTTCTGGGGCGGCCTCCCGACCACGCCGAAGCCCGAGGTATGATGACCTGCGCCCGGGAGGCCTTCGACCAGCGCCTGGCTACCGTCGCGAACCTCGACCTGCACCCGGAAGGCATCGAGCTGGTGGCGTCAGGATGCCGAGGGCGGGAGATGGGGTGAGATGGGGGGCGAGGTGACAAGTTATGGCAGGGTCACCACCTATGGTGGAACCACACCCTGATGTCGAGGTCCAGCATGAGAATCATCGCCTTGTTTCTGACGGCCTTGGCCGTCCTGTCGCTGCCTGCCTGTTTGTTCGTGAATACCGGCTGGGAATATCGCGTCCTGCCCGTTCCGGCAGAAGCATTGATGCCAGGCCTGCCGGAAAGCGCCGACAGACTACTATCAAAGAGATTCGAAATCCCGGAATCCCTCCTCAATAGCCTGGGGAAGGAGGGATGGGAGCTCGTGGGCACCATTCCCGAGGTGGAGACGGTCCACCCCAACTTCGGGAACTCAGACTACGTGACCGGGCTACAGCCGAACGTCCGCTCCTCCCGGGTCACGCTGATCTTCAAGCGGCGGTGGACCGGCAAGCCCTCTCCCTCGGCGTCGCCCTCACCTGCGAAATAGGTGAGTCCCGGGCCCTGAGCCGCAGCCCCCCCCCGGCGCCCCGCGATCCAGCACGCTTCCCAGGAATCTCCTGCGAAACATGGTGGAGAGCGAGCAGGCGCCGGCAAGCAAGACGGCGGGCAGGCGACGGCAAGCAAGACGGCGGGGCGCACGAGCCTGTCTGTGCGGGCATCCACCCCGAACTCACGGCACGCTCTCCAGCTCCACTTTCTGCACCTTGCCGAGGTCTTCCAGGCTGGCGTCGAAGCCTTCGGACTGGCCGACCACCAGGAAGACCATCCGATCCGGCTGGAGGACCCGGCGGGCCACCCTCTGCACGTCGGCCTGGGTGACGGCCCGGAGCTTGTCCATCCGGGTCTGGAAGTGCTCGTAGGGCCGCCCCTGCAGCTCCAGTTCCATGAAGCGCCAGGCCGTCCGGAAGGGGTTGTCGAACCAGGACACCATCGAGTTGAGCAGCGAGCCCCGGGCCTGCTGCAGCTCGGCCGCCGAAACGGGCTTCTCGCGCAGCCCGTCGATCTCGGCGCGGACCAGGTCGATGGCCCGGCGGGTCGCGTCGGTCCGGGTCTGGAAGACCACCTGGAACCTCCCCCGGCGCGGGTCGTCCGTGGTGACCTTCGAGCCGACGCTGTAGGCCAGGCCGGCGCGGTTGCGGACCTTCTCGACCAGGCGCGACGAGAAGCTCCCGCTACCCAGGATGTAGTCCATGACCTGGATGGCTTCCAGGTCCGGATCGTCCCGAGAGATGCCCAGGTGGCCCATCACGACGTGGCTCTGGTTGAGGGGGCGCTCGACCAGGAAGACCCCGCCTCCGGGCTCGGTTCCCAGGCGCGGGACCTCCGGCAGGGTGGTTCCATTGGGCTTCCAGTCTCCGAAGACGCGCTCCAGCCGGGCCATCAGGGCTTCAGGCTCGAAGTCTCCGGCCACCGCCAGGAAGGCCCGGTCAGGCGTCCAGATCCGGGCATGCCACGCCCGCAGATCCTCCTGGGACAGGGCCTGCACCGTCGGCCAGCTCAACCTGCGGCCGGAGGGGTCCTGCCCAAAGAGCAGGTAGGGGAACTCCCGCTGGGCGATCCGGCCCGGGGTGTCGTTCTGGCGACGCAGCTCCTCGTGCAACTGCTCGCGGGCGATCTCCAACTGCGCGGCGTCGAAGCGCGGGTGACGCGCCACCTCGGCCAACAGCTCCAGGCCCGTCTCCAGCCCTCCGGAGAGGACGTCCAGGTCCAGGAGGCTGATCTCGTCGGCGAAGCCCGAGTCGAGCTCGATGGCTTCCAGCTCCAGCCTGCGATCCAGGTCTTCGGGAGGCAGGTTCCGGGTGCCGCCGGTGCGCTGGACGGTGGAGGTCAGTGCCACCAGGCCGTGCTGCGGGAGGGACTCGTGCAGGGTTCCGCCCCGAACCACCAGGCGCGCCCGGACCCGGGGAAGCGTGGGGTCGGGAACCATCCAGACCACCATTCCGTTGGGAAGGACGCGCCGGAGCACCTCGGTCCCCACCCGCGGGACCTGGAACTTCATCGGAGGGAAGACCATCTTGTCGACCACCTGGCGCCCCTGCGAGCGAGCCGGAAGCGCCGTGTCGGCGTGCACCTGCACTGGCGCCAGGGCCAGGCAGAGGGCGATCCCGAGAAGCAA
>DCTU01000147.1 GCA_002329445.1 bacterium UBP9_UBA1432
CTCTGCCGATTCTGGGGCCGCGGGCCTGGGAGAAGGCTGGGTGTTGCGCGTCTTCCTGCCGGGCGCGCGGGAGCGGCGGGGGGCGGAAGCCTCGGCGGTCTGCTGGTCCTCTGGAACCGGCTGGGTCTGGGCCCACCAGGCACTCAGTTCTTCCAGGCTGGAGAAGCGAAGGCCACGGCTGCGAGCCTCTTCCCAGATGCGCCGGATCTGGATCTGTTCGGGGGTCTTGGGGGTGCGGGGCAGTCCCTTCAGCCAGCCGCCCTTGCGGACCGGCGAGCGTCGACGAGCGCCTCGCAACGGCGCGCCTTTGCGAGCTCGAGTCCGCTTCGGCTTGACCGGTGTGGGCTCGGGGACCTCGAGGCCGTGCTGGCGCCCCCATTCGAGGAGGGCTTCCATGGAAGTCGGGGTGAATCCCTGGTCCCGAGCCTGCTGCCAGAGGTCGCGCAGTGCCTGTTGCTCGGGTGTCCTGGGGGTGCGCGGCAGCCCCTTCAGCCAGCCGCCCTTGCGAGGTTCTGCCTGGCTCGTACGAGAGGAGGGCTTGGGAGCCGCCGCGGCTGCGGCGCGGAGCTCCATCAACAACCCCTGCATTTCACGTCGTTGTTGCTCGTGCATGAAGGATGGAGACGGGGGAAGGCCTTCGACCAGGAAGAACTGTGCCGACAGCCCATAGTGCTGCATCAGGCTCAGCAGCACCGAGGCGGGGACTCCGTCTCGCGAGGTCTCGATGGCCGCCACCTCGCCAGGGGTCAAGCCCAGGACGTCTCCCAGGATGGCCCGTTGGGTGGCGCGGCGTTCGGTCACCTTCAACCGCGTGGGTTCGGCAAGGGAGATAGCTTCCCGAAGCTGCTGGAATCGCTGCTGGATCCGCCGGTCGAGGGAGGCCAGTTCGGGCGACAGCCGTCGGGACGAGGATCGTCCTCGAGAGGTGTCTGAAGAGGTGGGCATACGAATGACTCCTTGGTTCCGGTCAGGTTGGCATTCCTGTCTGAGAGGAACGACGCCTTTGGTTGTGGGGATATCTTCCCTGTGCATCCTGATCGGAGTGATTCATTCCCCTATTTTGGATCGTATCACCGGCAGGATCGCCGGTCAAGTGGATGCCGGATCAATTTGATCGTTGCAGGCTGTCGCAAAATTGTCTGGAGGTCACGATGTTTGTACTGCGCCTCGCGAGCGCCTCCCGCTTTCGTGCGGCAAATCTCCGCGGCCTCCTGAACCTTGCATCCTGCCTGGTGGATAGGGGAAGTTCCGGTCTCGAAGGGTCCAAAAAACGATTATTCCCGGTTCCCGTCCCTCTCAATCGTCCTCCGGCCCATCCGGGATCTGGACTCCGGCTGCTTGAGGGTGCCTCGGCAGGCCCGGAGCGAAAGGAAGAGCAAGGCCATCCAGCCGACCCAGGCCGCCAGGCTGAGACGGCTTCCCCAGCAGAATGCCTGCGACTCGAACCAGAAACGCGCCACATGCCGGCCAGGAGGGACCCGGACGGCGCGGAAGGCCACGTCGGCGCGCAGGACGGGGGTGGAGACCCCGTCGATGGACGCACGCCAGGCCGGGTGCCAGTTGTCCAGCACCACCAGGAAACCACCTCGGGCCGAGTCGACTTCGATCTCCTGGGCCCAGCCGTCGTCCTGGAGGAGTCGGGCTCGGCCCGAGCTGAAAGGACCCTCCGCCCGGTCGACCTCCAGCAGGGTGGAACCGCTGGGGTCGAAGCTTGAGGATGCCAGGCGATCCAGTCCTTGGGCCCGGTCCGGGCCGACCGGCAGGGCCTGCCCCACCAGCCGGACCCGGGGAACCGGCGCCCGGGTTCGATACATGAAGACCGGGCCCGGCAGTCGTGCATCGGCCTGATGGGTGCCAAGCAGATCCAGGGTGGGGCCGACCAGGGGAAAGAAGCTCAACAGGACCGACACGTTCTGGCGTTCCAGCAGGCGGATGGATTCCGGCTTCAGGGCCACGCTCTGGGAGAGGGGGACCATCCCCTCCCGGAACCGCCTTTGCAGGGCAGCATACTCCAACAACTCGATCCCCCCCTCCTGGAGGATGCGGTCGGAATGGTGGGCGACACCCCAATGGGCCGAGGCGTCCGGGGCCAACACCGCCCGGTGGGCCAGCAGGAGGTCGCTCTGGCCCTTCCACCCTCCGGCCAGAAGCCAGGTTCTCTGCCAGGTTTGATCGGCCGTCGGAGTCGAGACCCGACCGGGGTGGTTCGTCACCTCCGCCACGGTCGCCGGAGGGTTGAACCATTCTGAAGGCAGATATCCGGTGTAGGCGGCGTTCATGCGGAACAAATCGATGGCTGTGAGCGCCACCAGGGCCCCACCGACGAGGCGTGCCCGGGGCGGGGCCATGCGTTTCAGGAGCCCCTCGGCACCCAGGCCGGCCAGCAGGGCCGCATAGGCTGAGAAGAGGATCAGGAAGCGGGCCGGAAACCGGAACAGCGAGAAGCCGGGCAGGAACTTCCACAACAGCCAGTACAGGCCGCCGAAGCGCCCCAAGGCCAACGCCAGGCACAACGCGGCAGACCCCATCAACCAGGCGGTCTGGCGTTCCCGCCGCAGGAAGGGAACGGCCAGGACCAGCAGCAGGGGGACCAGGCCCACGTAGGGGTTGCTTTCCCAGAAGACGCCGGTCTCGGCAATCCGGTCCAGGGGCAGCGTGGCGTTTGCCGGGTTTCCCCCGGCAAACGGATGGACCAGGCGCAGGAGGTCGACAGGACGGAAGGGGTAGGCGCTGGCTTCCTGCCAGGTGAAGGCCCGTCCGCGCAGCGAGACCTGCAGCAGCTCTGCCGTGGGAAGCCATTGAACCGCCGACATCAACAGGCAGAGAAGCCCCGCGCCGATCAGCGTCCAGGCAGCTCGCGCCGGCCTGTGGACCTGTCCGCTGGCCAGGCGTGTCCAGGTATACAACAGGACGCCCAGGGCACACAGGCCGGCAGCGTGGGGATGCCCGGCCATGATCTGGAGGGCCCAGATCATGGCGGCCGCCAGGGCCCAGATCCTGCGCCCCGAGCCCAGGAAGAGTTCCAGGCAGGCCAGGGATGCGGGAAGCCAGGAGATGACCTGGACCAGGTTCACGTGTTTCAGACGCAGGACCATCACGGCGCCCAGTCCATAGGCCAGTGCCGAAACGGCCGCGGCGGCAGGCCGGGCTCCGTGGACGCGGGCCAGGAAGTAGCTCCCCAGCAGGGCGATCGCCAGCGTGGACAGGAGCGTCAGGTTGGTGGCCAGCGGCAGAGGCAGGGCCAGGAAGAAGGGCAACGTCGTCGGGTAGAAGACGCCGGATTGACCTTCGGCCAGCAAGGGGTAGCCGTTGCCCAGGAGTGGCGTCCAGTGAGGAAGGTGCCCCTGCCGGACCGCCTCGGCAGCCAGGTGCCGGCGGGGGATGTTCATCTCCAACAGGTCAGACCCCGAGAAGTCGGCGGTATAGAGGACCCGCTCGCCCGAGAGGGCCGGTGTGAAGAAGACAGCCAGGAGCAGGAGGAACCCGCCCACAGCCAGGGTGGCCTCGCCAAGCCACCAGAAGCCCTGGCGTTCAGTCGGCATCGTGTGGCTGGGCTTCCTCTTCGGCGCAGGGAATCCTGGATGGCCCTGAGGCGTCGGACCGGAGGCGGTGGCGCAGACGTCGGAGCGCCTCTTGAGCCCTGTCCTGGTCTTCTGGGGAAGGATCGAGTTCTCCGTAGCGGGCCTTCTCGAATCCCTCGAGGATCGGTTCCACCTCAGGCCAGTTCCGCTGTTCCCGCACGGAGGCGGCGAACTCCCGAGCCGTCTTCTGGGCAGGTCGCTCCCAGCCGGCCCGTTGCAGGAGCCTTTCCATCTGGTGGTAGAGATGCTGGAGGTTTTCGCGAGGGTTCCGGGCCGGCTCCCTGAGAAGGTCGGTCAAGGCCCGGGCGGCCCGGTCCAGTGAACGGGTCAGCGGGTTCCATCGACCGCTTCTGCGGGCCCTCAATAGCGACACGAGCCCGGCCCAGAGGGGAATCTGCAACGGGATCAGCAGCAGGAAGGCGACGGCAGCCGGAGTGGGGAGCCCGGCATTCTTCAGGACGGCGATCCATTCACCCCATCGGGAGCGAGCCTGGGCCAGCGCGCGGGTGGCTGCAACCCTGCGGGCTTCGGGGACCAGCTTCTTCAGGTAATCCAGCAGGGCACCCAGCATCCAGCGCTGGCGGGGGTGGCCCTGGAGTCCTGGGGTGGGCTCTCCGTTTCCGGTCGGGGTCGGATCGAAGGCCATCCAGCCGAAATCGGGCAGGTAGATCTCGGCCCAGGCGTGGGCCTGGGAGCCTCGAACCTCGTAGAATCCTGTGAAGGGGTTGAAGGTCCCGGGAAGATACCCCGTGACGTAGCGGGCGGGCATCCCCAGGGACCGGGCCATGACCACCAGGGCGGTGGCGAACTGCTCGCAGTGCCCGGTCCGGGACTCGAACAGGAAGTAGTCGCTCACCTCTGCATCGGCCGGATAGGCGGGCGGAGGACTCTGGTAGGCATACCGATTCTGCAGGTGGAGGGTGAGCGCCAGGGCCTTCTCGTAGGGGCTGGGGTAGGGGGCCGTCAAGCGGAAAGCCAGGTCACGCACCCTCTGGGGAACGCGCTCGGTGAGGTGAGTGCTGGCACTGCGGGCCAGTCGGGGGAAGTCCTCAATCGGGGGCAGTTTCTTGAGCTCCTCGGCGGGCAGAGGGCGGGTCAGGCCGATGACGGAGTAGATCATGCCTTCCTCCAGAGGGAAGGGGGCGCGAAGTCCCAGGGCCTGGTCGACATAGAGCTCTTCAGAAGGGAAGAAGACCTGATAGGGCTGGAACGGAGCAAAGATGACGTTGGGCAGTTCCCGTTGGACGTAGAAGACCTGGACCAACCGTTCAGCTCTCGGGTCGGCCCGTCGCAGGGGCAGGGTGATCGGAGGGGTCCGCGAGGTCACCTTCTCGGGTTCCTCTTCGGACAGGCTCCAATATCGGCCGTCGTAGTCGAGGAAGGCCAGGCCCCGGTAGTAGGACCACCGGCTGGTGCGGACCTGCATGATCAACTCGTCGGATAGCGTCCCGCGCAGGTTCAAGTCGACGATGGGGTTGAATCCGGCGTAGTTGTCCGGGGCAAAGGCCAGATTGGGAAGTCCGCGCGACATCTGTCCCGGGTAGGACGGGTTGATGATTTCGCCGCGCGCGATCCGTGGCAGGGTCAGCCGCATGCTCCAGGAAACCGGCAGGCTGCGGAGCCTCAGGCTTTCGTACCGGGGCATCAGGGCAAAGACGACCAGGCCGGCCAGCAGCATGACCCCGGCGGTACGGGTCAGCATGCCGGCGACGCCGGTCGCGAATCTCGGCCTGGCGGCTTCCTCGGGCGGGGCGGGGATTGTCCGGGCGCCTTCCCGGGCTTCCGAGCGCCAGAAGAGATGCATCACCACCAGGCCTGCCGCCAGGAAGGCGGCCAGGTAGGCTCCGTAGCCCAGGCCGCTGCTGAGAACAGCCCCGAAGGAAATCAGGATGATTCCCACCAGCATCGAGTATTTGAGATCCTTCCGAGCCGGCAGGTCGAAGCTGTGCATGGTCAGCAGCCAGAGCAGGAGTTCGGCCAGGGGAAAGCGCGGGTCATAGGGGTTTGCCGCCAGGCCGACCAGGAAGTTGAGCAGGACCACCAGCATCAGGATCGAGAGAAGGACCTTCAACAGCCAGTTGCTGTGGGTGCGGCGGTACCACGAGAACGAGGAGCCCGCCAGGGTCAGGGCCAGCACGGCCCAACCAAAATACGGCCACTCCATCTGGTGCAGGGCCGCCAGGATGGCGATTCCGACCGAGAGGCCCACGCCGACCCGCAGAGGGATCGAATCCTCGGGTTGCTTGGTTCTCTTCAGCAACTCGAACCAACCACCCAGACAACCTCTGGGGACCTTCGGGGGAGGTGCCCCGCTCGGAGGGTGCCAGGAGGGAGAAGGGGTCATCGGGAGGCTCCATCCGAAGAAGCCGGGGTCGGGCCCATGCCAGGCAGGTGGATCCGGGAATGGACTCCAGCCGAGGCCAGAGCCTGAACGCTCTGTTGACAGGCTTGTTGGTCCTCTGGCAGACCGGACCCGGGAAAGAAGACCACACTCAGGCCTCCCCGGCGTTCCAGGAGATGCGAGAGACCGTGCAGGTCTTGCAGGGGGGCCAGCAAGAGCAGGAGGAGGTGAGCGTCTGCCGGAGCCCTGCCGGCAGCCGCCTCCAACACTTCGAGCCGGGGGAGTCGCCCTGGGGCCTGGATGCGGGCCAGGAAATCCAGGGCGCCTTCACCCGAAGCCCTGGAGACGTGAACCTGACCAGCCCATTCGCAGATCTGGGTCAGGGGCAGGCCCTGTCGGCGAGCCCTTTCCGCCAGGGCGGCAGCCGCCGAGATCGCAGACTCCAGGTTCGAATCTGCGCCGCTTCCCGCCAGGGCCTCCGCCCATGTCTCGATCAACACCGCCATCCCCTGACCAGAGCGTCCTCGGAATTCCCGGACCATCACCTGACCCGTGCGGGCCGTGGCGGGCCAGTGGATGAACCGGGTATCCTCGCCTGCCGAATAGGGTCGGATACCCAGGAAGTCCTCGCTGGTGCCGACCCGATTCGAGGTGCGCTGCTGGTGCGCTTGACGAGCGGTTCGGCTCGGGGCCGACAGTTCAGCCATGTTCAAAGGTCGGGGGTAGACGATCAGGGGCTGCGTGTCGCCAGGCACGCTGCGCTGGGCGGGGAACAGTCCCAGAGGCGTCGCACTCTTCAGTCGGACCGGAGGCAGGTGATGGTGTCCTCGAAGGCTGGCTGGAACCGGGCAGTCCACTCGGACCCAGCGACCGGCGGGCAGGCGCTCAAGCAGGAAACGTCGGGTTCGAGGCTGGCCCGGAAGGGTGTCGGGGAGGTCCTGCTCGACCAGGACCAGGGCCCGGTCGGAAGAACCCGGATTGAAGACCTCCATCTCGACATCGACCTGGTCTCCCTGTGTGGCAGGGGCGGGCATCCTGCGGCGGACCTGCAAGCCGTGCAAGGTGGTTCGGGGACCCAGAAATCCGGCCACGAGCACCCCTGCCAGGAGGGCTGAGACGACGTAGAGCCACCCGGTCTGGGTATTGGTGGCCACCAGGAAGAGGAACCCGGCCAAAGCCAGGAAGACGGCCTCCTCGGCGTGGGAACCGACCAGTCGGAACCAGCGCTGCCCCGGGCGGTGGCCTCGGTCGGTCAGATCCTTGCTCGGCAGGTGCATCCTCTCTCCAGTCGGTCTTGCCCGGGACACCAGGGCGGGTTCCTCTCGATCTTCCCCCGGTCACGGGGCGGCCAACCCTGGGCGTGTCCGAGAATGCACGAGGCCACGGAGACGCGCCCCGTGGCCTCGGAAGGGGGTCTTCAGAGCGATCAGCGCTTGCCTTGCAGGTAGCTCAGCAGGTCGTTGGACAGCGAGACGGCCTTCTGGATGGCATCCTCCGAGGTGTATTTCCGGGAGAGCGCCTCGAACATCGCGTCATCCAGGATCCCGCGGATCGACTCCCAGGCCGAAACCCGAGGCTGGACGGTGGCATACTTCAGAGCCTCGATCCCCACGGAATACTGCGGGTTGGCACGGATGTAGTCCTGGTATTTCCGACCTCGGATGGCGGACTCGCGGACCGGCAGATAACCCGTCCCGATGGCCCACTCCGTCGTGATCTCCGGGCTGGTCAGGAACTTGCTGAAGCGCCAGGCAGCCTTCTGCTCTTCGGGCGTGGACTGGCTGAAGATCGCCAGGTTCGTGCCGGCAAACTGGTAGGCGCGGGTGGTGCCCCGAGGCAGCATGACGACCCCGAAGTCCAGGTCCTTGGCCCTCTGGAACCCACCGATCCGGGAAGTCGTCTCGATGTACATCCCGGTCTGACCCTTCTGGAACTGGTCCTGGGCATCGGTTGAAGGCTGGGCGGACCCGTCCGTGTGGACCATGTCCACCCAGAACTTCAGGTCTTCGATTCCCCTCTGGCCGCCAAAGGCAGCCTGGTCGCTCTGGATGAACTGGCCGCCATGGGCATAGAGATAATGCCCGAAGATGTCCACACTGGGAAGGAAGCCCAGGCCAGGGATCCCTTTGGCCTTCTTGATGGTGCGGGCTGCATGGCGCAGGTCTTCCCAGGTCTCCGGGGGAGCCAGGCCCAGTTCCCGGAAGATGGCCCGGTTGTAGTAGAGGACGTAGATGCTCTTGTTGAAGGGCAAGGTATACAGCTTGTTGCCCTGAGCCGTCGGGAAGATGTTGGCCTCGCGGAAGATCGGGACGAAATCGTTCAGATCCTTCTGGCTCATCCCATCCGGACCCGACAGGAACTGATCCATCGGCGTCAGGGCATTGATCTCCACCAACTGGGTGGTCCAGTTCTCATACACCTGGGAGATGTCCGGCGGGGTTCCCCGGGCCAGGTGCTCGAGGATCTTTCCATACAGGGCGTTGTAGTCGTTTCCCAGGCGAGGGTTGGCGGAGCCAACGAAGCGAGATTTGACGACCACGTCCGGGTTCGCGCGGTTGAACCTCTGCACCAGGCTCTCGAGGAGCTCCCCCCGGCTTCGGCTCATGGCGTGCCAGAATTCGATCTCGACCGGGCTCTTGGCTTCGCTTCGACCCGATCCCCAGACCAGCGTCAGCGCGGTCAGGACGAGGGCCAGGGCCATCGCCGTCGCAAGGCGCACCTTGGGCACCATAGTGTCACTCCTTCATCCTTGGTTCCGGCCTTCATCTTTCGGAAGGCTGGACCGGTCTATGCCCCTCCCCGGAGAACGTCTCGCCGGAAACCGGGAGATTCTACAGGTTCAGGGTCAAGGGAGCCTGGTTCAGCGCGTGCAGGACAAGGCTGATCGGCTTGGCATCGGTCGGGACTTCGAAGACCAGGTAGCCGAAGTTGATGCCGAAGGGGCGCAGGATCGAGGGCCTCCCGGGCCAACTTGCGCTCCCTGGCGCGGCCGCTGCGGAGGGCGTCCNNTTGATGCCGAAGGGGCGCAGGATCACCAGCCAGAAGTTGCTCAGGCCTTCGATGTAGTCGTAGGAGGCGTTCTTCTGATCCAGCAACGAGAAGCGTCCCGTGTAGATCTGGACCTGTTCGGAGATGTTCTGTTGGGAGAGGTAGACCACCACGAACTTGTAGCCCGTGCGAGGCCTGTAGAAGTCCTTGATGACCGTCACGTTCTCGAGGTTGGTGACGGTCACCTGGAAGACCGAGTTCTGGGCCGAACGGGGCACGTAGATCCCATCCCCCGGGCGCTGGGCGTTGGCCGGCATCGGCGAGAAGGGCACGTTGTCCTGGGGGCCACCGGTCGTGCGCATGGCGGGACCGGTCTGGAGGTTGTCCGACAGATAGGGAGGCGCGTCGGTGGGGCGGGGCTGAGCGCTGGGCATCTGGGGGTTCGGTGCGTAAGGAGCCGGGTAGCCCGCAGCGGTGGTGTTGCTCGTGTAGCCGCCGCTACTCCCATAGTTCGCGTTCGCGGCGGGAGTGTAGGCGGTGGAGGGGGGAGCAGCGGTGGTGGCCGGAGGCGTGTAGGCAGAGACCGTCGAGGGGATCACGACGGTTGGTGTCCTGGGGGTGGAAGGAAGGGCCACGGTGGTCCGAGGCCTGGGGGCAGGGCTCGGCGTGGGCGAGGCCTTGGGCGTCGGCCGGGTGGCGGCAGGGGAGGTCGTCCCGGAGGAGCGGGCGGCCAGGTTCGAGAGGCCACCGGTGGTCACCCGGACGGCATTCTCGCGGCCGTCGTAGGTGACGGAGCCCCCGAGGGCGCTGACGAAGGACTCGATGGGGAGGTAGATCTTGCCGTCGAGGTTGTAGGCCGTGGCTTCGACCGCCTCGCCATTCACTTTGACCAGGTTGATCTTGGAATCCCAGGAGATCTCGACCTGCAAGGCTTGTGCCATGGCGTGGATCGGCAGGTAGGAGACTCCGTTTCGGGTCTCGGGATAGGTGTCGATGCGCACGCCGTTGACGAAGACCGAGGTCAACGGAGCCGAGGAGACTGCCGCCGGGAGCAGCAGGGCCAGGAACAGGATTGCCAGGATTCCAGGAAGGGCGCGCGGGCGCCTTGAGGTCGGATGGACAGGGGGCCAGGGCATCCTGCGGGACCTCCTTTTTCGATGTTCCGGTTTGAAGATGAGCTCGGTCGGCCCGGAGGGCAATATCCCACCCTGGTCAGGCAGGTCTCGCTCTCAGGGTACGCCCATGCAGCCAGCGCGCAGGAGGCACCGGTCACGAGCGCAGACTATCATGGAAGGCCCCATCGTGCAACGGGCGGGGGCGGATTCAGAGCCTTTCCAACCGGCGGAGGGCGAGCGAAAACCATGTCGTGGAACCCGACGCGAAGCCTTCCGAGATTCTTCCCGGCCACGGGGACGAAAAGGGACCATCAGGAGGGGACACGAACCATTTCCGGTCCGAGGTGTCGGCATGGCAGCGCTGATTCGTCGGGATTGGAGGGTGCGGGCCGGACCGGCGCTTCCGGCCTGGACGCGAAAGGGTGGCCAAGGTGGACAGGATGCAGCCTGCGAGGGATCCCTTGGACCCGGCCGGGGCAGTGGACGAAGTCCAGAACCACTATCGGATCGGGAACCAACACCTCTACGAGAATCGCCTGGACGAAGCCATTGAGGAGTTCCAGCAGGTGCTGGCCTTGAATTCGGGGCACGTCCAGGCCCATTACGAGCTGGGAACCGCCTGGTTTCGCAAAGGCGAAATCGACCAGGCAATCCGGGAGTGGCAGGAGGTCCTGGCCCTGGTTCCCACCTTCTTTCGAGCCCACTACAGCCTGGGTCTGGCCTATGAGCGACGCGGGCGGCGCGAGGACGCCATCACCGAGCTCCAGGTCGCGCTCAACATCGTGCAGAATCAAAACGATTCGATGTTCGAGCGGCGCATCATGCAGGAGCTCGAACGTCTTCAAGGGGTCGAGGAGTTCCTCAAGAAGGTCCGGCAGCAACCTCGGAACGTCAAGGCGCGCCTGAACCTGGGACAGGCCTACCTGCGGCAGGGGAAGACCGAGTCGGCGTTGGAGGAGTTCGCACACCTGCTGAGACTCGACCCCGGGAACCTCGAAGGCCATTTCGGGCGGGGTCTGTGCCTGGTTCGCCTGGCCCGGATGGAAGAGGCGGTCGAGAGCTTCCAGCGCGTGCTGGAGATTGAACCCGCGCACGCCCTGGCGCATTACCACCTGGGGCTGGTCCTGGCCAGCGAGCCCGACCGCTCGGCCCAAGCCGTCGCGCATTTCCAGAAGGCCATCGATCTTCGGCCAGGTGAGGCCTACTTTCACTACAATCTAGGTCGCGTCTGGGCGCGATTGGGCGAGCTGGATCGGTGCGTCCAGGAGTACCGGGAGGCCATCCGCCTGGATCCCAACGACCCCTACACCCACAACAACCTGGGCCAGGCCTACCTTCAGAAAGGCAACCTGGACCTGGCGATTCAGGAGTTCCACAAGGCCATCGACCTGGACCCCAACGACGCCCAGGTCCACTTCAACCTGGGACTGGCCTGCTCGCGAGCTGGCCGTCTGGCGGCGGCCCAGCGGGAATTCGAGACCTCCCTGCAGTTGGAGCCCAACCAGGCACGGACCCACGCCGAGCTGGGGAAGGTCTTCGGTCGCCTGGGCCACCATCAGGCGGCCCATCGCCAGTATCAGCGGGCCATCGAGTTGGATCCACAACTGGCGGAGGTCCACTACCTGCTGGGAACCTCCCATGTGCGCCTGGGGCGACTGGACCTGGCCATCAAGCGTTTCCAGGCTGCCCTGGCGCTGGACCCTCAGGACCCTCGTCTGCATGGGGCTCTGGGGAACGCCCTCTACGAGCTGGACAAGCCGGAGCTGGCCATCACCTGCTATCGACGAGCTTTGGAACTGGCCGATGACAAGAGCCAGTACCTGTTCTGGCTGGGACGGGCGCAGGCTGGAAAGGGCCAGCATGCGGAGGCGGTCGAGTCCTTCCAGGGCTCGCTGGCGGTCAATCCGGGCAATGCCTTCGTGGCCCTGGCGCTGGGGCGCTCGATGATGGCCCTGGGGCGCCTGGATCAGGCCGCCGGATGTCTGCGCTCCGCCGTCGGGATGGATGCTTCCGATCACGAAGCGCCCTTCGTCCTGGCCCAGGTCTACGAAGGCCTGGGGGAGCCGGAGCTGGCTCTCAGGAGCTACCGCCGGGCCCTGGATCTGCATCCGCACTGGGCGGAGGGCTGGTTCAGGATGGGGTTGACCTTCCGGGCCCTGGGCAGGCACACCGAGGCCCGGGCCGCCTTGGGACGGGCCGTCTGTTTGGGGGATCGCAAAGGCTCTTTCCTCTTTGAGTGCGCTCGCTCGGCCCGGACCCTGGGCGACCTGGAGGACGCCTGGGACCTCCTGCTTCGAGCCAACGACCTGGAACGGCGGAATCTGGAGTTTCGCCGGGAACTGGCGGAGGTGTTGCGCGACCTGGGCCGGCATGCCGAAGCGGCGACCTGGTTCAAGAAGGCCCTGGGCCTGGCCCCCAAGAGGGCGGATCTGCATCACGAGATGGGGAAGGCCCTTTTCGCTTCGGGTCGGGTCGACGAGGCGCGGGAAGCCCTGTCCGTCGGCCTGAAGCTGGAGCCTGAGGACCCGAGGATCCTCGAGACGATGGGACTTGTCGAGGCGTCTGTGGGCCTTCTCTCCCAGGCCATCGAACGCTTCCGGATATCGGTCCGTCTGGATCCCCAGAGCTGCTCGGCTCACGCCCACCTCGGAAGGACTCTGCGCACTGAAGGCTTGTTCAGCGAAGCCTGCCAGAGCCTGCGCCAGGCGCTGGACCGGGAATCCGACCCCCGGACGGTGCCCGACCTGCAATATGAACTGGCCTGTTCCCTGCAGGCCCTGGGCCATCTGGAGGAGCCTTTGGCACTTCTGGAACAGGCCGAGAAGGGCGGATGTGCGCGGAAGGATCTTCCCCTCCGCAGGGGGCGGTTGGCGGCAGCGATGGGCGAGTCGCGCCAGGCGGAGTCCGAGTTCCTCAGGGCCTTGACCTGCCATTCTCGACCCGCCGAGGTGCATCAGGAGCTGGCCAGGCTCCACCTGGAGCAAGGGCGGTTCGAGCCGGCCTTGCAGCAGATTCGCAGCGCCCTTCAACTGGAACCCGAGGAGCTGTCGAGCCGCTTTCTGCACGCCCGATGTCTGGGGGCGCAGGGACTGACAGAACAGGCGCGTCAAGAGTGGCGAACCCTGCTGGGTGAGTATCCCGACTTCGCTGCAGCACACAAGGAGCTGGGCCTGCTGTACGAGCGCCAGGGCCTGTTGGACCTGGCCATCGAGGAGTTCCAGCGTAGCCTGGATCTCGATCCGACCGACGCAGACCTGTTCTGTCGGGTCGGTGTGGCCTACCAACGTCGGGGAGACCTGGTCCTGGCCGTGCAGGCCCTGGAGCGGGCCTTGGAGCGGAAACCCTCGCCCCAGAACCACTCGGTCCTGGGAGACCTCCTGCTGGCCCTGGGGCGTTGGGATCAGGCACTGACCAGCTATCGACGGGCACTGGAGATGGAGGAGACGTGCGCCCGGGCCCATTGTGGCGTGGGAGCGCTCCGAGTGCGCCGAGGCAACCTCGATGAGGCCGAGTTCTCGTTGCGACGGGCTCGTGAGCTGGCCCCCGAATGGGGGCGCCCTCAGGCGGAGCTGGGCGTCCTGCACGCCCAGCGCGGTGAGTGGGACCAGGCGGTGGCTGCCCTGGAGGAGGCGGTGCTCCTGGAACCTCAAGACGCCCGGCACCTCTCCACGTTGGGATGGGTGCACAACCAGCGCAAGGAACATGACCTGGCCATCGAGGTGTTGCGTCGGGCGGTGGCGCTGGATCCCTACCTGGCCGAGGCGCACAGTCACCTGGGTCTGGCCTATGCGGGTTCAAGCCGCCTGGAAGAGGGCATCGAGGAATACCTCAAAGCCATCCGTCTCAACCCGACCGATGCCCGCAACCACTACAACCTGGGAGTCGCCTACTCGCGCCGCGGGGATTGGGAGAAGGTCGTCGCCGCCTACGAACGGGCCCTGGAACTCAACCCGTCGGATCTCAATGCGTGCTATAACCTGGCTCGGGTCTACGAGCGGCTGGGACGCAAGGAGGACTCCATCCAGCAGCTTCAGGCGGCTTGGAAGATTGCGGTCCGCAAGCGTTCGGCTTCCCTCAAGAGCAGGATCAAGAAGGATTTGGAGAGACTGGGGGGACGCATTCGCTAGGAACACCCCCCTTGGACGTGGAAGGGTTTTCAAGTCCGAGCCGCCAGGGCGGCCGCACGCAGAGCAAGGAGCACAAGATGCAGTTCATCCGCGAGCAACTCACGGGAACACTGAGCCGGGAGGCCGAGGCTTCTCTCCTGGGGGCTCTCCATGGTCAATTCTGGCCGGTGGTCTCGGGGACCCGGCGTGAGTGGTCCCGGGCCCTTGAACTCAATCCGGCCGAGGAACCGGCCGGAGGCGACCTGATCCTGACTCCCGAAGGCGAACTGCTCTATTATCGGGTTTCGCCGGGTCGCGACGCGGTCGTGGCGGGTGGAGCCTGGGCTTCGGAATCCGGTGCCAGCCGCTGGGAGGCATTTCGCGAGCTGCTCTCCGACGCACTGGGAAGCCGGACCTGGAAGCGCCACCCCCTGGTCTCCCCGGCCTTCCAGGCCCTGCTGGAGGAGGCCACCCCTCTGCGGGTGGGCGAGAGGGAGCGCTGGGCGGCCCGGGTCCTGGTCTCTCCGCAGAGACGCCGGCTCCTGCAACTGATCGCCAGCTCTCCAGGGATCATCCTGCAGCAGGCAGCCGAAGGACGTCCCCTTCCCGAAGTCGGCGCCGAGGTCGAGCAGCTTGACGGCCTGGGCCTGCTGTCCCGCGAGTTCGAGGTCTATTGCCGCAAGACCGAGCAGAAGATCAGCCGGGTCTCCAGTCTGGCGGCCCTGGACGAGGCCTCCGGGCGCGGGTTCAAGTGCTTCCATTGTGGTCGCTCGATCTCCCAGGAGCAGATTCGACAACTGTTGACGGTCACTCCGGAGGGGCTTCGCCTGTCGCGTCCCAACGTCTGGCTGGCCATGCTTCTGGGCGGGCTTCTGGTCGAGAAAGGGGTGGATCCGGCGCGGGTCCT
>DCTU01000392.1:0-1394 GCA_002329445.1 bacterium UBP9_UBA1432
GGGATGCGGTCTCGGGCGCCTGGGGCGCACAGGAGGCCCCGGCCAGGACCGCCACGAGCAGCACGGCCCAGGCCCGGAGCCCGTATCCGGACTTCATGAGACCCCTCCTCGCCAGCCGCGAGATCCCCTCAGGCCAGGCCTGGAAGACTCTTGCCAGATCCCCGGGACCGGGGTTCCAGGCCCCGCGCTTCTTCGAGGCGCCGGGATCTCCTACGCGGGGCGAGGGGATCGGTGGAGAGGGAGACCGGGGCCGGGGCAGGCGCACTGCTGGCACACCTGCCCTGGGACCCGGGAATGTAGAAACCGCACCCCACCCCCGCTTTCCAGCACGCTTCCCAAGACTCTCCTGCGAAACGTGACGGGTGCGCCAGTGTCAGCCGGCGCGCAGAAGATTGGGACAGTCACGGTCGGGGCCGACACGGCCAGCGAATGTGGGGGACAGCCGGCCACAGAGAGTGGGCGTCCAGCCCTCAGCCCGCGCCTGAATCCGCCGCCTACCGTGGCATTCGGCCGTCGATCCGGGCCCGTCTGCGTCGTCAGGCGCACCTCTGTGGTGCTCACGTAGTTTCCAACTACNNCAACTACGCTCCGCTCCTCGATGCACGCCTTCCTTGCATCCAGACCCGCCTCGGCGCCCTCGGTTCTCACGCCAGACGGCGGATTCAGCCCGCGCTCTCTGCCCGCACGGCCTCCAGCAGTTCCTCCAGGCTCACCGCCGTGGCCGCCAGTCGGGTCAGGCGCTTCAATGCGTCGGGACTTGAGACCCTCTCCAGAGCTGCCTCCAGCTCAAGAGCCGGGGCCCCGAAGCGGGCCTCGGCAAAGTCCATGATGGACCTGCGCCGGCCTTCCTCACGGCCTTGTTCACGGCCCTTCTTGATTCCCTTGAGCTCTGAGCGGGTGATCAACGTCACGTCCAGTTCCTCCTCCAACAGGGCCACTCCGGCTACGAAGTCCTGGTAGAGTTCGTCCGTCATGGCCATCATAGCCTCCAGCACTTTGAACAGTCCATAGACCTGCTCGCCCGTGAAACCGTGGGTGGCCATCAGGCGGCACAGGTGCAGGGCTTTGTGGACCCGGGCGTCCTGATCCGGGCGGGTCTCCATGGCGGCCAGGTGGGTGGCCACGACCAGCGCGAAGGGGTTGCCCGACGCCTCCAACTCCGCGCGCCGGGGTTTCCAGTCCAGCACCTTCAGGACCGGGAAGTCCAGGGTTACACAGCAGTCCCAGATCCGGCTCTGGTATCTGGAGGGCCGCCAGCTCGGACTGGAGTCGCCCAGGATCACCAGGCTGTAGACCGGGCAGCGGTGGCGGTCGAAGAGGCGGCCGTTGTAGAGCCGCACGCGCACGGGCATGTCGTCGTCCCTCTGGGACTGAACCTCGAAGTGCAGCACCAC
>DCTU01000392.1:1427-1665 GCA_002329445.1 bacterium UBP9_UBA1432
GCTCTCCAGGAACTCTGGGGTGTGGGTCCAGTCGATGTCTTCGTGGACGTGCGGCAGGAAGAGTTGCAGGAACTGGGGCAGGAACGAGGTCAGGGCCTCCTTCCAGGCCAGGTCCAGGTCGTGGCGGATGCGGTTCAGGGCGATCACCTCCCGCCCTGAGCATGCCGCGCGGTTCTCCACCGCGATGTGTCCGGTTGGTTGCCGGTACGTATCCGCCTTGTTGCGACTTGATGAACGG
>DCTU01000392.1:1778-3650 GCA_002329445.1 bacterium UBP9_UBA1432
TGGCGGCTGGGGGCCCCGCTGGATCGCCGTCGCGCCCAGAGACTGGACGCTGGTCCAGGAGCTCGCCTGCGGCGTGGGGCCAGTCTTCGTGGTGAAGGACAAGCAGGGCAACTACACCATCCGCGCCCTGCAGTGGAACAACGGCGGAACGCTCTGGACCCGGAGCACGGCCAAGGTCCAGCCCCGCCTGCTCTCCGCCGGCAGCTTCGGCGTGCGCTTCCAGGTGGGCAAGCAGTTCTTCAGCACCCACCAAGGCACGGTGAGTGGCCCCTTCTCCAAGTAGACGGGCTGCCCGACCCGCGTCCCCCGCGCGCCTCGAGGATCACGGGGCGCTGGCCGGCAGATGCTTCTCCGGCGCCCCGCTTTCCAGCACGCTTCCCAGGAATCTCCTGCGAACCATGACGGAGACCGGTCGATCGTCAGCCCTGCTCGGCCTCCCGAGACGGGCTCTCTAGTGGATCCCGTAGAAGGCCTTCCATTCGCGGTGCAGCGTGGGGACGTCGCGGCCCAGGGCGGCCTGGAAGCCCTCCTCGAGGGTCGATTCCCGGGCCGCGCGCAGGATCCGGGGCACGGCGTCCGGGCCGTAGGAGGCCTGGAGGAAGCTGGTGATGGAGGCCAGCAGGACGCCGTAGGTGCGATACTGCTCGTACTCGTCGGTGTCCCTCTCGGCCACCATCGCTCGCCAGTCCTCGTCGACCGAGGTGTAGCCGCGCAAAGCCACCCGCATGGTCTCCAGGCTCCGCTGCCGGGAGGCCGGCAGGACCCGATCCTCGACCCAGTGGGCCAGGGCCTCGGCGAACCAGGTCAGGTTGCCGGAGGTGCTGCGCAGGTTCAGGGCGTGCAGGAACATGTGGTTCAGCTCGTGGCAGGCCACCCGGGTCATCTCCCAGGGCTGGAGATGTCGCGAGGTGCGCCAGTCCCCGAGGTTCAGAAGGCACGTGTCCCGACCCACGGCCAGGCCCAGGTAGCGGGTCGGCCCCAGCCCGGCGAAGCGGGGCTGGCGATGGGCGGGACTGTCCAGCGAGAAACAGTAGAAGTTGATGGGGGTGACCGCCTGGGTTCCCATGAACCTTGCGTTGATGTCGTAGGCGCGGTCCAGGCTCTCGACGAACTCCCGAAGGTAGGCACGATCCGCGTGCCGGGCCCAGACCCGGCCATGTCGCGTGCCGCGCACGTACCAGTCCTCGCCCAGCAAGCCCTGGACGGCGCCGACGCGACGCCACGAGGAGGTCGCCGACGAAGCCTCCTGCGTCGCGGGGCGGGCCCGATTCAAAGCCTGCAGGGCTGCGCGGGCATGCTCGGCCACCTGGGAGTCGCCCCCCAGCCGAAGCGCCTCGGCCAGGAACACGCGGGCCTGGTCCGGCCTGCCGGCTCGCTGCAGGGCCATGCCCAGCCAGAGGTGGCTCAGGGCGTCCCCGGGTTCCTGCTGGACGGCCTGCTGGAAATGGCGCACCGCGGCCGGATAGTCCCCCTGCTCGAAGGCCCGGGTTCCAGCCTGGAAGCTGGCCTCGTTCCCGGCCGCCGCCGGCAGGGCGAGCCAGAGGAACATCAACAGCAGGAAGGCTCTTCGTGCCATCACACGAGAGATTCCCCTCCCCGGGGTCCTTCCCTCCCCACGGGGCAGGAGCCGGTGAAGAAACCCCGTAGATCCGTTGATTGATATCGCGATGACCGGATGCGGAGGAATTCCATGAGGGTTGCCGTGGGGACGGATCGGGGCGTAATGGTCCTCAAGCCGGGGGAGGCGCCGGGAGCCCCCTGGACCATGGTCAGCTACGGCCTGAGCACCCGTCGGATCCAGGCTCTGGCCCAGGGCCCGGAGGACGCCCTCCTGGCGGCCTCCGACCAGGGGCTGATCAGCCGGACCCGGGA
>DCTU01000392.1:3754-4254 GCA_002329445.1 bacterium UBP9_UBA1432
CCCTACCGGGCCACGGTGAAGGCCATCCGCCAGCACCCCCAGCACCCGCGCGCCCTGCTGGCAGCCGTGGCCATGGGAGGCGTGATCGCCAGCCTGGACGGAGGTCTGACCTGGGCCGAGAGGCACCAGGGCCTGAGCCGGGAGGTGAACGATCTGGCCCTGCACACCGCACGCCCCGCCCGAGTCTACGCCGCCACCGGAGGCGGAATCTTCCGTTCGGAGGACCTGGCGGCCACCTGGCAGGAAGCCCACCAGGGCCTCCCCTATCTGTTCACGCAGGCCCTGGCACTGGATCCCGAGGATCCCGAGAAGCTGATGGCGGGAATCAGCCAGCAACGCGAAGGGGGCGCTTCGTTGGTGGCCCGCTCGCGGGATGGGGGCCGAACCTGGCAGGTGACCGCCAACGGGCTTCCCTCCCTCCAGGGTCAACGCCTCACCGCCATGACCTCCCTGCCAGGCCTCTTCGCCTTCGGAACCGACACCGGGGCGCTCTACGTCAC
>DCTU01000392.1:4297-8799 GCA_002329445.1 bacterium UBP9_UBA1432
TTCCGGAGGACTGCAGGCGGTCTTCGTGGAACCTCCGGCCGTTCTCATGCCCCTGCGCCGCTGGATGACCTCGGACCCCCTCACCGCGGGCCCCTCGGAGACCCTCCGGGAGGTCCTGCAACGGATGCGCCGCCACCGGGTGGACGTCCTGCCGGTCACCCTGGGCGGAAGCGTCCTGGGACTGGTGCGCTGCACGGACCTGTTGCACCGGACGATGGCCGAGGACGCCTCCGCCGACCCGCAGGCGATGGCCCGCCTTCCCGTCGCCGACTTCCTCTCCGACGCGGTCTGCGTCCCTGCCGACCTGACCGAGGTCGAGGCCCTGCGCCGGATGCGGGCCGCCGGCGTCGCGGTGCTGTGCGTGGTCGAGGGCGGGCGGCTGATCGGCACCCTTTCGGAAGGGGACCTGGCCGGATTCCTGATCGAGCGCTGGACCGGAGGCTCGGCCCGACGAGCCTCCTCGAGGTCCGGCAATCAGCTCGACGTCCTGTTGCGGGTGGCCAGGGAGTCCTCCCGCTCCCTTGAACTGGCCACGATCCTGCAGGAGATCACGCGCCACACCGTGGCCGCCCTGCCGATCGACCAGTCGGCTCTTCTGCTGCTCCCCGCCAAGGACTCGCCGCTCCTGGTGGTGCACTCCCTGTACTCGATCCAGGAGGAAGGGCACCCTCCCCTGGAGGAGCTCCCCCTGGAGGGGACCCTGAGCGGGTGGGTGACCCTGCAACGTCGGAGCCTGAGGATCGACGACCTGGATCGAGAGGCGCGCTTCCACGACTCGCCCGAGCGCTTCTCCGGACGCATGCGCTCGCTGGTCTCGGCCCCACTGCTCTTCCGCGACGAGTGCCTGGGGGTGCTGAACTTCTGGTGTCACCGCCCGCATGCCTACCTGGATTCCGACCTGGAGCTGATCGAACTCATCGCCGGCCACATCTCGGCGGCCATCCAGAGCGCGCGCCGCGTCGAGCGCGAGCAGCGCCTGGTCGAAGAGCTGCGCGAGGTCAACCGCATCCAGGACGAATTCCTGGCCGTGGCCACCCACGACCTGCGCAACGCGCTGCAGGGGGTGCTGGCCTATATCGGGATCCTGGCCGTGCGGGCCGGGGACGACCCGGTGCTGGCGGAGCTGGTCGGCAACCTGGCCAGCGCCAGCAGCGGGATGAAGACCCTGATCACGGATCTGCACGACCTCGCCCGCCTGGGCATGCGCGCCATCCGCCTGCACCCGACGCGGCTGGACCTCAAGAAGCTGGCCTTGTCGGTCCTGGACCAGCACGCCGAGTTCGCCCGCGAGGAAGAGGTCCATCTCACCTGGCCGGAGCACGAGCCGTCCCTGTTCCTGGAGGCCGACCCGGTCCGACTGCGTCAGGTCCTGTCCAACCTGGTCTCCAACGCGATCAAATACAACCGTCCGGGTGGCCGGGTCGAGGTGCGCTGGAGGCAGGAAGACCAGGAAGCCGTCCTCGAGGTCTGGGACAACGGGGTCGGAATCAAGCCCGAGCACCAGGAGGCCATCTTCGATCTGTTCCGGCGGGTGGCCAGTTCCAGCCGAAAAGCGGAGGGCAGCGGCCTGGGCCTGACCATCACCCGACAACTGGTGGACCTGCACGGCGGCCGCATCGAGCTGAACAGCGAGGTGGACCGGGGAAGCCTCTTCCGGGTCCGGCTCCCCTTGCATCGGATTCCCGAGCAGGAGCGCGCCATCCTCGAGCCCCTGCCGCTCCTGCCCCGGCCCGGTGCCTGAGATGTCTTCCCACGGGACCGCCAGGCCGATCGACGACGGGCCGTTCTGGCGGAACCTCCTGCCGGCCACCCTGGCCGCCATCCTGGCTTCCTACCTGTTGCGCGCCTTCTGGCAACCGCTGCACGGGCTCTTCGGATCCTATCCCTCCGACATCTGGTACATGCACGTCAACTACTCGTGGTTCCTGGTGCACCGCGGGTTCTTCGAGATGGAATACCCCGCCGGCATGTTCGCCTTCGTCAAGGCCCTGTCGGTGGTGTGTCAGCACCTCTTCTCCCCGACCGAGCCCCATCCCCACGGCGGTCTGCTGTATCGGTACGAGGACTGGCTGGCCGTGAACTCGGTGGCGCTGGGACTGGCGGGCGTCGGCATCTCGTGGTGCATGCACCGCCTGGACGCAGAGTTCTTCCACCTCCGGCGAGGGCGATTGCTCTGGGCCTTCGTGTGGACGCCCTCCTTCGTCTTCTTCACCCTCTTCAACTACGACGCCCTGCCGGTCTTGTGCTGCACGGCCTCGCTTCTGGCCCTGCTGCGCCGCGATGCGGTGGGGAGCTTCCTGCTGTTGGGGATCGGAACCGGGGTCAAGATCTACCCGGCGGTCCTGATGCCGCTCTACCTGCTGGGAGTGCCCCGCGGACACCGACTGGAGGCGACCTGCTGGTTCCTGGGAGCCCTGGCGGCCCTGAACCTGCCGTTCCTGTGGTTGAATCCCCAGGCCTGGTGGTTCCCCTATCACTGGCAGATGGGCTTCGACCAGGCGGACCAGACGGGGCGGTTCCTCTACACCCTGACCACTCTCCTGGGGAAGGGCCCGGCCCTGTTGACGATGGCGTCGCTGGCCCTGGGGATGGTGGCCTTCGCGTGGCGGAAGATGCCCCAGGCACCTCTGGACTCGCCCCTCTGGCTGGCCCGGGCCAGCCTGCTGCTGGTCGGGCTGTTCATCTTCACCAAGAACGTCTTCAGCCCGCAGTATCTCTTCTGGCTCCTCCCCTTCGCCACCCTGGGGACGGGCTATCCTTTCGCGGGCGTGGCCAGCCTGGTGGAGCTGGCCAACATCGCCGAGGCCTTCGGCCTGGACTACTGGCGTTCGGGCCATGAAGAGGGGCTGGCCGGGATCCGCCTGGTGCGCGACCTGGGACTGGCGGCCCTGGTCGCGCACACCGTGGTCCTGCTGGGAAGGTCGCGGGACGACTGAGAGTCGGCCCGGCCGAGGGGCCGGAAACCGAGGTTGAAAAGGGCCTCTCCCGGGTAGAAGGAACGGATCGTTCGCCCCAGAATGCCCCGCCATGTTCTTGCGCAACTTCCTCATCGCCTTGTCCCGCAACGCCTTCATGAAGCGCCTGGTGACGCGCAACTTCATCGCCCGCCGCGTGGCTCGGCGCTTCGTCGCCGGGGAGACCTGGGAGGACGCCAGCCGGGCCATGGACCGCCTGATGGGCGAAGGCATGGACATCGCCCTGGACTTCCTGGGCGAGAACGTCCACACCCCGGACGAGGCCCACCAGGCCACCGAGGCCTATCTCCAGGTCCTGCACAAGCTTCATGAACGGGGCGAGAACTGGTACGTCTCGTTGAAGCTGACCCAGATCGGCATGGACCTGGGCGAGGAGCTGTGCCTGGCAAACCTTGAGCGGATCCTCGCCGAGGCGGCCCGCAGCAAGACCTTCGTCCGGGTGGACATGGAGGGGAGCCAGTATACCGACCTGACCTGCCGCCTGGTCGAGGCTGCCGCCGAGCGCCACTCCAACGTCGGCATCGTGATCCAGGCCTACCTGCGCCGCAGCCGCGAGGATGTGGCCCGCATGAACCGCAAGAAGATCCCCGTCCGTCTGTGCAAGGGCGCCTACTCCGAGCCGCCGGCCGTGGCCTTCCAGAAGAGGTCCGAGGTGGACGCCAGCTTCGTCACCCTGATGGAAGACCTCATGCTGGCCGGCAACAACCCGTCCCTGGCCACCCACGACGAGGCCATGATCCAGGCGACCCTGGAGTGTGCCCGCCGCCACGGCATCCCGCCCGAAGCCTATGAGTTCCAGATGCTGTGCGGGATCCGCAAGGAGCGTCAGTTGCGGCTGCACCGGGAGGGCTTCCGGATGAGGGTCTACCTGCCTTTCGGGTCGGACTGGTACCCCTACTTCATGCGCCGCCTGGCCGAACGCCCGGCCAATCTGCTCTTCTTCCTCACCGCGCTGATCCGGGGCTGACGGGCCTGACGAGGCGGCGGCAGGACATGCCCTGCCGCCGCATAATGGGGCGGGATGCAACCCGCCTCCGTATCCTCCCCGGCTCCCCGTCGCCCCTGGTCCTTCTGGCTGGCGATCTTCCTGGCCCTGGCCCTCACCGGCAGCGTGCTGCTCAACATGCTGCTGGGACTGGCGGCACTGGGAAACAACCTGGACCCCGGGATTCGGGCCCGCTTCGACGAGACGCTGGTCGACGGCGAGCGCTCCGCCCGCGAGAAGGTGGTGGTCCTGCCGATCCAGGGCGTGATCATGGAGGAAGGCGACGGCCCCGGGGCCCTGCGCTCGGTCAGCCGGATCCGCTCGATGCTCCACGCCGTCCGCCAGGACAAGTCGGTCAAGGCCGTCGTCCTGGACATCGACAGTCCGGGAGGCGGCGTCACCGCCTCCGACCAGATCCACCACGAGCTGTCCCGGTTCCGCAAGGAGACGGGAATTCCCATCGTGGCCCTCTTCGGCGACGTGGCGGCTTCGGGTGGGTACTACGTGGCCATGGCCTCCGATGAGATCCTGGCCCATACGAC
>DCTU01000347.1:0-122 GCA_002329445.1 bacterium UBP9_UBA1432
CAGCAGGGCCTGGGCGTGCAGCATCTCGGCCGCCTGGCCCAGGAAGGGCTCGTCGCCCTTCTCGGAGTACAGCGCGTGCAGGCGCTGGACCACCGGGTGGGTGGGGTTGATCTCCAGGATCC
>DCTU01000347.1:195-2744 GCA_002329445.1 bacterium UBP9_UBA1432
AGGGGTCATGGGCATCCGAGACCAGGCAGGCCGGAGAGGTGGTCAGTCGGGACGAGAGCTGGACCTGCTTGACCTGCTCGGAGAGGCGGGTGCCGAGCCAGGCCAGCAGGCTGGCCAGCTCCTTGCGCTGCTCCTCCAGCCGGGACTCGGCTTCCTTCTTCTCGTCTTCGCTGCCCAACTCCAGCGAGCCTCGGGAGGCCGAGCGGAAGGGCTTGCCCTGGAAGTCGGCCACCTGCTCGACCCAGACGGCGTCCACGGCGTCCTGCAGGAGCAGCACCTCGTAGCCCTTCTGGCGGAAGGCCTCCAGGTGGGGAGAGTTCTCCAGGACCGAGCGGTTCTCGCCGGTCAGGTAGTAGATGGCCTCCTGCTCGGGCTTCATCCTCGAGACGTAGTCGGCCAGCGTGGTCGGTTCGGAGGACTCGGTCGAAGGGAGCAGGCAAAGCTCCAGCAGGGTGCCCTGCTGGTCGGGTTCGCGGAAGAGGCCCTCCTTGAGGACCCGTCCGAACTCGTTCCAGAAGGTGCGGTAGGCCTCGGGCCGGTTCTCCTTCATCTCTTTGAGGGTGGCGGTGACCTTGCGGGTCAGGCCCTTGCGGATGGCCCGGATCTGGCGATCCTGCTGCAGGATCTCGCGCGAGACGTTCAACGAGAGGTCCTGGGCGTCCACCACCCCGCGCATGAAGCGCAGGTGATCGGGAAGAAGCTCCTCGCAGCGGTCCATGATGAAGACCCTCTTGACGTAGAGCTGCACGCCCCGGCGAGCATCCGGGACGAAGAGGTCCAGAGGGGCCTTGGACGGGATGAAGAGCAGGGCCTGGAACTCGAAGGTGCCCTCGCCCTTCATCGGGATCGTCTCCAGGGGGTCCGTCCAGTCGTGGGCGACGTGCCGGTAGAACTCGTGGTACTCCTCGGGCTTGACCTCATCGGTCGGACGGGCCCACAAGGCCTTCATGGAGTTCAGGGTGGCGTCCTCGGTGGCCTCGCCCTGGCGGACCTGCATCCGGATGGGATGGGCCAGGAAGTCCGAATAGCGCTTGACCAGGCCGCGCAGGACCCACTCCGAGGTGTAGTCGGCCAGGCCGTCCTCCGAGTCGGCGGGTTTCAGGTGCAAGGTGACCACGGTTCCCTGGGCCGGACCCTCGACGTCTTCGAGGGTGTAGGTGCCCTCTCCGGACGATTCCCAGCGGGTTCCCGAGGCCTGGCCGGGCCGACGGGTCTCCAGGGTCACCCGGTCGGCCACCATGAACACCGAGTAGAAGCCGACTCCGAACTGACCGATCATCTCGGCCGAGGCCCCCTGGTCCCGGCTCTCGCGTAGCTTGCGCAGGAACTCGGCGGTGCCCGAGCGGGCGATGGTGCCGATCAGGTTGCGGACCTCCTCGCGGGTCATGCCGACGCCGTTGTCGATCACCTTCAGCGTGCGCTGCTCGGGGTCCGCCTCCAGGCGGATGTGCAGATCGGAGAGGTCGGCGCCCAGTTCGGGATGGACCAGGCCCTCCAGGCGCAGCTTGTCCAGGGCGTCGGACGAGTTCGAGAGGAGCTCTCGGAGGAAGATGTCCTTGTTGGAATAGATCGAGTGGACGACCAGGTCCAGCAACTGGCGGGCTTCGGCTTGGAATTCGTGGGTTTCGACGGTCATGAAGACTCCGGATTCAACGATGGGATTGAACATGCTCAGTATAGTGAAGGCCCGTTAGAGCAACGTCAGAACCTCCTCGGGGGCAAAAGCAGACCCCCCGCCTCGGGTTCGAGGTGGGGGGTTGCGTTCAGGCCGAGGGGAGGTTCCTAGCCGGCCATGCGGTTGCGCCTGTGGCAGTCCTGGCAGTAGACCGGGCGGTCGTTGCGGGGCTTGAAGGGCAGCTTGGCCGGACCGCCGCAGCCTGCGCAGGTGGCCTGGTAGAAGGTCTGGTCGTGGCGGCCGTTGCGGCCCTGGACCTCTCCGCGGTCGCGGCGGGCCTTGCGCTTGTCACGGCACTCGGGGCAGCGGCTGGGATCGTTCTCCTGGTTGCGCTCGATCTGGAGGGCCTGTTCCAGAACGGTGAAGGTCCATTCCTTCTTGCAGTCACGGCAGGGGGGCATGAGGCGGTCTTGAAGCATTCAGTCTGGCTCCTTGAGGAAGATTTGGCGGGTCGCATGGGCACCGCGGTCCCAAGCGCCGGAGGCATGCCTGACTGGTTCCGGTCTGGGAACCCCAGGGAGCGGAAAGAACGATCAGCCGACTTCAGGGACGCCAGCAGTCTAGCATGGCTTGCTGAAGATCGCAAATGCCTCGGCGTTGTTCTGGATCTATTCGGTGACGAGCGGCGCGGGTTCGATGCCGCCCGGGTCTGGACCCTCGGCCCAGGTGGCGGCCAGGGCCAGCAGGACCTCGACGGTCTGGTCCATCTCTTCGACGGTGGTCCATTCGAAGGGAGAGTGGAAGCTGTGCTGCCCGCTGGACAGGTTGGGCGTGGGCAGTCCCATCTCGGTCAGGCTGGAGCCGTCGGTGCCCCCGCGGATGCACGAGCGCCGAGGGGTCAGCCCGCAGTTGCGCATGGCCTGCACGGCGTAGG
>DCTU01000091.1 GCA_002329445.1 bacterium UBP9_UBA1432
ATCCTCCGCCAGGGCGCCTCCGCGACCTCCCCCAGGCCGCAGCCTTCGCCCTCCGTGCCGACCCTGCAGGGTTCCTGGGACTAGCGGCCCTGACTGAGGCCTTCCCAGCGCTCTCGGGGGAACTCCATCCAGATCTTGTTGGCAGCGGCTCCCTGCGAAGGCATCGAGCCCAACAGCGTCAACCCGACCCGCCTCTGGAAGCCGACCTTCTCGAAGCAGCGCTGAGCCGCCCGGTTGAAGTCCGCCGTATCCAGCTCGACGGATGCCACCCGGCGGACCTCGAAGAGATAGCTCAGCAGCAGGCGCATGGCCTCGGTCCCCAATCCCCGCCCGCGGTCCCGGGCCAATCCCAGCAGGATCCCCACCCGCGCCACCAGCCCCTGGGGACCCGGACGCAGACTGAAACGCAGGAAGCCCATCAGCCTGCCATCCTCTGCCTCCAGAGCCAGGACGTTGCGCCTGCCGGCCGCGATCTCGCGGCAATACTCCTCCGCGATCCGCTCCAGGCCGGCGGGTTCAAGGTTGAGGCCGAAGGCGTGCCGCACCAGCTCCAGGTCCTGCAGCCAGGCACGGACCTGGAGCACGTCCCTGGCCTGCAGAGGCCTCAACACGACCCGGCCATTGGGCTCCCGATAGGGCCAGCGCTCGCGTCTTCCCAAGAATCCAAGCATGCCGGGCATTTCCCCACGAGCGGGAAGAATCCCCTGTCGAGATGGAGGGGGGAGGTCTTCCCCGTTCGGCGCCGAACGCGGGGGAGGCTTTTTGGGGGCAGACTCGGACGAGCTCCCAAGAATCCCTTTCCCCAACCGGCCCGAGAGGCTCGAGCCTCCGCGCCGATCTGACGTCAAGTTTCAGGGGCAGTCGGACCTGGCGCACAGCGCCCTCCGGGAGGATCTGGATGCACGAAAACGAGAGCCGCTGCGGGGGAGACGGGCCGGCGCCCGGGGGGCGCGCGATGTCCTTTGAGGGGCGCCGACTCACCCCCCAGGAGGCCAACCGCCTCCTGGACCTCTCCTTCATCTTCGAAGTCCAGGAGCGGATTGAGGATGCGGTGTGCCTGTATTCCACCATCCTGGCCCAGTACCCGCTGTGGGCCGATGTCCACTTCCGGCTGGGTGGAGCCCGGGAGGCCCAGGGGGACCTGTTGGGGGCCGAAGAGGCCTACGGGCGCGCCCTGGGTCTGAATCGGAACTACGCCGACGCTCGCCGCAAGTTGGGCGAGGTCCTGATGGACCAGGGTCGATTTGACGAGGCCCTGGCGCACTTTGAGAAGCTGCTGCAGACGCAGATCGAGCGGCGATATGCCGACGTCCACAACAACCTGGGGGTCGCCCACGAGCAGAAGGGAGACCTGCGGAAGGCCGAATCCTGCTATCGGCAAGCCCTGGAGATCAACCCCGACTTCGAGCGGGCCCGCTACAACCTGGCCAACGTCCTGGACTCCACGAGTCGATTCGCAGAGGCCCAGGCCGAGTACCGCCGTGTCCTGACCCGGAACCCGCAGGAAGGAAGGGCTTTGCAGAACCTGGCTGTCAGCCTGGCCAGTTCCGGAGACCTCCAGCAAGCCGCCCAGCTCCTCCAGGAGCTGCTGGAAGCCGAGCCCCACAACATGCTGGCCTGGGAGAACCTGGCCAGTGTCTTCCGAGACATGGGCCTTCCCGAGAAGGCTGAACAGACCGAAAAGCAGGCCGGCGAAGTCGCTCCGCTTCCCCCCGAGGAACTGCCCTTCGACCTGGACGCGATCCTTCACCAGGCCTCCAAAGACTACGCTGGAGTCCTCGAACGGCATCCCCGCTGGCCCGACGTGCACTTCAAGCTGGGTCTGGTCTTTGAAGGCCTGGGCGACCCGGAAGAGGCGCTGTCCTGCTACCAGCAGGCCCTGGCCATCAACCCGGACTACGTCCAGGCCCACCGCAAGCTGGCAGAGCTCTTCTTCGATCTGGGAAGGTTCGACGACGCCATCCAGGAGTTCCAGAAGGTTCTGGATATCCGGGTGACCTACCGGTATGCGGACGTCGAGAACAACTCCGGCGTGGCCCACGAAGGGCTGGGAGACCACGACGCAGCCCGTCGCGCGTATCGCCGCGCCCTGGAGATCAACCCCCACTACTCCAAAGCCCGCTACAACCTGGGCAACACCTTCATGAACCAGGAAGACTGGGCCCAGGCCATTGACCAGTATCGGCTCGTCCTGGAGCGCTTCCCGGATGACACCCGAGCCCTGAACAACATGGGGATCTGCCTGGCCCAGTTGAACCGGAATGCAGAAGCCCTGGAGGCGTTCGCCCGCCGGGCAACCCTGGATCCAGAAACCCCCGGGGCGCACTTCAACCTGGCCCAGTTGTACGAAGTCCTGGAAAATCGTGACCGGGCCCGGGAACACTACCAGCGGGTCCTGGAACTCGATCCCCGGCACCAAGAGGCTGCCGAACGACTGCGGGACCTGATCGGATAGAACTGGAAGATTCCAGCCAAGGGAGACACGGCGTTGGCCAAGCGCGACTACTACATGATTCTGGGAGTGCCCCCCACGGCGCTGCCCGACGAAATCAAGAAGGCCTACCGGATGCTGTCGAAAAAGTACCATCCGGACCTGAATCCGGACATGAAGACGGTCTCCGACGAAAAGATGAAGGAGCTCGTCGAGGCCTACAACGTCCTCAACGACAGCTCGAAGCGCAAAGCCTACGACAAGCAGCCCCAGTTCCAGGCCAAGCGCTTCGCCAAGTCCTCGGTGCGCGCCAAGGCTGACAAGTCTGCCTTCACCAAGAAGCCGAAGTACTCCAAGGAGCCCTCACTCCTGGAACGGCTGCTCTCCCCGTTCTTGAAGAAGACTCCCACCAGCGAGGGCGGCAGCGTCCTGGATCCCAAACAGGCGGACGTCCACTTCACCCTGGGGCTCTCCATGGCCGACAGCGAGACCTTCTACGACCAGGCCAAGGGCGAGTTCAAGCTCACGCTCAAATTCGATCCCAAGCACAAGGAGGCGGCCTACAACCACGCCCTGATGTGCTACAAGCTGGGGGAGTTCGAAGAGGCCCGCATCGGCTTCCAGAGATGCCTGCAACTGGACCCCGAGGACCAGATGGCCCGCAGGATGCTGGCCCTGCTGCACGACCCGATGCTCTAGCAGGCGCCAGGAACCAGGACTGGAGCCCCGTCGAGGGGCCGTCCCAGGGCAGACCGGGACGGCCCCTCGGCCTCTGGATGNNACGGCCCGCTCATACCCGGCGTCCGCGTGCCGCAGGACGCCCATCCCGGGATCCGTGGTCAGCACGCAGTCCAGGCGCTCGGCCGCTTCGGGCGTTCCGTCCGCCACCACGACCATCCCGGCGTGCAGCGAGTAGCCGATCCCCACGCCTCCCCCGTGATGGAACGAAACCCAGGTCGCCCCCGCCGCTGTATTGATCAGGGCGTTGAGGATGGGCCAGTCGCCGATCGCGTCGGAACCGTCCCGCATGGATTCCGTCTCGCGGTTCGGCGAAGCCACCGATCCCGCATCCAGGTGATCGCGACCGATCACGATCGGCGCCGAGACCTCTCCACGGGCCACCAGGTCGTTGAAAACCTGCCCCATCCGGGCCCGTTCTCCATACCCCAACCAGCAGATTCGAGAGGGCAGGCCCTGGTGCTTGACCTTCTCGCCCGCGTGGCGGATCCAGCGGGCCAGAGGCTCGTCGTCGGGGAAGGTCTCCAGGACCGCCCGATCGGTCCGCTCCAGATCCTTGATGTCGCCGCTCAGCACCACCCACCGGAAGGGGCCCTTGCCCTCGCAGAAGAGGGGGCGGATGAAAGCAGGAACGAAACCCGGGAAGGCAAAGGCCCCCTCGATTCCGGCCCGCTCCGCCTGGGCGCGGATGTTGTTGCCGTAGTCGAAGACGACCGATCCAGCCTTCTGGAAGTCCAGCATGGCCTGCACGTGGAGGGCCACCGACTGGAAGGCCCGCCTCTGGTAGTCCTCGGGGTCCCGCTGGCGCAGGTCCAGGGCCTGGGCATGGGGCATCCCGTGGGGGACGTATCCCCCCAGCATGTCGTGGGCGCTGGTCTGGTCGGTGACCACGTCCGGACGGATCCCCCGCTTGAAGAGCTCCGGGAAGACCTCGGCCGCGTTGGCCACCAGCCCCACCGACAAGGGCCGCCGGTGGTCCAGGGCTTCCCGGACCCAGTCCAGCGCCTCCTGCAAATTCGACGTGGCGCGATCGCAGTAGGCCCCCTCCACCCGGCGGCGAGCCCGCTCCGGGTCGACCTCAACCACCAGGGCCACCCCGCCGTTCATCGTGACCGCCAAAGGCTGGGCGCCACCCATGCCACCCAATCCGGCCGTCAGCACCAGGCGCCCTTCCAGGGTGCCCGAGAAGTGTTGACGCGCCAGTTCGGCCAGGGTCTCATACGTGCCCTGGAGGATGCCCTGGGTTCCGATGTAGATCCAGGAGCCCGCGGTCATCTGCCCGTACATGGTCAGTCCCGCGGCCTCGAGGTCCCGAAACTTCTCCCAGGTCGCCCAGGCCGGAACCAGGTTGGAATTGGCGATCAACACCCGGGGGGCCCGAGGATGCGTCTTGAAGACTCCGACGGGCTTTCCCGACTGCACCAGCAGGGTCTCGTCACCCTCCAGACGGCGCAGGCTGCGCACCAGGGCGTCATAGCACTCCCAGTTTCGCGCCGCCCTGCCGGTTCCGCCATAGACCACCAGCTCGTCGGGTTTCTCGGCCACCTCGGGGTCCAGGTTGTTCATGAGCATGCGCAAGGCGGCTTCCTGCTGCCAGCCTTTGCAGGTGAGGGTCCTCCCCCGGGGAGCGCGAATTGCGGTTCGGATCGTCATACCAAGACCTCCAGATTTCAATCCGGCGCGCGAGGGCGCCGCAGCCAGAGACTGTTGAGGATTCCCAGCCCGGCCAGGGTGGTGATCGCTGCGCTTCCCCCGTAGCTGAGGAAGGGCAGGGGGATCCCCACCACCGGGCACAACCCCACCGTCATCCCGAGATTGACCAGGATGTGGACCGCAAACAAGGTCCCGATCCCGGCGGCCAGATAGCTTCCATAACGGCTCCGGGTTGCCTGTGCGGTCCGGAACGCGGAATAGACCAGCCCCGCCAGAAGCATCAGCAACACGACGCTGCCGACCAGGCCCATCTCCTCGGCAAGGACCGTGAAGATGAAGTCGGTGTGGTGCTCGGGGACGAAATCAAGCTGATTCTGGGTTCCCTGGAAGAGCCCCTTCCCCCACACTCCGCCCGAGCCAATGGCGATGCGGGACTGCAGGATGTTCCAGCCGGACCCGGTGGGGTCCGCCTCGGGATTGAGGAAGACCATCAGGCGTTCCCGCTGATAATCATGCAGCACGAACGGGAAGACCGACAGGGCCATGGCCACCACGCCCAGCAACCAGGCCCGCGGAATGCCGGCCACGTACATCATGGCCATGCCCACGCTGGCCGTGGCGATGGCGGTTCCCAGGTCGGGCTGCAGCATGATCAGCAGCATCGGCAGCCCGATCAGGACCATGCCCTTGAAGAAGCGCGCGCCCGGCGGCTCTTCGTCGTCCTCCTCCTCTCCCGCAAGCACCCGGGCCAGGACCAGGATCAGCAGGAGCTTGGCCGGCTCGGAGGGCTGGAAGGCGCCCAAAGGGCCCAGGTCGATCCAGCGTTGAGCCCCCTTGGCCGCGGTTCCCACCAGAAGCACGGCCACCAGAAGACCCAACAGCATGGCATACAACCAAGGCGCCGCGCGCCACCACGCCCGGTAGTCGATCATGGTGGCAAGGACCATCACGCCCGCGCCGACCGTCAGCATCAGGGCCTGACGCGACACCTCCGAGCCCGGGCCGGCCTGGCCGGTCGCGCTGAAGATCATCAACAGNNCGCCACCAGGGGTTCAAAGAAGTCCTCCGGAATCGCAGGGTTACGCCTCGATGCCAGCCAGTCCTGCCTCCAGGGAAAGCCCGACGAGGCGCGAACCGGCCCTGCACCCCCGGCCGCCCCTCGGCGGCAGGAAAGGACGAGCACCATGCGGCAGGCCGGCGCGATCCCCAGCCAGATCATCGAACAGTTCATCGCGGGAGGAAACATCCGGGCCGTCGACCCGGTCCCGACCGCCAACATCCAACCTGCCAGCCTGGACCTGCGCCTGGGACGGCGAGGCTGGAGGGTCCAGGCGGCCTTCCTGCCCCTGCGCGACGAGCCGATCGGCCGTGCCCTGGAGCGATACGGGGTGGAGGAGGTGGACCTGTCCCGCCCCCGGGTGCTGGAGCTGGACCAGACCTACGTGATTGAGGTGGCGGAGGAACTCAACCTGCCTCCGGGAGTCCACGCCTACACCAACAACAAGAGCTCCACCGGACGGATGAACGTCTGGGCCCGCACGCTGGTCGACGGGCTGCCCCGGTTCGACAAGATCCCGGCCGGCTACCGCGGCCGGGCCTACGTGATGGTAACCCCCCGCTCCTGGCCCCTGCGCGTCCAGGCCGGCAACACCCTCAACCAGGCTCGGTTCCTGCGCGGCGAGAACCGTCTGGCGGACCTGGAGTTGGAGATGGCCCACCAACAGATCGGTCTGGTCTATGATGCCCAGGGGCATCGGGACGAGCCGGTCCTGGATTCAGGGCTTCTGCTGACCGTCGATCTGCTCGCGGAGGTGGTGGGGTTCGAGGCCATCCCCTGCGAACAGCCTGTGGACCTGACCTCCCCAGAGTCGCAGGACGGCTCGCTGTACTTTCGGGAGGTGCGCGCGCGTGACGGCGAGGTGCTGCTCCGCAAGAACGGCTTCTACATCCTGTGCACGCGCGAGTTCCTGCGGGTCCCGCCGCTCTTCGCCGTCGAGATGGTCGCCTATGACATCCACTCGGGCGAATACCGGTCCCACTATGCCGGCTTCTTCGACCCCGGCTTCGGCTATGGTCGCAACGGCGAAGTCCAGGGCACCCCGGCCGTCCTGGAGCTGGACACCCACGAGGACGTGGTCTTCCGGCATGGCCAACCGATCTGCAAGATGGTCTTCGAACACCTGATCAAGACGCCAGAACGAATCTACGGAGCCGACCTGGGATCACACTACCAGCACCAGCGCGGACCGCAACTGGGCCGACACTTCACCGTGCCCGCATGAGGTGAGCGCCGGCCCCTGAACGGGACCGGCGCTCGGGCGCCAAGGGCACCTTGAGCTCAAGGGCGACGCTTGTGCCTGCGGGTGCGACGCCGGGCCGCCAGGCGGGGACTCTCAAGGCGCGCCGTCGCCGCTTCAGGACGAGCCGAGACCGCGTCGGCCGTTTCGGAAGCCTCGGGCTGGGCCTGGCGGGGCGCGGCTGGGGGCGGTGCCAGGGAAACCGCCGCCATCTCGGCCGACGAGCGATGCACGCTGCGAACCGGAATGTTGGCGGCCAGGGCCATGGCCCCCTCGTGGCGCTCCAACCCCATCTGCATCGAGCGGGTGTCGATCTCCATGTAGCGGGAGATCACCTCGATCAACTCGTTGCGAAGCGATTCCATCAGATGAGGCGCCACGGTGGCCCGGTCGCTGACCAGGACCAGGCGCAGGCGGTCTCGAGCGGCGCTGCGGGTATCCTCCCGAGAGCCTCCGAAGATGCGATTGAAGAACGAAAAGAAATCAAACATCTGCCGACTCCTTAGTGGGCCCCGGAACTGCCGACGCTGACGGTGAAGACCCGGCGCAGCCGATCCATCCAACTGTCCGAAACGGGCATCCCGGCGGGTGGGGAACTGGGGTCCACCAGACGCGCAACGATCTGGCGATAGGCCTCGCCGGCCCGCGAAGCCCGGTCCATGACGGCGGGCTGCCCCTTGTTGGAGGCGCTCAGGATCCCTTCGTCCTCCGGGACGATCCCCAGCAGCTCGATCCCCAGGATCTCCTTGACATCCTGAATGGACAGCATCTGCCCGCGACGAGCCATGTCCTGCTTGTAGCGATTGATCACCAGGCGCGGGTTGGATTTCTCCTGCGCCTCCAGCAATCCGACGATGCGGTCTGCGTCTCGGATGGCGGAGACCTCCGGGTTGGTCACCACGATGGCCTCGTCGGCGCCGGCCACGGCGTTGCGGAACCCATGCTCGATCCCCGCGGGACTGTCGATCAGGACGAAATCAAAGGCCTGCTTGAGTTCCGCACAAAGGGCCTGCATCTGCTCGGGGCTGACGGCATCCTTGTCGCGGCTCTGGGCCGCCGGCAGCAGATGCAGGTTCTCGAAGCGCTTGTCCTTGATCAGGGCCTGGCGGAAGGTGCGGCACTTCCTCTCGACGACATCGACCAGGTCGAAAACGATCCGGTTCTCCAGACCCATGACCAGGTCGAGGTTCCGCAACCCGATGTCGCCGTCGACCAGAAGCACCGAGTGACCACCCAAAGCCAGACCTGCCCCCAGGTTGGCGGTGCAGGTGGTCTTCCCGACCCCACCCTTTCCCGAAGTAATCACCACGACCTTGCCCACGATATCACGACCTTTCGCTGGGAATCCCGGTCCTCCGACCGGGAGGGTTCACGCCGAGAACGGCTCGACCCGGATCTGCCCCTGGAGCACCGAGGCCTTCATCGGAGTGGCCTCCCGCTTCTTGCGACCTTCGGCCTCGCCCACCCAGATGAGTTCGCCGATGCGCAACTGCGTTGCCAGCATGGCCAGCGCGACGACCACCGAGCCCTCGCGGCCTGCCGTCCCCGCGTGGGCCTGCCCGCGCAGGCTCCCCAGGACAACGACGTCTCCTTCGGCTTCGACCGTGGCTCCGGGGTTGACATCCCCCATGATCACCACGTTTCCCGAGTAACGCACCGTCTGGCCCGATCGAAGCGTCCGGCGCACCATCAAGGTCGGGTCCTCATCCGATGCCGGAGCCTGGGGCCCGGGGTCCGCCGGGACCGGACTCCGAGTCGGGCGAGCTGCCCCCTCCCGCCGAATGGCCCGTCCTTGATGCTGTGAGAGTCCAAGTCGACCGATGATGGCCTTGTGCCCTCGGGCCTCGGCTCGAGCCCGGGTCGTCAACGACGTGCTGATGATCCCCAGAAGCCCCACCCCGGACTCGGCCAGGACGGCCTCCAGGCGTTCCATCTCGGACTCACCCAGTTCACGCCAGCCCAGATCCAGCGAGACCCCGCTTCCGGCGAAAAACCCGTTCTCCTGGGCCAGCCGACTCCGCAGAGCCTCCAAGGCAATCGCAAAATCAACGTCCTCGCGGACGCTGACCAGGATTCCGTGGCGGGCTCCCCGCAGTTGGATGGGATCAACGGCTCCCTGCATACCCGACCTCGTGAAGAAAAGCCCCCTGCACTTTTGGAGGGGGAGATGGAAGAACGGTGGGACCGAAGGAAGGACGACTCGGTCGATCGTCGCCTCGCCGAGGCGACTGGTCCCGCACCTGGAGGTATTCCCCTGACTTGAGGAAGATTCCTCCCCGCGGTCCGAAAGCCGGGAAACCAGTGGGCCCCGGGGAAGCCCCGAGGCCCGCAGAAGCCGAGTCCTGGAAGGTCAGGCCTGCTGGCGGCTCCGGCAGAACATGTGGTCCTTGTCGATATAGTCGGTCGCAGCCTGGATCAGCGCCCCGCTTTGAATCTTCTCATGAGCGATGATTCCAGCAGCGAAAAAGGCCGAGCGGTCGACCGTCTGGTCTCCCTTATCCTCCTGCGCCGAAGCCCAGTTGTTCAGTTTGGAGTACATCGCCCGAAGGATTTCCCGTTCCCCCTCCGGAGCATTCTGCATCGCCTGACCCAGTTTCTCGCCAGCCTCGACGAGAGCGTTCTCGAGTTGGTTTGCCATGCCGGACCTCCCGTATCGGATCGCCCCTTGCAGGGGCCTTCGGAGTCCTCCAAGGTTCTTGCCCCCCTGCCCGAGTCCTTTCGGAAGCGACTCAGCCCGGGTAGTCGACCCGGACCAGGTACAGACCCCAGGGCGGAGCCGGTGGAGGCGAAAGGCCGGAGTCGCGGGCGTCCAGACGCTGGCGTGGTTCACCCTCAGTCCAACGCCCCCGCCCCACCTCAACCAGGGCCGCCGTCAGCATCCGGACCATGCGGCGCAGGAAGGCATTGGCCCGGACCCGGACCACCACCATTCCGTCCAGTCGCCCCAGGGGGCCCGGCAGAGGCCCCTTCCAGCTCTCGACCTGACAGTCCATCAGGGCTCGGACCCGACACTCACCCGGGGGCACCTGCGAGCAGTAGGTGGAGAAGTCGTGGGCCCCCAGAAGCGAGCGGCCGGCCCGCTGCATCGCCGACACCTCCAGCTCCCCAGGGAGGATCCAGGCCCGGCGACGCCAGAAGGCGTCTCCCTCGCGACCCGACCGGATCAGGTACTCGTACGTGCGCGAACATGCCAGAAAACGCGGGTGGAACCCGACCCCAGCCTCGACGGCCTCCAGAACCCGGATGTCTGGGGGCAGCAAGGCATTGGCCCCTCGAAGGACCGCTCGAGACGAACGGTCCGCGGTGGTTCGGAACGAGAGGACCTGGCCTGTGGCGTGCACCCCGGCATCGGTCCGTCCCGCCACCAGCACCGAAACCGGGTGGTTGACCAGTCGAGCCAGAGCCTCTTCCAGCGTCGCCTGGATGCTGGGCTTCAAGCCCTCGCCGCCCTGGCGCTGGAAGCCCGAATAGGCGCTTCCATCGTACTCCACCGTCAATCGGAAGGTGCGCTCAGCCAAAGCGACCTGCCCATCGATCCAGACCCACCAGGGCGGCCAGGAAGAGCAGGCCACCCAGGCCCCCCCACCAATCCGCCGCCCGCAGATGCAGATCCCGCAGGCGGGTGCGCCCTTCGCCACCGCGGTAGCAACGAGCCTCCATGGCCACGGCCAGATCCTCGGCGTGACGGAAGGCACTGACGAACAACGGGACCAACACGGGGACCAGGGCCCGCGCCCGGACCAGGGGATTGCCGCGGTCCAGGCAGGCCCCGCGGGCGAGCTGGGCCTTCATGATCCGCTCGGTCTCCAAGGCCAGGGTGGGGACGAAACGCAAGGCGATGGTGGACACCATCGCCAGTTCGTGGGAGGGAACCCCCAAGCGTCGGAACGGCGCCAGCAGCTTCTCCACCGCGTCCGTCAGCAGGATCGGCGAGGTGGTCAAGGAGAGCAGCGACGTGGCCAGTACCAGCAAGAAGAGGCGCATCGCCATGGCTCCCCCTCGAAGCAGGCCCTCCCGGGTGACCGGCAGGTCTTCCAGTCCCGTCATCGGTGACCCGGGCGTCAGCGTGGCGTTGAAGACGAACGTCAACAAAGCCAGAATCCAGACCAGCCTCAAACCACGAAGCAGATAACCCAGCGGCAGGCAGGCCAACCTCCCCAGCAGCAGGATCACGAGGCCTGCAAGCAACAGCAGCTCGAGGTGATGGACCATGAACAGGGCGATCATCGCCCCTCCGGTCACGACCAGCTTGGCACGGGGGTCCAGGCGGTGAAGGAGCGAGTCACCCGGAACGTACTGGCCCAGGGTCAGGTTGCGCAGCAGTTCGATGGGTGGTCACCCCACAGTGGGAGGCTCGGAGAGCCGACTCAGGGCACGCGAACGCTGATAGGCCGCGTGGACCGCCTTGGAGACGATGGTCCGCAGGGCGCCCTTCTCCATCTGGTAGAGGGCTTCCGCCGAGGTTCCCCCGGGCGAGGTGACCTGGTTGCGCAGGTCCGCCAGGTGCCCACGTGACTGGGACGCAAAGTCCACCGAGCCTCGGACGGTCTGCAAGACCAGTTCCTGGGCCACGCGTCGCGAGAAGCCCAGATGGACGCCGGCGTCGACCAGAGCCTCCATGAACAGGAACACATACGCAGGGCCCGTGCCGGACAAGGCGGTGGCCATGTCCAATTCGTCCTCGTTGGTGACGTAGATCTCCTTGCCCAGGGCCTGCAGGATGCAACGGGTCCGCTCCAGATCGGAATCGCAGACCTCGGGCGTGGCCGTCCACACGCTCATCCCTTCCCCGATGCGCGCGGGCGTATTGGGCATGACGCGAACCACCTCGCGGTGATCCAACCCCCATGCGATGGTGTCCAGGGTCGCCCCGGCCACGATGCTGATCACCAACTGGCTCGGTACCAAATGGCCCGCGAGATCCGCCAGAACCTGCCCAAGAACCTGCGGCTTGACCGCCAGGACCACGACATCCGCCCCCTCGATGGCCTCGGCGTTGTCGGCAGTCCCCTCCACCCCGTAGCGTTCGTACAGTTCCGCTCGGCGGCGAGCCAGAGGGTCGCTGGCGACCACCTGGTCCGGTTGCAGGAGTTCCTGATTCAACAGGCCCGAGAGCATGGCCTCGGCCATGACTCCACTTCCCAGGAAGGCGAGACGGGTGTGCGCAAGCATGAGGGCAGGTCTTCCCGGGAGGCCGCCCGGTTCCTCTCCAACGTGCGCCGAATCCACCTCCAGAAACGGACCAGGCCGCGACCGGAGGTCCCGGCCACGGCCTGGTCAGGCGCTCTTCAGGATTCTAGATGTAGATTCCGAAGATCTGCGTCTTATTGAACAAGGACTTGCCGTTGGCATCCACGATGTTCAGCTTGTCGACGTTGTCCACCGTGATGGTCGAGCCGCCGGTCCCCTGCTGGAAGAGGACCTTGCCGTTGGCGTCCACCACCGTGAAGTTGGAGCCGGCCGGCGCCTTGATGGTCGCCGTGTCGTTCCCGCTTCCACCGTTGATCTGGACCTTGTCGTTGCCGGCGCTGACCGTGTAGTTGATGGTGTCCTTGCCCGACCCACCGTTGATGTTGATGGTGTCGTTGCCGGTGCCACCATCCACGTTGATGGTGTCCTTGCCAGCGCCGCCCGCCACGTTGATGGTGTCGTTGCCGGAACCACCGGCCTGGTTGATGGTGTCGTTGCCCAGGCCACCCTTGGCCGAGAGCGAGTCGTTGCCGGCCCCACCCTGCTGGTCCACCGTGTCCGCACCCCAACCGCCTTCGGCCTTCAGGGTGTCGTTCCCGGCGCCGCCGGTCTGGTTGAGGGTGTCATTCCCCAGACCACCGGAGGCCGTCGCGCTGTCGTCCCCATCCCCACCGGCCTGGTTGATGGTGTCCTGACCCCAACCGCCCGACGCGTTCTGGACGTCGTTGCCACCAGCCCCGGTCTGGTTGATCGAGTCGTTGCCCAGGCCGCCCTTGGCCGTCTGGGTGTCCCCACCGGCGGCCCCGGTCTGGTTGAGGGTGTCGTGGCCCAAGGTGCCCTTGGCGTCCTGCGTCTGCCCCGGAACCGGGAGCTGGACCGGGCCGTACCACTGCTGGAAGTCCTGGACCTGTTGGGTGCCGTTGACGTTGGTGGTGACCTGCTGCGGGATGAAGAGGGGCGGGTACCCGTAGCCGGGATAGTAGCCCATGTTGCCGGTCATTCCGGCCATCGCGGTCATCCCGCCGGTGTTGCCGAAGCCCATCATTCCCATGGCGCCGGACATGGCCCCGGGGTTCATGCCCATCGACGTCATGTAGCTGGTCATGAACGCCATCGTGTTGGCCTGGGTCATCTGACTCATCTGAGCATACCAGGCGCTCATGTCCGTGGACCCGGCGGTCATGCCACCCGCCATGCCCGCGTTGCCCATCCCATAGTTGCCCATGGTGGACTGCATCATCTGCTGCATCTGCTGCTGCTGTTGCTGCTGGAGCGTCTCGGCCTGGTTCTTGGCCCCGATGGTCCCGCCGATGCTTCCGCCCAGGCTGCCCCCGATCATGGCCCCGATCGGTCCACCCAGGGCGAAACCGGCCACACCACCGATCAAGGTTCCAGCCAGACCGCCACCTGTCGGCGTCCCGAAGACCTTCTTGGCCCCATCCTTGATCTCGTTGGAGAAGAAGCCCGCACCGGCACCGACTGCGGCACCGACCGGCCCTCCGACGACGAACCCTGCGACGCCGCCAATCGCGGCCGATCCCAACCTCTTCAAGAAGTCCACAGTTCAGTCCCTCCTATGCTCTCGGGCAACGTCCCCTGACAGGGCTCCAACCCGTTCTTTGGTTTGTTCATCACGACACGCGCCGAAAAGTAAATCCCCCCAACGGGTTGAATCCTGATGATCCGACCCCGACCTGAAGAGGGGCGACGATCGGAGGCAACCGGTGCCCAGGCTTCTTCTCCTGGCCGTCCTGACCCTGCTGTTGGCGGTGCCGGGGCTCGCCTCGACTTCCAGCCCGACGTTCACCCGGACCTGGGACGGGACCGAAGACCCCGGCGACCTGGCCCGACACTACGGGATCCCGGTGCAGACCTTGCTGCTGGCAAACCCCGACCTGAAGGGCGCAAGACCTCCTCAAACCCTGCACATCCCCCCTCCTCCGGGTGGATGGCCCCGTCACGTCGTCCAGAAGGGGGAGACGCTCTGGGGCCTGGCCAGGCGATACGAAGTGAGCCTGGAGGACCTGCGCCAGGTGAACCTGCTGACCGACGACCGTGTCCGGGCCGGGGGCTCTTTGTGGATCCCCCGAGCCGTCCCCACCCCTCCTCCAGCCCGATGGTTGGGCGTGACCCTTCCCGACGGGCGACGCGGATGGGTTCCTGGCGAAGCCGTCCTGCTTCCCGCCACCGCGCCGCGGTCGCGGAGCGAGGTGGTCGTCCTGGCCAGGAAGCTGGAGGGCGCACCCTACCGCCTGGGAGGCGTCACGCCGGACGCCCTGGACTGCTCGGGGTACATCCAGGAAGTCTTCCGGATGGCGGGTTTCAGCCTTCCCAGGATGGCGGACCAGCAGTTCGAGGCCACCCGGGCGGTGGAACTGGCGGAAGCTCGGCCCGCGGACCTGGTCTTCTTCTCGACCGACCAACCAGGTCCGTCCCATGTGGGGATCTACCTGGGCGATGGACGGTTCATCCATGCTTCCTCCAGCCGCGGCGTCACGGAAGATGTCTTGACCTCGGACTGGTTCGCCAGCCGGTTCCTGGGAGTCCGCCGCATTGTGGAGTGGTGCGAACCTTTGCCGTGAAGGCGGACAACGAACTGACGGCTCCCCCTCAGCCCAAGCAGAGGCGTCCTCTGAGGACCATCTCCGCCTCCGACACCGTCAAAGGCGCCGGCTCCAGGGACAGGCCCTCCTGCGCCCATCGGGCGCTGAGCCGACTCAAGGCCGGCGCCTCCAGGCCATGATCACCCAGCCACTCGGTCCGGTGCAACAGCTCCCGAATGGGCGCGTCGCCGACCACCCGGCCGTGGGACAGCACGACCATCCGTTCAACCAAACGCGCCAGGTCCTCCATGCGGTGCGAGATGACGACCAGGCTCATCCCCCGCTCTTCTCGAAGCCGGGCCAACAATTCCAGGAGTGCGGTCGCCCCTCGAGGGTCGAGCCCGGCCGTGGGCTCGTCCAGGACCAGGCACCGGGGCCTCATGGCCAGGACTCCGGCCAAGGCCGCACGGCGCCTCTCTCCCCCGGACAACGCGAAGGGCGAGCGGCCAGCGAAACGAGAAGCCGGCAGACCGACCAGATCGAGGGCCTCGGCGACCCGCTCCCGGATCTCCGCAGGGGGCAGGCCGAGGTTGCGCGGACCGAACGCCACGTCCTGCTCGAGGGTCTCTTCGAAAAGTTGCTGCTCGGGGAATTGAAAGAGCAGGCCCACGGTGGCGCGGACGCCCCCCAGATCTCCGCCTCTTCGCGGAATCTCCAGCCCGTCGACCCGAACCGATCCCTCCGTGGGGCGGAGCAGGCCGTTCATGTGCTGAGCCAGGGTGGACTTGCCGCTCCCGCTGGCCCCGGCCAGTCCCAAGGCCTCCCCGGGGGCGACCCGCAGTGAGACTCCATCCAAGGCGCGACGCTCGAAGGGGGTCCCGGGCATGTAGACATGAACCAGGTCGAAGATCTCGAGGAGCGAAGTGCTCACTGCAGCTCCCTCCACCGCCTCAGGACGGCCTCGGCCAGGACTTCCTCACCAACCAGACCCTCGGGGAGATCCAGACCCGACGCGCGAAGTCTCCAGGCCAGTTCCACGTGCGAGGGGATGTCCAGCCCCAGGTTCCGCAGCTCTTCGACGCGCGCGAAGACCTCCGATGGCGCCCCCTGCAGAGCGACCCGACCCTCCTGCAGCGCGACGACCCGGTCCGCCTGCAGGACCTCCTCCATGTGGTGGGTGACGTACAGCACGGTCAACCCCAGATTGGACCTGAGGTCATGGACCGCCCGTAGGACCTCCCTGCGGCCCAGCGGGTCCAACATGGCCGTGGGTTCATCCATGACCAGGTAGCGCGGCTCCATGACCAGGACGCTGGCGATCGCCACCCTCTGCTTCTGGCCGCCCGACAACAGATTCGGCTCGGCGCGACGCAATGCTTGAATCCCCAGAGCCTCCAAAGCCCACCCGATCCGCCGTCGGATCTCCGCCGGGGGAACCCCGAGATTCTCCGGACCGAACGCGACCTCTTCCTCGACGACCGACGCCACCATCTGACGATCCGGGTCCTGGAACACCATCCCCACCCGCCTGCGGATCTCCCACAGCTCGGCGGGGTCCGATGTGGACCGCCCGTCCACCAGCACCTCCCCCTCGGTCGGGAGCAGAAGGGCGTTGAGATGTTTGGCCAGAGTCGTCTTGCCGCATCCATTTGGACCGAGCAGGGCAAGAAACTCTCCCTCGCCCACCGCGAGGTCGATGCCTCTCAAGGCCTCGGTGGTCTCTGGTGCTTCGCCGAAGCGATGCACCAGACCGTGGATCTCGATCATCGAGTGGACTGGCTCCCTGAAGTCGCCGGCCCCATGGCCGCAACGCAAAGAACGCCCCGAGCATGAGCTCGAGGCGTCCGGAACGGAAATCCCGACAGGATGGTTAGTCCTGCACCAGTTCGATCAAGGCCATGGGGGCCCCGTCGCCCTTGCGGGAACCCACCCGAAGGATCCGGGTGTATCCGCCGCTCTTGGCCGCCGCATGCCGATCGGCATAGCGCGGGCCGAGCACGTCGAAAAGCTCCTGCGCCACGTCACGGTCGTGAATGACCTGGAAGACCCGGCGCTTGTAGGCCAGCCGGTCCGACGCATCCGACGCCTGGTGCGCCTTGCGCGCCAGCGTGATCAACTCCTCCGTCATCCGGGACACCTCACGCGCCCGGGTTACGGTGGTAGTGATCCGGTGGTGGCGCAGAAGCGAGGTGGCCAGATTCCGCAGCATGGCCAGACGGTGCCCCGTCTGCCTTCCGAGGGTCCGGCTACGAACTTTGTGCCTCATCGGAGTTACTCCTCAATCTCGATTCTGGACCCCGTCGCGTCCGCAGGGCTTGCGCCCCGACGTGCGAGGAAGTCCGCCAGTCATTCGGGGGTGCTGGGCCGCAACGAGAGACCCCGTCCAGCCAGCTTCTCCTTGATTTCGTCGAGGGACTTCTGTCCGAAGTTCTTCAACTTCATCACGTCCTCCTCACTGTAGTTGAGGAGTTCGCCGACGTACAGGATCCCTGCACGCTTCAGACAGTTCA
>DCTU01000219.1:0-143 GCA_002329445.1 bacterium UBP9_UBA1432
GCCCTGGAAGCCCCCGGCTTCACCGAGGACGCCCCCGAGAAGACCGTCCTGGTGGGCTTCGGCCACAATGCTGTTCTGAACGTGGCCGATCAGGTCATCGCGGCCGTGAAGTCCGGAGCGATCCGCCACTTCTTCCTGATCGG
>DCTU01000219.1:226-2538 GCA_002329445.1 bacterium UBP9_UBA1432
ATGGGGCAGTGCAACGATGCCTACAGCGCCATCCGCGTCGCCGGCGCCCTGGCCGAGGCCTTCGGTTGCACCGTCAATGAACTGCCGTTGTCGTTCATCCTGTCCTGGTATGAGCAGAAGGCGGTGTGCATCCTGCTGACCCTGCTGCACCTGGGCATCAAGAACATCCGACTCGGTCCCAGCCTGCCGGCCTTCCTGACGCCTCCGGTGATCCAGGTCCTGGTCGAGAAGTTCGGCCTGACCCCCATCGGAACCGTGAAGGCGGATCTGGAGGCCTGCCTGACTCCCGCCTGAACCCGGCCTGGGAGAGCCCCAGAGTCTTCCGACCCGTCCGGGCGAACCGGGCGGGCCGGAAGCAGGATCCGGGGGGCGGGCCGAAAGGCCTGCCCCCCGCTTCCATTTCCCGCTATAATGCTGGAGACTTGGCCAGAACTTTTGATGCTCCGAGCGCCGTCCAGCGCTCGGAATCTGTTTGCCTGCCGACCTGGCGTCGGGTTCTCCCCCGTCCGTTGCAGGCCATGCCTTCCGGGCTTGGACCCATGGGGCTGGACCTGTTGTGGGTCTTCCCGTTGTATACCCTCCTGGCCCTGGTCTTCACCTTTCCTCTGGTGCTGGACTTCACCGGGTCGGTCCTGGGCGACCTGGAGAGCGACGTCTGGAAGCATCTCTGGGGCATGTGGTGGGTCAAGAGGTGCCTCCTGGAGGCCAACGTCCTGCCCCTCCACACCCATCTCCTCAATGCCCCCTACGGTGGGGCCCTCTTCTTCATCGACCCCCTCAACGCCCTGATCTCCACCCCGCTGCAGCTCGTCTGGGAGCCGGCCACGGTCTACAACCTGATGGTCCTGTTCAACCTCGTGCTGGCTGCGGTCGGCGGGTGGTGCCTGGCTCGAGAGCTCTCCGGCAATCGCTACGCCGCCTTCTTTGGCGGAGCCGTCTATGGTTTTTCAGCCTATATGATGGCCTATCTGACCTCCGGCGTCACCGAGGCCATCAACCTGGGCTGGATCCCGTTGTTCTGCCTGTTCTTCATCCGGATGCTGCGGAACAGCCGGCCGGCCGACGCCGTGCGCTCCGCCGTCTTCTTTGCGCTGGCCACCATCGGGTGCTGGTATTACGGGACCTTCTGCGTCCTGTTCGCGACGTTCTACTATCTCGCCGTCCAGGCGCGGCGCTTCCGGAGGCCTCTGGGCGCCCTGGTTGCTGCCACCCTTGCGGCCCTGCGTCCGCCCTGGTCCAGGACGTTCCAGGTGGGGCTGCTGGGGTTCGCGTTGGTCCTTTTCGCCCTGGGACGCCTGCCGCGGCTGCTGGACCCCTTCCAGGGAGCTGCCCTGGACTTCCTGGTGGTGGCTGGAGCCTTGGGCGGCAGCGTCTGGCTCCTGGCGCGGCTCCGGGGAGGGGCGACGGCCGGAACCTCCTGGTCGGCTGTCGGAGGGCTGGTGCCAACCGGCCTGCTCCTGCTCGGGGAGGCCGCGTTGGGTTTCTGGATCCTGGGGACCCTGCCGACCTGGCCGCCCTGGCTGTTGGGCCTGGCCGGACTTCAGGCGCTCTTCGTCGTGCCCCGGGCCTGGAAGGCCTGGCGCATCCGCTGGTTCGGAGTCCAAGGGGCTGGCAGATTCCTGGCACCCCACCTGCCCTTCCTGGTCTCCCTGAGCCTGTTGCTGCCGTGCGCTGCCGCCATCCTGGTGGCCATGCCGTTCCTGGGACAGGGAGGCGCCGAATGGATCCTGGGAACGGTCTTCCTGACAGTGACCATGGCCGTGTGTCTGCTCCTGCGCCACGCCCGCCCCCCCCGGTTGAGGGAAGAGGGGGAGCCGCTGGCGGATTACCGCTCCTTCTTCTCCGCCCACGCCAGAATGCTGGTCCTGGTGGCCCTGGTCTCGGTTCCACTTCTGCGCATGGCCTGGCCTGACGTGCCGATTCTTCCCTTCCTGGCCACCTGGGCTGCCTTGGGGGTCGCGCTGGAGTTGGGTCTGGCCGTTCTTCGGACCCTGGTTCGTCGGGCCGACTTCCTTCTGGTCTCCAGGCAGGGTGAGGGCCTCAGCGACCTGGCTGGCAGGTTCTGGCGGCATGCCCTGCGGGCTCCCTTGATGATGGTCCTGGTGGCGGCCGTCCTGGTGGCGGGCCCGGCCTTCGAGTTCCGGCGGACGATCAACAGCGAGGAGTCGCTGGTCTTCCGCAAGCGACATTCTGGAAACGTGGACGTGCATCTGTCCATGCGCTTCCTGAACGTCGTCCGCCTGGTGGACTTCGTCCGGCCGGGCAAGGCCTACGTCACCCGAAGCTACACCGTCGACAAGTTGACGCGGGTC
>DCTU01000154.1 GCA_002329445.1 bacterium UBP9_UBA1432
TCCCCCATCCGCAGGCGGACCTCCAGGGCGTAGGCGGCGATGGCCCGGCGGCACTGCGGGCTGTATTCGGCGGGGATGTGCTTCTCGACGGTCCGCAGGTAGGACTTGGAGCGGTCCAGCATGTCCTGGGGGACTTCGAAGCCCTTCTCCTTGGCCCGGACCAGGGCGTGGGCGGCGTGGACGCTGACGTAGGGGAAGTCGCGGTCGGATCGACGCCAGAAGCCGAAGCCCCCGTCGGGACGCTGCAGGTTGCGCAGGTGCTCGATGTCCCGGGCCACCGCGGCCACCATCTCCTTGGCCGAGGGCAGGCCCTCGGCCTGGAAGGCCGCCAAAACGTCCTTCAAGGCAGCCACGGCCAGGACTCGGGACGAGACCTGCTCGGCACATTCGAAGGGGTAGGCGACCAGGTAGAGGACCGCGTCGGTCAGCTCCTGCAGGGCCGTCGAGGTCGTGGTGATCTCCAGGCCTCCGAACTGGGGCCAGACGTCGCCCGGAGTCGAGACCGGCTGGATCATGGCCCCCTCGTCGATCTGGCCGTAGGTGGCGAAGGCCTCGGTGGTGGCCGGAGTCCAGACCGGCAGGCCCACCTCCGCGGCGTCGGCGAAGGCTCCGGAGGCCACCCCCACCTGGAAGGCCGCCTGGCCCGCCTGCTCGGCGGCGGCGGGGAAGCGGACCTCCACCCGGTCCCTGGCCGGCACCGTGAGCTTGCGCCCGGCCCCGTCGGTGAGCTTCAGGTTGCGGGTGCGCAGCGCCACCTGGACGTCCAGCGGTCGGTCGGTCTGGTTCTGAACCACCACGGGCAGTTCCAGGCGATCCCCGAAGTTCAGGAAGCGGGGGGCGGAAGGGCGCACCATCAGGGGCAGGCGGGCCACAACCGTGGACTCGCCCTTTCCGAAGTGCTTCTCGCCGGCCACCGCCACGGCGGTGATCCGGTAACGGGTGAGGTTGTCGGGCACCTTCAGGGTGACCTGGGCCCGGCCGTTCCGGTCGGTCGGCAGGGCCGCCTTGAACAGGGCCAGGGGGTTGAAGTCGGTGCGCATGCGGATGGCCGGCCCGGGTTCGGCGCCGCCTCCACCGCCGAAGTTGGCGGCCTCGGGCATGGCCTCGGCCATCATCATCATCGAGGGGCTCGGGGGAGGAAGGCTCATGCCGTCTTCCATGTCCAGGCCCGCGGACTTGGCGCGGACCCCGCCGCGGGGGCGCCCCGCCTCTGCGGTCAAATCGGCGCCGGAGGCCAGTTGGACGAACTCGCGCAGATGGAAGTCCTCCATCTCGGGGCTGCGGCTGGCGTAGAAGGCCTCCAGGGGGTCGGTCACCTCGTAGCCGGTCAGGGCCAGGACGGCCTCGTCGGCCACCACCACCGCCACTTCTCCTCCGGGAACCGGTCGGCCGGCGCTGTCGCGCAACTCGATCTCCAGGGTTGTCGTGCCGCCGGGTTCCAGCCCCTTGTCCCGAGGCGTGGCCGACAGCTTCAGCGAGCGCTGCAGCGGGGGCACCGAGAGGTCCAGGCTGCCGCTGGCATAGGCCGGGCGCAACGGCAGGCTCTTGTCCGGCGCGCCGCTGGCGTCGGTGCGGGGTGCGGCTCCGACCAGGTCCACCTGGACGTGCACGTTGGGGATGTAGGACTCCTGGATGGGGATCCGCAGGGTGTGGGTCCCCTTCTCGACGCGGAAGCGCTGCGAGAGGACCCGGCCGGAGCGGCGCAGGGTCAGGACGCCCTCCGCCGGAGAGAAGGGAGCCTGCACCAGGATCTCGGCGGTCTGGCCAGGGAGGTATTCCTTGCGATCCGGCACCAGTGGCACCTTCTCCTGCTCGACCCCGCGACCACGAGGCACGACGCCTCCGGCCACCCAGACGGTCATCCGGGTCTGGTTGGGGCGGCCCTTGGAATCCTGCGCCGTGGCCGTGATCTGCCAGGTCCCGCCCTGCTTGGGCTGGACCGTGATCGGGACGGGCTGGCTGGAACTCTGGAGGGTCTGCTCGTGGACGTCGAGCTCCACCTCGCGCCACTCGCCGCCTCGGGTCTGGTAGTCCAGGCGCGCCGAGCGGATGTGGATCGGGCGTCCGGCCTGGGGCTTGCCGTCCAGGTCGCAGAGCACCGCCTCCAGGCGGATCGGCTGACCCGCCTCGACGAAGGTGCGCGGGGTCTTCAGCCCGACGTAGTGCTCGGAGGGGTGGACCAGCATCCGGGAGGTGACGGACCAGGTCTGGCGGTTGACATCCTGGACCGAGGCCGCGGCCTCGACCGAGGTGGCTGTCGGTGGCTCCACACCCAGGAAATCGATGGCCAGCCGGTGCCGGCCCGAGGAGTCGGTGCGGCCCTCCAGGGTTCGGACCGTGGTGGCTGCGCGGTCCGGCGGGAAGAACCCGTAGTCCCACCACGGCTTCCAGGTCCCGAAGGTGAATTCGTCCCAGCCCGGCGGGCTGAAGTGGCCCGGGGTGGCCGTGACGGTCCAGTTGACTTCGGCGTCAGGCAGGCCTCCCCCGGCGTAGTAGGCGGCCGACACCGTGGCCGTGGCCGAGCCCCCGACCAGGTGGACTCCGTCCGAGACCTCGGCCTGGACCTCGAATTCCGGGCGGCGGAACTCTTCGACCCCGAAGGCGTGGGTCGTGCGCATCCCGGCCAGTCCGCCCGAGCCGCCAGTGGCCTCCAGGCGCACCATCGCCTGCCCCAGGTTCATGGTGTCGGGCAGGGTCAGATGGAAGTCAAAGCCTCCCAGGGGAGTCAGGGTCGCCTGCCCCTGGGCAAGCTGGTTGCGCCGGGAGTCCAGAAGGGTCCAGCTCACCGTCCGGGCCGACTCGCCCACGCCCATCAGGTCTCCCTGGGGGCCGGCTCCGACGCGGCGGGCCCAGCCTTTCAGGTGGACGGTCTCGCCGGGCCGGTACAGGCCCCGGTCGTCGAAGACGAACCAGCGCAGCGAGTCCTGCTCGGCACGCCGGGTCCAGCCCCGGCCTCCGTGGACGGCCTGGGGCAGGAAGGCCACGTCGTCTCCCAGGCGGGCCAGCAGGATGTCGTTCAGCCCGCCCTGGTGGTTCAGTTCCAGGGTGGCCGTGCCGTCCGTCCCGGTGCGGCCCTTCGTGCCGGCTCCGGTGAGCTCGAACTGCACCTCGCCCAGGGGGCGCCCGTCGACCAGTGAGCTGGCCCAGGCCACCAGGCTCTGGGAGTCGAGGAAGGCGTCGATGCCGATCCCGGTCACCTGGACCCAGGCGGCGACCGGATCGCTCCGGCGCTGGCCTTCGGGCAGGACCGTGGGCTCGACCAGGACCAGGACGTGTCCCTTGCCGTGGAGCAGGGCGGCCGAGAGGTCGATCCCCGTCTCGGCGTACTCGTCTGCGGGGGCCTTCACGGGGATCTGGCCGTCAAAAATCTTCTTCCCCGGAAGCTCGGGACGCGGGTCGCGCCAGGCCTCGCGGGCCCAGGCCACGTAGGCCGGCCAGTCCTGGGGGGTGACCTGGCGCAGTTGCACCTTCAGCGCGGGCTGGTTCACGGTGAAGACCGAGTAGGTGGGCTTGCCCTGGGGGTCGACCACCACCAGCGGGCCGCCGACCGAGTGCAGTGCGGGCCGGGCGGGGCCGACCTCGAACTTCAGGGGGACATCCTTCCCCAGGGTCTGACCGAAGACATCCCGGACCGACGAGCGCACCGTGACGGTGTAGGTGGTGCGGCCCTTGGAACGCCCCATCAGGATCAGCCGATCCCCGTGGAGGGCCGTCTTGAACCCGGGAAGCTCGGGGGTGACCTGCAGTTGCTGGTCCGGGTCGAAGGCCTCGGGATCCAGCGCGTTGCTGAACTCGATCTGCCAGGGGGACAGCGGCGGGCACTCTTCGCCCCAGCCGCAGCGATGGTCCACCACCCGCAGGGGGCCGTAGGTGTGGAAGCCGAAACTCTCGGTCGTCGTGGTCTTCAGCGGGCCCTCGGCCGAGGGCGTCCCGGGACCGAGCGTGACCTGGACGCTCGAGTCGCCGGGCAGGGGCTGGACCGTTCGTGCCACCAGGAACCGCCCGGGCTGCTGGCCGGCGATCAGTTCCTGGATGCCTGCGTCGCTGGTGATCTCGTTCTCGGTGGCCAGGCGGACGGCGTGCTCGGATTCACCCACGCGGACCTTCAGGGTGCTCAGCACGGCCTGGGGCTGGATGCGCTGGTCGAAGGCCAGGAAGAGCATGGGATGGAGGGGCTGGGACCCGCCTTGGGGGTGGCGCGAAGTCAGGCGCGGGGGCGGGGTGGTGAAGCTCCACGAGGCGGTCCGGGCCAGGGCCCCGCCCGTCTGGGACTTCGTCCCCGCCGGCACCTCGACGGTGAAGCGGGTGGCCATGGGCAGACGCTGCTCGGTGGGATCGAAGACCACCGTCCGGGTGCCGATCCAGCGCCAGGCTCCCTCAGGCTGTGGAGCCAGTTTGACCGGCACGGTCCTGGAGGCCTCGGCCTGGGAGCTGACCGCGACCATCGGCTGCGAGAAGCTCACCGAGACCTGGGGAGCCAGGGGCACCTCGCCCTCGGGAGCGCGGCGCAGCACCGCCAAAGGACCTTCGGGGGCCGTCGGGGCCCCGGTCGGGGCCGCCTCGAGGGGGGGGAACGGTTGTTGGACCGTGGCCCCGGTACGAGGGGCGGGCAGCGACCCCTCGCGCAGCGCGAAGTCCGCCGGCTTCCCGGCCTCTGCCTGGAACTCGGGCAGGCGCGCCAGCAGGGCTTGGACCTCGGCCGGGGTCATGGGGCTGGTGGCCGGAGTCGGCAGCCGGTCCGTGGGTCCGGCCTGGGCCTGGCCCTGCGAGAGTCGCATGTTCAGGCCGGGGGAGGGAGAGGCTTGGGGACGGTTCATGCCGGCGGGTTCCTCCGAAAAGGCGCCCTCATCCCGGGCGCATGCCCAGGCCAGCAGAACCGTGAGGAGCAGGAGCGCGACGAGTTTGAAGTTCTTCATGGTCTCCCGACTGTCGCCAACCGGCCCGGGGATCTTCTCCTCGAGACGGGCGCCAGGTGATCTCCGCACCCCGCAAGGCACGGGCCTTGCGGGAGAATTCGGAGGCCACGCCGGGGAAACCTACCCGGCCGGGCCTAAGGGAGTTCCGGCCGGAACTCCAGCACGACCGAGTTGATGCAGTAGCGCAGGCCCGTGGGCGCCGGGCCGTCTTCGAAGAGGTGTCCCAGATGGCCGCCACAGCGGGCGCAGTGCACCTCGGTGCGCACCATCCCGTGGGAGGTGTCGATTCGGGTCCCGACGCTCTGGGGCGTCGCGGGCTGGAAGTAGCTGGGCCAGCCCGTCCCCGAGTCGAACTTCTCCGGCGAGCGGAACAAGAGGTTGCCGCAGCCCACGCAGTGGTAGGAGCCCTGGCCGTGATGGTCGTGGAAGGCGCCGCTGCAGGCAAGCTCGGTGCCCGCCCCGCGCAGGACGCGGTACTGCTCGGGGGAGAGCTTCTGGCGCCACTCGGTCTCGGTGCGTTGGACCGGGAAGATGGGCTCGGGCAGGTCCGAGCCGGGCAGGCAGGCGGCGCTCATGAGGCCCAGCCCTGCCAGAAGCTTCTTGAGTCGTGGTTGCACGTCGGCTTGTTCTCCATCTCACCGGTGCAACCCGATTCGCCTCGGGAAGGTTCCCCGGCAGGAATCTTCCCGAACCGGGCGCATCCCTCGTCCCGGATGTCGATTCTGCGAACCGTCCACCGAGGCCGCGTGGAGTTGAGCCCTTCGAGGGCCCTGGTCTTGAGCTTCCTGCTGTTGATCCTGGCGGGCACGGCGGCGCTGAGCTTCCCGGTGTGCTCGGTCCCCGGCCGCCAGACCTCGATGGTGGACGCCCTCTTCACGGCCACTTCGGCCGTGTGCGTGACGGGTCTGTCCAGCCTGGACACCGAGCGGCACTTCAGCCGGACCGGGCAGGTCGTCATCCTGCTCCTGATCCAGTTGGGGGGCCTGGGGATCCTCCTGTTCTCGTCCTCCCTGGTCATGGTCTTCGGCGGGCGGCTGGGGCTGCGGGGGCGCCTGCTGGTCAAGGAGCACCTCCCCGGATTGAGTCTGGCCGGTGTGGCCCGCCTGACCCGCCACGTTCTCTACTACATCTTCGGTTTCGAAGCGCTGGGGGCCCTGCTTCTGTGGCTTGCCTGGGGTCCCCGCCTGGGTGTCACCGAGGGCCTGTTCCACGCCGTCTTCCACTCGGTCTCGGCCTTCTGCAACGCCGGTTTCTCGACCTGGTCGACGGGCCTGGTGGGCTCGCGGGAGGACGTCCTGGTCAACCTGGTCGTGATGGGCCTGATCACCGTGGGCGGAGTCGGCTTCCTGGCGACCTCGGAGCTGCGCGGTCGTCTGCTGGAGCGGGATTCGCGCGGGCGGCTCTCGCCCCACACCCGGGCCGTGCTGGTCACCAGCCTGGGGCTGGTGCTGGGAGGAGCCCTGGCCATCGCCTTCTTCGAGTGGGACAATCCCCGGACCCTGGGGGCCCTGAGTGGGACGGGTCGGATCCTGGCCTCGTTCTTCCAGTCGGTCACCTGCCGGACCGCCGGCTTCAACACCGTGGATGTCTCGGCGCTTCACGACGAGACCCACCAGTTGATGATGATCCTGATGTTCGTGGGGGGGGCGCCGGGGTCCACCGCCGGCGGCATCAAGGTGACCACGTTCGCCATCCTGATGCTGGCCACGTGGGCCCAGTTGACCGGGGCGCCGGATGTGGAGATCTCCGGGCGCCGGATTGCCCCTCGCCGGATTCTGCAGGCCCTGGCGCTGACGGTAGTGGCCCTCCTCAGCGTGCTGGCGTGCACGACGATCCTCAACGTCCTGGAGGCCAAACCCTACGGCGCCCTCCTCTTCGAGACGGTTTCGGCGCTGGGGACGGTCGGCTTGAGCACGGGGATCACCCCCAGCCTCAGCCCGGCCTCCAAAGCGCTTCTCTGCGTGGCCATGTTCGCGGGGCGGGTGGGTCCCCTGACGCTGGCTTCCAGTCTGCTCTTCCGCACTTCGCGGACCTCTGGCCGACGGCCGGAAGGAGAGGTGGTCCTGGGATGAGACGGCAGTTCCTGGTGGTCGGCCTGGGGCGTTTCGGCGTCAGCCTGGCCGTGTTGTTGGAGAAGATGGGCGGCGAGGTCCTGGCCGTGGACCGCCGCGAGTCCGCGGTCATGGAGGTCGCCGACCAGGTGACCCACAGCCTGATTGCGGACACCACTGAAGAGCGGGTCGTCAAGGACCTGGGGGTGGAGCACTTCGACGAGGTGGTCTGCGCCATCGGCACCGACGTCGAAGCCAGTTTGATGACCACCCTGCTGCTGCGCGAGTTCGGGGCCCGAATCCTGGTGTCCAAGGCCAGCACCGAGCTGCACGGGCGCCTGTTGGAGAAGATCGGGGCGGACCGCGTGATCTANNGGCATCGAGGAGCTGCTGGACCTGTCGGTGCAGCACAAGATGTTCCAGCTCCAGGCCCCCGTGCATTTCCACGAACGCAGCCTGGCCGACCTGCACCTGCGGGCCCGCTTCGGAATGAACATCATCGCCATCCGTCGGGGCGAGAAGACCATCGTCAGTCCCTCGGCCCAGGAGATCCTCCACGACGGCGATGGCCTGGTCGTCGTGGGAGACTACGACAGGGCCCAGGAGGCCCTGAAGAACTCGGAGTAGGGGGGGAGGCGCCTGGACCCCCGGTGGCCTGGTCGACACACGTCCGGGTTCTGGAGTCCGGGCGCGGGAAAAGGCGAAGACCCCGGGTCTCCCCGGGGCCTTCTGCGGTCCAGGAGTCCGGCGGCCGGGTTCCTACAACAGCATGCCGGCCAGGCAGGCGGTCATGGACGAGGCCAGGGCCCCGCCCAGCATGGCCCGGAAGCCGAGCTGCGCCAGGTCGGCCTGGCGGGAGGGAGCCAGCCCACCGATGCAGCCGATGTTGATCCCGATGGACGAGAAGTTGGCGAAGCCGCACAGGGCGAAGGTGGCGATCACGATGGCCTTCTCGGAGAGAAGGGCGGTCGTGCCCGAGAGGGGCGGGAGCATCTTGGTCAGCTCCGAGTAGGCCACGAACTCGTTGATCACCAGCTTCTGTCCCACCAGGCTGCCGATGGTCCCGGCCTCGGCCCAGGGCACGCCCATCAGCCAGGCCAGGGGGCTGAAGATCCAGCCCAGCACGAGCTGCATCGACAGGGCCTGCCCGAAGAAACCGCCGATCCAGCCCAGCACGCCGTTGATGGTGGCGATCAGGGCGATGAAGGCGATCAGCATGGTGCCCACCAGGAAGGCCAGGTGCATGCCGTCGGCGGCGCCCTTGGAAGCGGCCTCGATGATCGAGCTCTCGGTCTTGGCCGACTCCAGCTTGATCTCTCCGGCGGTGACCGACTCTTCGGTCTCGGGGCAGAGGATCTTGGACAACACCAGGCCGGCCGGGGCGCCCATGATCGAGGCGGCCAGCAGGTGGGGCGCCCACTGCGGGCCCAGCATGCCCACGTAGGCGAAGAGCACCGATCCCGCGATGGTGGCCATGCCGCCGGTCATGATGGCGTTGAGCTCCGAGCGGGTCATCTTCTCGAGGTAGGGGCGGATCAGAAGCGGCGCCTCGGACTGACCCACGAAGACCGTCGCCACCGCGTACAGGCTCTCGGCGCCGGAAGTGCCCATGGTCTTGACCATGAGCCTGGCCACCAGGCTGACCACGAACTGCATCAGGCCGACGTAGTAGGCGATTCCAGCCAGCGAGCCGACGAAGATGATGGCCGGCAGGACCTGGAAGGCGAAGATGAAGCCCAGGTTCAGGGCCGACCCGTCGGGAGCGACGTTGGTGACCAGCGACCCGAAGACGAAGCTCGAACCTTCCTTGGTGAACTCCAGCAACATGGTGACCAGGCCGCCCAGCCACTGGAAGACGGCCTTCCCGACATCGGTCTTCAGCACGAACAAGGCCAGGGCGAACTGCAGGCCCAGTCCCCAGGCCACGGTTCGGATGCGGATGGCCTTGCGGTTGGTGGACAGGGCGTAGGCGATGCCGAGGATGGTGAGGAGCCCGAGCAGGCCGACGAAACGTTCCATTGGGGGTGCCTTTCTTTGCGTCCCAGGACGCCTTGCGGGCGCATCACGGGCTCGTGCACTCGGGGCCCGTCCCGCCCGGCAGCGGGAATGCCCGGAGGCCGACGGCGACGCTCCGGGGGAAGGCCCTTCGCGATGGGCCGGCTGGCGCCTGCCGCGGTCGTCGGCCGATTTCGGCCTTCAGACCGGCTTGCGCCGCCGGGTGCCCATCCTCTCCAAGGCGTCGGGTTCGAGGGTGGGATCCAGGCCCAGGGCGCGGCTCCAGTGCTCCCGCGCCGCGGACTTCTTGCCGCGCAGCAGGAGCAGGTCGCCCAGCAGGAGCTCATACTCCGCGCTGTCCGGCTGGAGGCCGGCGGCCCGACGGGCGTGAACCAGGGCGCGGGAAGGGCTGTCCATGTCCTTGAGCAGGAGGGCCATCGAGTAGTGGAGCGAGGCGCTCTCGGGGTCGTTCTCCAGGGCCGCCTGGAGGTAGGCTCGGGCCTCCTCCAGCTCACCGGCCCGGTGCTGGATCTCGCCCATGGCACCCAGGGCCTCCGAGTCGTGGGGGTCGATCTCCAGGGCCGCCGCAAAGCGCTCGGCGGCCTGGGTGTCGTGCCCCAGGAAGAGCTCCAGGTTCCCCAGCAGGAGCTGGCAGTCCATCATCCCGGGTTGGAGTTCGACGGCCAGGGAGAGGTGCTTGCGGGCCTCTTCGACCTCGCCGCGTTGGGCCAGAGCCTGGCCCAGGTTGAACAGGGCATCGGGGTTCCTGGGGCTCAGGCGCAGGGCGCGGCGGAACTGCAGGATGGCCATGTCCAGGAAGCCCTGGTGCAGGTGGGCAACCCCCAGGTTCAGGTGGGAACGGGAGAAGGTCGGGTCCAGGTCCACGCACTGGCGCAGTTCCTTCAAGGCCTGCGGGCCGTCGCCCATCTGCAGGAGGATCATGCCTCGCATGTTCAGGGCATCCAGGTGGTAGGGCTTCAGGCGGAGCAGCTTGTCCAACTGGCCCAGGGCCTTGCGGTACTTGCCCAGCTCCTGGTAGGCCTCGGCCAGGGAAAGGCGCAGGTCGTGATCGTCGGGATCCAGGCGCAGACAGCCCGTCCAGACCTGGATCGCCTCCTCCATCATGCCCTGCTGGAAGAAGGCCAGCCCCAGGTAGTAGTGGGCCTCCACGCACTTGGGGGACAACTCGATGGCGTTGCGGAAACAGGCCACGGCCTGGTCCAGCAGGCCTCTCTCGGCCAGGGCGACCCCCAGGTCCAGGCGCACATCCAGGTGCTGCTGCTCCATGGCTGCCGCCCGTTGCCATTCGCGGATGGCTTCATCCAGGCGTCCCTGCTCGCGGAGCATGCGGCCCAGCTCATAGTGACCCTCAAAGGTCTGGGCCTTGCGGACCGAGTGCAGGGGGATGACCTTTGCACCAGCCACCGTCGCCACGCCCCCGGGGGACTCCCTCGACATCGCCTGGTTCCTCCGCACCCATCGGGCCTCCCTGCCGGAATCGGGCCGGGGGTCCTTCGACCGTCTCGAGTCCCGTGAAGCGGGACGGCCTCGGCTTCAGCGGGTCCCCCGAAGAAAAGGGGGTCCAGGTGGATTCGCCCCGACCTGTCGGTTCCCTGCCGCCCGAGCACAAGGCATGCTCCCTCGCGCCGGGCATCTGGCGGCCCGGGACGTGTCCGACGGAACCCGCCCGCCGATTCCTCCGCAGGAAACCGGGGGACGGCATCCAACGTTCAACCCTTCGGGGCTCTCGCCCGCCTGGGAGGGAGTCCCGAGACCTGGAGGCATGAACCGGACTGATGAAGATGCTGACGCGCGCCTGGGTGCCGTTCCTGGCCCTGGCCCTGACCCTCGGACTGACCTGGACCGCCGCCGCCGAAACCCGGTGGGAGTCGGTCCCCGCCCCGGAGACCAACGGCGGTCTGATCCTGGCACCGCGCCTGGAGAGCGGCGCGGGTCGTCTTCAGATGGCCTGGGGATGGACCAATCCCTCCTCCAAGATCCTGGACCCCGAGTTCACCTACTCCAGCTTCAACGGGTCGGCCTGGACCCGCCCCAAGGCGCCCTACTTCGGGGACAACCTGGGCCGTCTGCGCAAGCTGGACATGGCTCGGGCCCGCCAGGCGGTGGGCGTGATCTACCAGCGAACCCTGGACCAGGACGACCGGGCCTTCGAGATCCTCTATGCCGTGTCGGGTGACGGGGGCTGGAGCTATACGCGCCCTGCCGTCGCCGACAGCTACGTGCATGAGGAGAGCGCGGGGACCGCGGTGGCCATGGCCGGCATCGGCGGGAGGAGGCCGACCTTCGCCCTGGGCTGGCTGACCGAGGGGCGGGCGGTTCGCGTCGGGGTGCTGGATCCCAACAACAACAGCGATCGCCCCCGAGCCAGCACGCTTGGGACCCACGGTTCCCGCTCCGAGCGCCTGGAACTGGCCGGAGACGGCGAGGGCGGCTTCCTCGCGGTCTGGAGCGATGGGCGCAAGCTGGAGTCCAGTCGACTCCGCCCCATCGTCGGGACGGCCGAGTCCTCCGAGACCGTCTTTGCGGGCTCGGTGGGGCGGAACTTCGTGCTCACCGACTGGTTGGGGAAGCGCCCCACCCTGGTCTTCGAGGCCGATCGCGTCCCCTCCGGGGGGGGGCCGCGTCGGCAGGTGATGCGCTGGGAAGACCGCCGCTGGCAGAAGGTGGATGTGGCGCCCCCCCCCCAGGGCGAAGCCGAGGCGCCTTCGAGCCTGGAGGCGGTCCAGGATGAGGACGGCGAGATCCACGTTCTGGCCCTGCCCCGAGCCGGGAGCCAGATCCTGTACTCGCGCACCCTGAAGGGCCGCTGGACCGAGCCGGAAACCGTCTTCTCGCTGAATTCCAGCCTGGGCGTCACGGGGTTCGATCTGGCCGTCCTCAAGGACCAGGTCTTCGCCGTGGTGGCCCAGGGCCCTCATCTGCAGGTGGCGCGCAGGACCCTCCAACCATGAAGGGGGCGGCCTGGCCTGTCCTGGTCTCGGCCTGCCTGGTTGGCGTGCGTTGCCGCTATGACGGGCAGGAGCGTCCCAGCCCCGGGGTGCGGCGCCTCTTCGAGGAGGGGCGGGCCGTGGCGGTCTGCCCCGAGGAGCTCGGGGGGCTGGGAACGCCCCGGCCGGCCGCGGGCCTGGAGGGTGGGGGAGGAGTCGAGGTCTGGCAGGGGCGGGCCCGGGTGGTCAACCGCCTGGGGGTCGACGTGACCGAAGCCTTCCAGAATGGGGCCCGGGAGGCCCTGCGTCAGGCTCGGGAGTGCGGTGCCCGGCGCGCCATCCTCAAGCAGCACAGCCCCTCGTGCGGAGTGGGCAGCGCCGGGAACTCCGACGGCACCCGGATTCCGGCCGACGGCGTGACTGCGGCCCTGCTGCGCAGCGAGGGAATCCAGGTCATCTCCGACGAGGAATTCGAGAACCCATGAAGCTTGTCATCCACTATCACGAGATCGCCCTGAAGGGCCGCAACCGCAACGTCTTCGTCCAGCGCCTGGTGCGCAACCTGCGCAGCACCTTCCAGGATCTGGGGCGGGTCTCGGTCCGGACCTTGTTCGGGCGCCTCACCGTCACCCTGGCCAGCGACGACGCCGAGGAGGTGCATCGCCGGATGGCAGGGGTCTTCGGGGTGGCCAACTACTCGCTGGTCGAGGAGGTCGCCCAGGATTTCCAGGCCATCGCCCAGGCCGCCTGGCGGCAGGTCCAGGAATCCCCGGCCCGCAGCTTCGCGGTCCGCTGTCGGCGCCCCGACAAGACCTTCCCCATGGGGTCCCTGGAGATCGAGCGCGAGGTGGGGGCCTTCATCTGGAGGGCGGCTCGCGACGAGGGCCGCGAACTGAAGGTCGATCTGACCCATCCGGAGTTGACGGTCCGCCTGGAGATCGTCAACCGCATCGCCCTGGTCAGCGGTCCGCGCTACCAGGGGCCCGGAGGGCTGCCGGTGGGGACGGCCGGCAGGATGGTGGGCCTGCTGTCCTCGGGTTTCGATTCGCCCGTGGCCTGCTGGAACCTGATGAAGAGAGGGGCGGAAGTGGTGATGTGTCATTTCCACTCCCATCCCTTCACCGACCAGGCCAGCCTGGAGAACTGTCGTCAACTGGCCGACGTCCTCACCCGCTTCCAGTATCGGACCCGGCTGTACCTGGTGGCCTTCGCTCCGGTCCAGGAGGAGATCCTCAGCCTGACCCCTTCCGAACTTCGGATGATCCTCTACCGGCGTTCGATGATCCGGATCGCCCAGGCCGTGGCTCGACGCGAGCGCGCCCAGGCCCTGTTGACGGGCGAGAGCCTGGGCCAGGTGGCCTCCCAGACCCTGACCAACCTGGCCGTCATCGACCAGGCGGCCACCGTGCCCGTCCTGCGCCCCCTGATCGGGGCCGACAAGGAGGAGATCATGGTCCGGGCCCGCCAGATCGGGACCTACGAACTTTCGGCCCAGCCCTACGAAGACTGCTGCTCGCTGATGGTGGCGCGCCATCCCGCCACCCGGGCCGAGCTCGAGGAGGTCCTGCGCATCGAGGAGGCCCTGGACCTGGCGGAGGTCGAAAACTCGGCGTTGGAGGGGGCCGAGGTGGTCGACCTGAAGTGGCGCGGCCAGGCCGGCATGCTGCGGAAGGTGATTCGGGAGCCGGTGGCGCCTCGACTTCGAGCAGACCTGTGAAACCGAGTCGTCTAGAAGTTCCCGTCCCGGCGCACCGACCGGTCGGCATGCTCGGTCAGGTAGCGGGTCAGGAATCCCGCCAACGGCCGGTGTGCCTCCAGGCCCGGGCAGCGGGCCAGGGCCTCCTCCGGCTTCCAGCCCAGGACCCGACCCGCGTGGGCCAGGACCACCGTGGCCGCCCGGAAACCTGTCTGGGACATGACCAGGAAGGGCCCCGGGTCGCGGGCAAACTCCCGGCGGGCCTGGTCCAGGTCCTGCTCGGACAGGGTCTCTGCCGCCAGGGGAAGGCGCACCACCTTCAAGTCCTCCGCGGGAGTCGGAGCCTCCTGGGGGGGGATCTCGGTGGATCGCCGGCAATCCAGGACCACTGCGGGGGCTTCCACCTGGTCCCGCATGGCCACCGGAGCGGCGGTGATCTTCCTGCCGTTGACCTCAACATCCACTCGCAAGACTTGCATGTCCTCCTGAAGGCTCGAAGCCTTCCCGCAGGGGGGCACGTCTCCTGCCGGAGGCAACCTTGAGCTCGTCCGGGTCCGCCCCGGAGCGGATCCTGGAGGCGGCAGGCCGACTCTTCGCCGAGCGGGGCTTCAGCGAGACCAGCATCCAGCGCCTGGCCGACGAGGCCCGGGTGAACCGGGCCCTGATCTTCTACTACTTCCACAGCAAGGAGGAGCTCTACCGCCGCCTGGTCGAGCAGATGTGCCAGGCGGTCGATCAGGAGTTTGCCCAGGCCGCCCTGCCCCTGGCCGATCCCGAAGCTCGGCTGCGGGCCTGGGTGACGGCTCTGTGCGTCGGGATGTCCCGCCACCCCGGGGTGCTGCGGATCCTGCTGCGTGAAGCCGTGGGTCCGGGCCACGCGCGTCTTCCCGTGGGGCAGTACCTGGAGGGCGCCGAGGGCCCCTTGCGGGAGATCCTCTCCGAAGGCGTGGCTGCGGGGGTCTTCCGCAATCTGGACCCCACCATGACCGCCATCTCGTTGATGGGCCTGGTGATGACCTTCATCCGGCGCGGCTTCGCCTACAAGCAGGAATTCTCGGCCGAATCGGTGGCCGAGCACGTGCTGACCCTCACCCTGGAGGGGCTTCGCCTGCCAGCCTCCCCTGCACCTTGAGCACGTAGGCCCGAGGATCGGTCTTGCGCTCCAGTCCCCCCGCGGTCATGCTGCGGACGGTCCCGAAGACGGCTCGGGAAGGCCAGGGGCGGTCGTGCAGCCCGAAGACCCAGCCCACGCTGCCCCAGGAGACCGGGTCCCGTCCATCCAGAAGGAAGCGGTTGTTGAACCGCAGGGTCCGATCCCAGGCCTCTTCCGGGTCGCTGGTCCATTCCAGGATCTTCTTGCCCCAGTACATCCTCATGTAGTTGTGCATGTAGCCGGTATGGCGCATCTCGAGCATCGCCGCATTCCAGTAGGGGTCGTGGGTGCGGGCCTCGAGGAGCTGCTCTTCGGTGTAGAGGGCCGCTCGCGGATCGGCCCGGTGCTCCATCAGGGTCTGGCGGGCCCAGCCGGGCAGACCCTGCCAGAGGGTGGGGGCGGGGTTGTGCGCCGCGTGGTTGAAGGCCAGCTCGCGGCGCACCACCAGTTGCTCGAGGAAGGCGTTCAGCGCGTCCTGCTCGTCCGGACCCGCGGCCTCTTCGGCGCGCAGAGCCAGCCAGACCGGCGAGACCTGCCCGAAGTGCAGGTAGGGACTCATCTGCGAGACCTGGTCGGTGTGGGGGTGGTTGCGCCCGGCCTGCCAGGCCGCCAGGCCCCTCTCCAGGAACCCTTCGAAGCGACGTCGGGCCTCGTCTGGCCCGCCGATGAAGTGCCGTTCGACGGGCGCGACCGAGCGGTCCAGGCCGGTCAAGGTGGTCAGAAGACCCTCGACATCCAGCTCGGGACCCGGCTTCAGGGGAAAGGCGACCTCCTGGCGCGGCAGGGCCTTCAGGAACCTCGAGAGGTGGCGCAACAGGCGGGGGCGCAGGGTCCGCGCGGCCACCTCCGGGCGCTCGGAGGCCACCTCCACGGGCACCACCACGTCGCCTTCCACCTGCTCCACCGGACAGGTGGCCCCCTGGGCCAGGGTCTCGCGCCAGGCCCGGTGGGGTGGGAGATATCCCCGATCGCAGACCACCAGCGCCGCCCGCCGAGCGGCTCGCAGAGCGACTTCGGCCGGGTCTCCGGGCTCGATCTCGAAGCGGATCCCCCGCCGGCCCAGGTGACGCGCCGTCTCGCGCAGCCCCTCCAGCATGAAGCGGAAGTGCCGCTGATTGGCCTCGGGATAGTCGGCCGTCAGGGCGAAGACCACCCGCAGGGGAAGCGAGAGCTCATTGGCCCGATGGACCGCGTGCTCCAGGGCCGGGTTGAAGGCCTCCCGCTGTGAACCCTGCATCCAGTACAGGACGTGTTCGCCGTCCGGGCGGCAGCGAGCCCGGTTCAAGGTCTGCAGGCGCTGCGGCTCGATGGGCGACGCGTTCACGTCGGTCCTGCGGGGTGTCGGTCGGGGGAGGGCTCCTGGAGCACACCGCGGCGGCGGAGCTCCTGCTTGACCCGGATGGTCAGGTCGGTCTGCATGGCGGGCTCCTGTCGATGGTCGTAGACGTAGGCCTTGATCCGCAGCAAGGTCCAGGGGAACTCGGCCAGATGGTCGCTGACCCGGATGGCCACCGGCTTGGAGAGGAGGGTGAACGGGCTGCACCAGGCGGCTTCCCGGCCGATGGTCTCCAGGACCCGGGGGTCTGCGCCGTGCGGCAGATACAGATCGGTGACCACCTGGCAGTCGGGGACCCCCGAGTTGGAGTTCCACACGTCACGGGAGGCCACCAGGCTGTTGGGCAGGGTGACCCGGGTGTCGTCGGGGGTGGTCAGCCGGGTGGTCAGCAGGCCGATATGGTCGATCTCTCCGTAGGCCTCGCCGATGCGGACCCGGTCGCCCAGTTGGAAGGGTTTGTCGAAGAGGACGACCATCCCGCCCACCAGGTTGCGCACCAGATCCTGCCCGCCCAGACCCAGGGCCAGGCCGAAGGTGGTCAGGGTGGCCAGCTTGACCTCCCGGGTGGGAGCCACCAGCTCCAGGCCCAGGCCCAAGGCCAGCATGAAGAGCAGGAACCGGGCGATCGAGGCCGCCCTCTTCAGGGCGAAGCGGGATCGGGGATTCCGTCGGGCCAGCCCTTCCAGGAAGGCTTCCACCAGGCGGGTGGCCCCCAGCGCTCCCCCCACCAGCGAGAGGACCAACAGGAGGTTCTTCGGGGTCAGCAGACCCAGCAGTCCGGTGTCGGCTTCCATCGGGACCTCCGTCCTCCTACAACAGGTTGAGGCGGTACAGGACCTGCCTCACTGGCGGGCGGGCCTCGGGCCGCACGCGGAATCCGGGGTGGTCGGGATCGTCCTCCAGAAGCCGCCGGCCGACCAGGTCCAGCAGGCGGGCCTGGCTGGCCGGGAGCGACATGTCGAAGACCTCGGCGTGTTCGGCAGGGGTCAGGCTGCCGTGCTGGAGGGCCGCCACCAGGGTGTAGTGGCCTTCCGAGGTCAGGTCCTCCACGGCGTCGGTCAGATCGGACTGGCCCAGGGGCTTGACGGTCAGCGTCCCCCGCTCGGCCGGCTCGATCGAGTCCAGCCAGATCTCCAGCGCGCTGCGGAAGACGCCACCCGAGCGCTCGTGGAGCGTGGAGAAGAAATGCGACTCAGGATCGTCGTGGCTGCCGGCCCCTCCGAACCATCGGCGCCGCGTCGTCTGGTGGGCGGCGCCGTCCAGGAAGCGCAGTCGCAGTCCGGACAGGCGGTGGCGGACCATGATCGCCTCGCGCAACTCGGCGGGCCCGACCGTCTCGGCGTGCAGTCGGTGGGTGAAGGTGGTCTCGAATCCGCAGGCCGCGTTCAGGAGTCTGGCAGCGTACAGGTTCAGCACGACGATCCAGAGGGTCTCGGGTTGGGTGCGCTGGATGGTCTGCAGCAGGCCCTCGATGGCCTGGAATCCACCGATCCGGCGCAGGTAGAGCCGCTCGGCCTCCTCCAGGATGACCACCTGCCGGGTCCCGCTCAGAGGCTGGGTCTGCAGCCACCCCCGCAGTCCATCCTCGCTGCAGATCCGCTCCCGCGGCTGCATCCGGACGACGGGCAGCCCCTCCAGGACCCCCTTCACGGCGCAGTTCAGCAGGCTGGTCTTGCCGCTGCCCCGGGCTCCCCGGATCATCACCGCGGTTGGTCGGCCAGCCTCCCACGAGGCTCGGGCGGCTCCGATGGCCTCCAACTCCAGGCTGCGGCCCACCAGGAAGCGGGGGTCCTCGACGGGGAGGGGGCGGAAGAGTCGCCTGTAGGTGGCCGGCAGTGTCGTTCGCGCCAGGGCCGAGCCGTCATCTCCCGGCATGGCGGGTCTCAGTTCGACCTGGGGGCGGTTCTCGGTGGCTGCCGGGACCCACCCCAGGTGGACCAGGGCCTGGTGGGATTCGTCCTTCAAGAGCTGCCAGGAGCGGCGCAACCCGGCCTCGGCCGTGGTCTGGGCCAGGGTCTCCAGGCGGTCGTGCAGGCGGCGGGTCCCCAGGCGCAGGCGGAAGTCCGCCGCCATGCGCGGGCAGCGATCCAGTACCAGGCGGACCTCCCAGATGACCTCGGTCAGCAGCCCGGCGGCCAGGGGGGAAAGGATGCTGCGCACCGGGGGCAGGGAGGCCTCCTGTCGCTCCAGGTTCAGGGCCTGGGCCTGCAGGGCCTCGCGGGCCAGGCCCACCTCCTGCTGGAAGTCTTCCGAGTCCCGGCTGTACTCCAGCAGCTCGCGGGCTCTCTGGGACTCACAACTGAGCTCTTCGAGTCGGGCCTCCAGGCTCTCCAGGGCTTCCTTCAGCCGCGGGCGGGCGGCCACCTCGAAGGCCCGCAGGAAGTCGCGGGTCGGAGCCGAGCGGAAGGGCAGGGGGCGTCGACCCGCCGTGGCCCGGACCAGGTCTTCCGGGGCCGTCTGCGCGAAGGTTCCCACCTTCCGGGTCAGGTTCTCCAGGTGGCGGGCCGACCCGGTCGGCACCGAGGCCGCGACCGCCAGCTCCTGGTCGGCTCCGTGCTCGGCGGCCACCTGAAGGATCTCGGTCAGTTCGCGCACCTCGCGCCGGCAGGCGGCGTCCTCCCGGTCCGCCACGGCGAGCAGACCCGCCAGGAGGCCTTCCAGGCCATCCCAGAGCCGTTCGATCTGGGCTTCCAGGGCCAGTTCGGTGGCGGCCACCTCCATGGCGTCGCGCAGCCGTTGTCGGGAGGTCTTTGAAGGGCCGGGTCCGATCCGGTTGGCCAGCAGCCTCCGGCGTAGCCTGGCCGGGAATCCCTCCTGCAGTTCGTGGATCAGGCGGAACAGGTCCTTCAGGGGATCCTGGGGGGCGTGCGCTCGCATCGACCGGACGGCGGCCCGGGTCATCAGGGGGGGCAGGAGGGCCCGCTCCCGGGCCAGGCAGTCCCGTCGCCAGTCTTGCAGACCCTTCAGGGCCCGCTGGTCCAGGCTGACCACCACTTCGCGGGCCTGATGGTCCAAGCGCTCCAGCAGTGCCGCCACTTGAGAACGGGCCACGTTCCGGGCGGCCAGGGGGCGCGCTTTGGGCCGTTCCCGGATCGAGCCGCCGGGGAGGCCCTCCAGGCACGAGTTCGTCCGTGGAAGCGCGTCCGGGATCCGCTCCACGGCCCGCTCCAGCGAGCGCGTCATCCGCTCCAGCGTCCACCAGATCCGTCGCCCCGGGGGAACGCGCTCCAACGAGCGCAGGGCGGGCTGGAGGCGCTCCTGGCGCAGGGCCCGGTGTTCTTCGGCGAGTTCGGGAAGCCCTACCCGGGGCATCCCGTCCGGAGGGCGGACCTGATCGGTCCGCTCGGGGAAGGCGGTCTCGAGGGCCTCGAGATCGGCGCGGGCCGCTTCGGACAGGCGCTGGAGCCCGGAGGCGAGCTCGCCCAGCAGGTCCGACCACGAGAAGGCCGGGGCGGGTTCGCCTGGAGGCGCGCCCGCCGACGGTTCTGCCGGAAACATTGCTCCCACCGCGCGCTGCATCGGCTGCCTCCCACGAATCCCGGCGGTGCCGGGCGGGAAGGCCCCGCCCTGGACGACCGGGGGTCCACCCCGGAGCAGGTGTTCCACCCCCACCGGAGGCCTTCCTCCGAGGGTCCTCGTCTCGCTGCAAGCCCTCCCGGGGCGAGGGATGGAGGTGGCCTTCTCCGAGGTCTCGGAGGATCCGGCGCGGGCATGGCCTGATGCCGGACAAAGGGTTCACCCCCCGGTCCGTCTAAGGGGGGATGCAGGCCGCCTTCCTCGCGCGGCCGGTGTTCCGGGCAGGATGCCCAGGAACTGCGCCAAATCCACGCGGGTTTCCGGTCTTCTGGCGCGCTTCACCACGCCGGACCCGGATTGTGCAGGTCTTTATGTCCCCCTGGACCAGGTCCTTCCTGTTCCTTTGCCTCGTCCTGACCCTGGTCGGAAACCCGGCCCAGGCCCAGCTTCCCACGCCGGTCCTGGTGCCCGCCTCCACCTCCGAAGCCTCGCCGGAGGTTCCCGCTCCGCCCGAGCAGATCTCCTCGCCGCGCAGGACCCTGCAGACCTTCATGGAGGCCGTGCCTCAGGCGTCGCCGCTTCGTCCGGACCTGGAGACGCAGGCCCGCTCCACCCTGGACCTGGAGGCCCTGAACCCCGTGACCCGCAACGAGCGGGGGGCGGATGTGGCCCGGCGCCTCCATTCGGTGCTTCAGGTCCTGGAGGTGACCCCCTCGGATCTGCCCGAGACCTCGCAGGAGGCGTCGCTGGTCGTCGCGCGCGCGCCTTCCGGGGAGATCACCATGACCCGCCAGCCCGACGGCTCGTGGCTTTTCAGCCGCCACACCGTGGCCGCCATCCCCTCGATCTACTCCGAACTGGTCTCGCAGGGGAGGATCTCGTCGCCGGGCCAGGACATGCCCACCATGCTGCGCAGCTCGTTCTTCGGGCTGATCGCCTGGCAGTGGCTGGCCCTGGTCCTCCTGGCCCTGTCCACGGCGGTGCTGACCCGGGTGCTGGTGGCCCTGGTGCAGCGCCTGGGCAGCCGCTGGCTTCGCCACCATCAGTTCAAGGCCGACGAGCACATGCTGCATCAGGTCGTCCGCCCCGTCGGCTGGCTGGTCGCCTGTCTGCTGTGGATGGCCGTCCTGCCGATGCTGCAGCTCCCTGAGACCGTGCTGGTGGTCCTGCTCTTCGCGACGCGCTTCCTGGCTGCCTCGGCATGGGTGCTGACGGCCTATCACAGCATCGATCTGGTCTCGCTGTATTTTTCGCGCCTTGCCGACCGGACGGATTCGAAGCTGGACGAGATGCTGGTTCCCCTGGTCCGGCGCACGCTGAAGGTGGTGATCGTGGTCCTGGGCTTGATCTTCGTGGCCCAGAACCTCAACATCAACGTCTGGAGCCTCTTCGCCGGGTTCAGCATCGTGGGTGCGGCCGTGGCCCTGGCGGGCCAGGACACGGTGAAGAACCTCTTCGGCTCGATCACCGTGCTTCTGGATCGGCCTTTCCAGGTGGGCGACTGGGTGAACATCGGCGGGGTGGACGGCACCGTCGAAGACCTGGGCTTCCGGAGCACCCGCATCCGCACCTTCTACAACTCGCTTGTCAGCCTGCCCAACGCCCAGTTGCTGACGGCCAGCGTCGACAACTACGGCCAGCGACAGTTCCGGCGCTACACGACCACCCTCTGCGTCCTGTATTCCACGCCGGTCGAGAAGCTGGAGGCATTCTGTGAGGGCATCCGGGAACTGGTCCAGCAGCATCCCTACACCCGGAAGGACTACTATCACGTCTACGTCAACGACCTGGGGGCCTCGTCCATCGACATCCTGCTGTACGTCTTCTTCGCCTGCCCCGACTGGAGCACCGAGCTGCGCGAGCGTCATCGGCTGATCCTGGACATCCTGCGCCTGGCCGCCGAGCTGGGTGTCGAGTTCGCCTTCCCCACCAGTACGGTGCATCTCTTCCAGGGGGAGAAGACCTCGGCCCGGCTTGACGGTCTGACGGCTCAGGAGATGACGGCCCACGAGGAGTTGGGGCGGCAGGCGGCCCGCCGGCTCGCGCGCGCGACCCTGTCCGACCAGATTCCTCCCCCCGTGGCCTTCCCCTCGGCACCCCGCTGAGGCAGCTTTTTCCGGTCTGCGCCCGTCACCGGCCGCTCCTGCCCCTCACGGGAGCGGTCGGGACGGGTCCAGGGTCCATCTGAAGACCTGTTTTCGATCATTTACTGAGAATCAGATATCAGTAAGGCTCTTGCCGTGAACCTGCATCGTCCTTTCACCACGTCGCTTCCCCAACTCCTGGGGATCATGCTCTCCGTCCTGGCCCTGTTGGGCGCGGCCCCGGGCTGCTCCTCGCCGCCACCACCGCAGCGCCCGGTGGTCTTGTGCTCGGTGCTGCCCCAGGCCTGGTTCGTCGAGCGCCTGGCGGGGGATCGCGTCCAGGTCGAGGTCATGATCCCGCCTGGGGCCAGTCCGGCCACCTACGAGCCCACGGTCCAGCAGATGCAGGCAGCGGCCCGGGCCTCGCTGTACATCAAGGTGGGGCATCCCGCCTTCCCCTTCGAGGCCACCTGGCTCGAGCCGCTGCTCAAGCAGGGCCAGGAGATGCGACAGGTCGATTCTTCGGCAGGCCTGGACCGCCTGGAGGGGGACCCGCATGTGTGGGTCTCTCCGGGTTGCGCCCGGATCATGGCCCGCAACATCGCCCAGGCCCTGGAAGAGTTGTTGCCCGCGGATCGCGAGGCGCTTCGGTCCAACCTCCGGGCCTTGCTGGCGGAGGTCGACTCGGTGGATCGGGAACTGCAGGAGAGCCTGGGAGGCCTGCGCGGAACCCGCTTCTACGCCTTCCATCCGGCCTGGGGCTATCTGGCCCGGGAGTATGGCCTGGAACAGGTGGCCCTCGAGGAAGAGGGGCAGGAACCCTCGGCCGGGCGCCTCTCGGAGCTCTTGGAGCAGGCCCGCCGCGACGGGGTCCGGGTGCTCTTCGTCCAGCCCCAGTTCTCGGAGGCCAGCGCCCGGATGCTGGCCGAGGACCTGGGAGCCCGGGTCCTTCCGCTGGATCCCCTGGCTCGGGACTGGCCCGCCACCATGCGCCAGGTGGCCGCAGCCTTCCGGGAATCCCGATGACCCCCCCGATCGTCGAGATGGAGGGGGTGGATCTGACCTTGCAGGGCCAGACCATCCTGCAGGACGTCCACCTGCGCGTCGAGCCGGGGGACTTCCTGGGGATCCTGGGGCCCAACGGCGGCGGCAAGTCGATGCTGGTCAAGGTGATGCTGGGACTGGTCGTTCCGGACCGCGGCAGCGTGCGCCTCTTCGGTCGGCCGCCCCACCAGACCCGGGGACGCGTGGGGTATGTCCCCCAATTCGCCGGCTTCGACCGGCAGTATCCGATCTCGGTGCTGGACACGGTGCTCCTGGGGCGCCTGGGGCGGCGGAGGTCCTTCCATTCCCTGGGGCCGGACGACAAGAACCTGGCCCGGCGCTGTCTGGAGCGCATGGGCCTGGCCGAGCTGGCCGACCGGCAGATCGGCCGGCTCTCGCTGGGACAGCTCCAGCGGGTGCTGGTGGCCCGGGCCCTGGCGGTCGAGCCCGAGATGCTGGTCCTGGACGAGCCGACGGCCAGCCTCGACCCGGGCGGCGGAGCGGATGTCTATCGGATCCTGGAGGAACTCTCCAAGGAGATGACGATCCTGTTGGTCTCGCACGATCTGGGTGTGGTCTCCACCCTGGTCTCGTCGGTGGCCTGCGTGAACCAGAAGCTCTACTACCACGGTCAGGCCAACGTCTCGCGTGAGGTCTTCGACGAAGCCTATGGCTGCCCGGTGGGCTTCGTGACCCACCAGCACACCCACCTGGTGCTGGAGGAACACAGGCATGCTTGAGGCCCTGGACTACCCCTTCTTCCAGCGCGCCCTGGCGGCCGGCCTGCTGGCCAGCCTGGCATGCGGGGTCGTGGGCACCTTCGTGGTGGTCCGCCGGCTGGCCTCGCTCTCGGGCGGGATCGCCCACGCGGCCTTCGCCGGGGTGGGGCTGGGCTATCTGTTGGGCTTCGATCCGCTGCTGGGGGCGGCGGGGGTGGCCCTCCTGGCGGGCCTGGGCCTGAGCGCCCTGTCGCGGCGGCTCCAGGCGGCCCCGGACACGCTCATGGCGGCCCTGTGGTCCCTGGGCATGGCCCTGGGGATCCTCTTCGTCTCGCTGACCCCGGGGTATGCCCCCGACCTGATGAGCTACCTCTTCGGCAGCATCCTGCTGGTCACGCCCCTGCACGTCGGCTTCCTGGGGGTCCTGGACGGGGTGATCCTGCTGGGGACCCTCGTCTTCTTCCGAGAGCTGCGCGCGGTGACCTTTGACGAGGAGTTCTCGCGTTTGATGGGCCTGCCCGTGGACGCCCTCAGCAACGGCCTGCTGGCCCTGGTCTCGCTGGCGGTGGTGGTCCTGATCCGCGTGGTGGGCGTGATCCTGGTGCTGGCGCTGCTCACCATCCCCGCCCTGGTGGCGCGCCAGTGGACCGATCGCCTGGCCCCCATGATGGCCCTGGCCACCCTGGTGGGTGCGGTCTGCACGGTGTCGGGGCTCTTCCTCTCCTACGGGCTTTCCACCACCTGGGGGCTGAACGTGCCCACCGGCCCCCTGGTGGTGCTGCTGGCGGCCCTGGTCTTCGCGCTCTCGACCCTGGCCCGGCGGGGGATCGAGCGGAGGTGAAGGCCCGTCCCCGCAAGCCTTCCCTCGTTGAGGTCGCGCCCTACCTCACCGGGGTCCAGGTCTGGTCCGGGTTGTAGGTGGTCATGGCCCGGCACTGCGTGTCGGTCTGAGGCCCCAGGTCCTTCTGCCAGACCAGGCCGTTCGTGTTGACCAGGAAGGTGGTGATCCCGCTGCGGCCGTACTCGGCCGGCCAGGCGACCACCGCGAAGCCGCCCACCATGTGGCCGTTGGCCAGGTAGCTGTAGGCGCCGCCGCGGGCGTCGGGCCCCTGCTCGGTCAGGATCCGGTAGAAGTAGCCGTGGTAGGGCCCTCCTTGCCTGGAGTATCCCTCCTGTTGCGCCTGGGCGAAGAGGGGACCCAGGGGACTGGGGTCCTCTCCCGGAGCCACAGGCCAGTACAGGCCGTCCCGCTGGCCTTCGGACGAGACGATCCGGGCCGCGTACTCGACGACCTCGTCCTGATCGACGTCCTGGCTGGAGTAGTCCAGTTGGGCTTCGACCAGGGCCATCAGGGTCTCCAGGGCAGCCAGCTCGTTGCGCCCGATCCGGCGGTTGAGCATCTCCTCGACGCCGGCTGTCGCGTCGAAGCGCCAGGCGTTCCC
>DCTU01000453.1:0-3723 GCA_002329445.1 bacterium UBP9_UBA1432
CGCCTGACGACGCAGACGGGCCCTTCCCACCCACACCGGGGTGTGGGTGGGCCACAAATGGATCGGCGGCCGAATGCCACGCCAGGTGGCGGATTCAGGTCCCGGCTCCACGCCTTGCACCACCCGCCCCCAGCGAGGCAACTGCCGCCCCGTTCGGGTTTGCCTCTCGCGGGCAGGTTCAAGGAATCTCGGCGGCCCCGGCGCTGGCGCGAAGCCGCCGACCGGCAGGACCTGCTGGAACGGGTAGGGTTGTTTCGGGGACGCCGCCTCCCGCACCGCCGACGGACCTGGGGCAGGTGGCTTCTCAGCCCTCCACCAGNNCCGCGAGGACTTCTGGGAGCCTGCAGTCCGGCAACCTGCCCGCCAGGGCCACCAGGCGGCCCGGGTCCACCGACCGGATTTGGAGGCCCAGGAACACGGTGTCCTTGGGAAGACCGGATTCCTTGGCGGTGACCAGGATGTCGGTGGGGTAGCGCCTGGAAACCTGCTCGGCGCTGGTGCCTGCCATGACCAGCACGGTCAAGGGGAGGGCATTCAACGGATCCCGGGTCAGGACCAGGCAGGGCCTGCGCCCTTGCTGTTCCCTGCCTCGGACAGGATCCAGGTCTGTCCAGTAGATTTGCCCTTGGAGGATCATTCCTCAGGACTCCGGCAGACCTTCGGAATCGATCCGGGCAAAGTCTTCAGAGACCTCCCGCAAGATTGCCCGGTATCCTTCATCCCGGGCAGCTTCCTCCATGGCCCGATCCTTGAGCAGGGTCTGTTGGCGCGCCAGGTACTCCCGCACGGCTTCGTTGACCAGGTCACCCATCTTTCGATAGCCCAGCAATCCATAAAGACGGCTGGCCTCGGCGTGGACGCCAGGCTCGAAGGCCACCGTGGTTCGAACCCTTTCTGGATGCGGCAAGGGACACGACTCCATTTCTGCACCGATTATATCGTCTGCTTTGATGTCGGGACAGGTGAGGCCTCTGGTGGTTTGAAACCAGAACAAGCAACCAAGGAGGGCCCTGGACGCCAGGGGAGCCGGTCGGGGAGGGCTCGACGGCACCGCGATGGACCTTCTGGATGAAAGCCAGAAGGAGTTGGTTGACCACCTCCAGGGCTCCCGAGTCCGCTTCAGGGAGGCCAAAGCCCGCCAGAGCGCTTGGGAGAGGTGCCGGGTCAGGACCCGGGGCGCCTCCGCGGACTCCACGGTCCGCAAGCCCCCCCCGCCTTGGCTCAGAGCCTGTGCAGGTATTCCATGGCCTCGCCGCCCTCGGCGATCTTCTTGCCGGACTTGTCGTAGATCATCAGGAAGGGGACCGAGCGGATGTTGAACTGGTTGGCCACGGGTGAACCCCACTCGCGGATGTCCACCTTCAGGACGACCATGTTGTTCTTGGCCGCCAGGGCCTCGAGTCGGGGGGCCAGCTCGCGGCACGGCCCGCACCAGTCGGCGTAGAAGTCGACCACGTTGACGCGGCCGGGCACCAGGTTGGCCTCGATGTTGACCTTCTCGCCGGGGCGTCCCTTGTTCAGCAGGATCGGTCCCGCAGGCGCGCTGGCAGCGGCCTCTGCAGGGCGCGACGGACGGGGGGTGGGCGGGACGACCTTGGCGACGGCCCGGTTGACGTCGATGCTCTTCATCTGGGGGTTCACCCGAACCACGTAGCCCAGGGCCTCGGCGGCCGACTTCAGGTGGACCATGGGGGCGCCTCCGGGTCCCCCGCGGCTGGGAACGACCTTGCCCGCAAACACCACGCTGCCGCCCGGTGTGCCGGCCGGAACCGACGCGGACCCCGCCACCCAGGACCCCTGGGAACGGACCAGGTTGGCGCCCAGGGCTTTGGCCAAGGCGGCAGCCCCGACGAAGGTGTCGGCCCCCGAGCCGCTGACGGGGCCCTGGAAGGGCCGGTTGGCGATGAAGACATCTTCCGCCAGCGCCGGCAGCGAACCCGCCAGGATCGCGACGGCCAGCAAAGATGCCAGAAGGAACCTCTTCAGACTGAGCATTCTCTCCTCCAGAAGGGTGATGCCCGGGATTTCGACGCCTCCCGACCCACCCCCTGGCCCGGCCTGCCAGCCCCTCCCGACGGAGGATCTCCTCCTCCGCTCCACGAATCGCCCCGCCCCCCGCCCTTCTCCAAGGTGCAGAGGAAAGAGCGCCGCGTCGCCCCTGGCCCGGCGCCACCAACGGGAGACGATTCATGAACAAAGTCACCACAATGGAACAGGCGGTCGAACGGATCCAGGACGGGGCCACCTTGATGATGGGCGGCTTCGGTCTGTGCGGCATCCCTGAGAAGGCCCTTCTGGCCCTGGTCGAACGCGGCGTGAAGGACCTGACGATCATCGCCAACAACGCGGGCGTGGCCGACGCCGGGATCGGGCTTCTGATCCGCAACGGGCAGGTCAAGAAGATGATCGCCACCTACATCGGCGAGAACTCGATTCTCGAGAAGAAGTTCGTGGACGGCGAGATCGAGGTCGAGCTGGTCCCCCAGGGCACCTTCGCAGAGCGGATCCGCGCTGGTGGCGCCGGGATCGCCGGCTTCTACACCCCGACGGGGGTGGGCACGGTCGTGGCCGACGGCAAGGAGATCCGCGTCTTCGACGGCAAGGAATACCTCCTGGAGCGGCCCCTGCGGGCCGACGTGGCCTTCATCAAGGCCTGGAAGGCCGACGTCCACGGCAACCTGATGTACCGCAAGACGGCGCGCAACTTCAACCCCATGATGGCGACGGCCGCCGACCTGACCATCGCCGAGGTCGAGGAGGTCGTCCCCCTGGGCAGCCTGGACCCTGAATCCATCGCAACCCCCGGCATCTTCGTCAACATGGTCATCAAGGGAGAGCAGTATGAAAAGCGGATCGAAAAAAGAGTTCATCGCCAGGCGAGTGGCGCAGGAGCTTGAGGACGGCTACTACGTCAATCTGGGCATCGGAATCCCGACCCTGGTGGCCAACTACATCCCCGAGGGGATGACGGTCATCCTGCACTCCGAGAACGGCCTGCTGGGCATCGGCCCCTACCCTCTTCCTGGGGAAGAGGATGCCGACCTGATCAACGCCGGCAAGGAGACCGTGACCGAGATTCCGGGTTCGGCCTACTTTGACTCGGCCACCTCCTTTGCCATGGCCCGCGGCGGCCACCTGGACCTCACCGTGATCGGGGGCATGGAGGTGGACCAGGAGGGCGACCTGGCCAACTGGATGATCCCCGGCAAGATGGTCAAGGGCATGGGCGGAGGCATGGACCTGGTGACCGGCGCCAAGCGGGTCATCATCGCCATGATGCACACCGCCCCGGACGGCACCCCCAAGGTTCTCAAGAAGTGCCGCCTGCCCCTGACCGGCAAGAAGGTGGTCGACATGGTCGTCACCGACATGGCCGTGATGGAGGTCACCCCCCAGGGCCTGCTCCTCAAGGAGGTGGCCGAAGGCTACACCGTCGAGGAGGTCCTGGCCGCCACCGAGGCCGAGCTGATCCTGGACCCCAGCCTGAAGGTTCAGGCCTAGAACACCACACCAACCATGAGAAGGGCCCGGCAGGCCAGAAGGCCCCGGGCCTTTCTCATATCGGCTCTTCCTTCCAGGACGACAGGACGACAGGGCGATGAAGCCCGAGCCGAGACCGGGGGCTTGTCGTCAGGAACCGTAGAGGTCCCCAGCCACGACCAACCGCACCCCTTCCTCCCGGGCCCGCCGCCGGACGGCTTCGGTAAAACCTCGCCGGGCGAA
>DCTU01000453.1:3731-6205 GCA_002329445.1 bacterium UBP9_UBA1432
ACATCGACTCCCACAGCCCGAGTCGACCACTTGCACTCTCCGCACAACAGCCGTGTCCGCCGGGAATCTGTGGCGACCAGGTCCAGTTCCCCTTGGGGGGACCACCAGGACCCCACCACGGCCGGCCTCCATTCGAGGCCCAGGTCCTGAGGTGATCGGCGCACGTGCTGGCGACAAATCTGCTCGAAAACGGGGGCCACGAAGTCGCTCCAGACGGGTCGAAGCACCTGCTCGATCACCTCGCCAGCCTCGCCTCCCTCGACAGCGGAGGCCTCGGAATAGACGAATCGCATCCAGAAACGAAGGAACGGGTCCACAATCCGATAGAGGCCCTTCCGACTCTTGCCCGGACTGGTCTCGGTGATGGGAACCCGGCGTTCCACCAGGCGCAGGTCCTGCAAGGTCTTGAGATAGAAACTGGCCTGGCTGGAGGTGCCCGGTCCGAGGGCCCGCTGGGCGATTTCCCCGATCCGCGTCCGCCCCTCGGCCAGGGCCGCCAACACGGAAAGGTAGAGCCTGGGGTCGCGAAGTTCCTGCATCAGCAGGAAGGGGACTTCGTCGTGAAGGAAAGCCCCCTTGCGCAGGATACGACGCGCCACGCCGTCCCAGAGGTCTTCGATATCAGCGAACTGCTGGAGATAGGCCGGCATTCCGCCCAACAGGGCATAGCGTTCCACCAGTTCCTCCGCCGACCGGCCCGGGAAGAACAGGGCTGCCTCGCGGTACTCCAGAGGTTCCAGGAGAAACTGGCCCGTCCGACGCCCGAAGAGCGGGCTACGGTGGCCCAAGACCTCGGACTCCATGAACGAGATGGAGGAGCCGCACAGGGCCAGGAGCATCTCGGTGCCCTTCAGTTCGCTGTCCCAGGCCGATTGCAGAAGAGAGGGGAGAGCCGGCTCCGCTTCCACCAGGTAAGGGAACTCGTCCAGGACCACGAGAATGCGCTCGTTCCGCGAACGGGAAGCCAAGAACTGGAAGGCTGCGCCCCAGTCCGAGAAGGAGACCCCCGCTGCCTCGTCGCCCAGGCCCTGGCGGACGGCGCTGCTGAAGGAGCGCAACTGGAAGGCGGATGAGGCCTGCGTGGCCACAAAGAAGACGTGCCGGCGACCTGAAGCGAAGTGCCGCAGGAGTTCCGTCTTCCCCACCCGCCGCCGGCCATAAAGGATGAGAAGCCCAGCACCCGCGCGGTCCCAGGCCTCTGCCAGGACAGCGGTCTCCGCCGTGCGGTCAAGAAAGTTCATGACAAGACTATACTAGTCCTGGCTAGACTATTCCTGGCGGACGGACCCCTGGAGAGAGTCTGAGGGCCCCCTCTCCACGCTGGCGAGGGAGCCCTGAACCTCGGGTGGGACGAAGCCGGCGCCTCAGTACTGCAGCAGCGAGTAGACCTCGTAGCCCTCCAGGGCCTCGCGGCCCTTGAGGAAGCCCAGCTCGATGATGAACCCGAACCCGGCCACCTCGGCGCCCAGCGTCTCGATCAACTGGGCGGTGGCGCGGCTGGATCCCCCGGTGGCGATCAGGTCATCGACCACCAGGACCCGGTCGCCAGGGCCCACTGCGTCGCGGTGCAGCTCCAGGACGTTCTTGCCGTACTCCAGCTCGTAGGCCTGCGAGATGGTGTCATAGGGCAGCTTGCCGGGCTTGCGCACGGGGATGAAGCCCATGTTCAGGTTGTAGGCCAGGGGGGCTCCGAACATGTAGCCGCGGGCCTCGACGGCGCAGACGTGCGTGGCGCGGCTGTCCCGGAAGTAGTCGGTCATCTGGTCGATGACCTGGCGGAAGGCGGCCGGATCCTTCAGAAGGGTGGTCACGTCCCGGAACAGGATCCCCTTCTCGGGGAAGTCGGGGATGTCGCGGATCCGCGACTTCAGGTCGATCAGGGGCTGATTGGTTTCCATCGGGTTCTCCTCACACAGCAGGACTACCGCAGTATTCTACCCGTTCCCGGCGCCCGCGCAAGTCAAGCCGGCCACCCCGAATCCGCCACCTGCCGTGGCACTCGGCGACGGATTCAGGGCCACCTGGGCGATCCGCAGTTGCCCGAAGGCCCGCTGCACCTGCAGGAACTCGCGCCGCAGGTGGCTCAGGGCCGTGAAGCGCTGCGAGTCCTCCAGGCGCCGGCCCGACCCGGCTCCCAGACCCAGGCGACGCTGGCCTCCGGAAAGCTCCCAGCGGGCCAGGCCCAGCTCCTCCAGGACGCGGATGGCCTGGCGCACGGTGACGGGATGGGTGTCCTGGCCCACCTCCCGGGCCACCTTCTCCAGTTCCGATTCCGCCAGGGCGCCCGAGCCGGCCCGCTGCGCCAGGACCTTCCAGATCCGGACCATGCGCTCGCGATCCAGGCAGAGGACCCGGACGCGCTGGCGCTGGCGCTCCATCTGGTCGCGGCCGAAGAGCAGGTGGATCCGACGCGCCGAGCTCAGGGCCGGGTGGTTGAGGACCTCCAGGCGCGGAGGGGGGGCCAGGAAGAGCAC
>DCTU01000453.1:6235-11090 GCA_002329445.1 bacterium UBP9_UBA1432
GCCCGAACGCGAGCGCAGGGCCTGCAGATAACGCTGGCGATTGCGGACCCGCCGGGAATCGACCAGGGTGGGTCCGGTCTGAGGCCGGGACGTCTCGAGTCCTGGCCCGGTCGGCCTGGCAGCCGCGCCCAGCACCTCCAGGACCGCCGGGTCGGGTTGAAGGATGGCCTCGATCACCACCTGGGGACGGCTCTCGCCGTTCCACGTGTCCTCCTCCACGGTGTACAGGACATCGAAGCTCAAATCTCCGGAGGCCAGCTCCTCGGCATGCGCTCCCTGCCGGAAGGCGATGCCCTTCAGGCAGACCTCTCCCTGGCAGGCCAGGAACGAGGCGTGGGCCCCCTCCCGACCGACCTGCCGGACCTTCTCGAAGTGCACCTCGCGGGCCAGGAACAAGGGCCTGCGATTCCCCTCGCCCAAAGGTTCGAGGCGCTGAAGCTCGCGAACCAGGGGCAGCTCGATCCGCCTCAGCGGAAGCTCGAAGTCGACCGCCCGGGGCAGGGCCTCCTGACCCAGTTCGCGCACCGCCTCGGCCAGGCGTTCGCGCATCTCGTCCAGGCGCGAGGCCTCGACGGTGAAGCCGGCGGCCCGGGCATGGCCCCCGAACTTCACGAAGACCTCCGAGCAGCGGCTCATGGCGGCGAAGAGATCCATCCCCAGCGGAGCGCGGGCCGACCCCCGGGCCAGCTCGCCCTCCAGGGTTGCCACGAACACGGGACGCTCGAACTGCTCGACCAGCCGGGCCGCCGTGATGCCCAGCACACCGTGGTGCCAGCCCTCTCCGGCCTCCACCAGGACAGCCCGCTCCAGCCTGGAGGGTTCGCGCTCCAGCAGGTCGGCGATGGCCAGGCGGATGGCCTGCTCCACCTCCTGCCGACGGGTGTTGAGTTCGTCCAGCTCGCCGGCCCGCACCAGGCAGCGCTCGGGGTCCTGATCCAAGAGCAGATCGACCGCCAGATCCGCCGAATCCAGCCGCCCGGCGGCATTCAGCCGAGGGGCCAGCGAGAAGGCGACCGACTGAGCGCTCAAGGCCGTCCGATCCAGGCGGCATTGACCGACCAGGGCGGCCAGTCCCGGGCGTTCCAGGCGGGCCAGGGCCTGCAACCCGGCCTGGACCAGGGCCCGGTTCTCGCCCTGCAGGGGAACCACATCGGCGATCGTGGCCAAGGCGACCAGGTCCAGGGACTCCAGCGGCAACGGCAAGCCCCGATGCTGGTGCAGGGCGGCCAGAAGCTTCCAGGCCACGCCGGTCCCGCAGAGGTTCTTCTCCGGATAGGGGCAGTCGGGCAGGTTCGGGTTCAGGAAGGCGTCCGGAACCGGCAGCACCTCGGGCAGTTGGTGATGGTCCGAGAGGATCACCCGCATTCCGCAGCGTCGCGCCGTTTCCACGGCCTGGAGGCTGGAGGAACCGCAGTCGCAGGTCAGCAGGAGTCGGGCCCCGTTCAGCGCCGCCTGCTCGACGGCGGCCAGCGACACGCCGTAGCCCTCGCCGATCCGATGCGGCACGTGGTAGCGCACCTCTGCCCCCAGACGGCGCAATCCCTGCACCAGCAGCACCGTGGCCGACACTCCGTCGACGTCATAGTCCCCGTGGACGAAGATCGGCTCCCGCCGGGCCAAGGCCTTCTCCAGGAGGTCCACGGCAGCCCGCATGTCCCGCATGAGGAATGGATCGTGGCAGGTTTCCAGGCCGGGGTCCAGGTAGGCTCGCCCGTGGGCGGCATCGATGACGCCGCGCCCGATCATCAACGCAGCCAGGACCGGCGACACGCCCAGGGCCGAGCCCAGCGCCTGCGCGCGGGCCCAGTCGGGAACGCCCACGGCGACCCGGTCCGGAGCCAGCATGCGAAACCCTCCTCGAATTCGGCGCCCGGCGCCGCGGAGATTCCAGCGATTCAGCGCGTCGGGCCGATCGCGGTCCGGGCTGAGCCACGATCCTGGCCCGCCCACGAGCTTGAAAATTCTTGACCCTGCCGAGCGCTCCTCCGGAACGCCCGTTCGCACCAAGCCCCCCGGGTCCGCCCAGGAGGGCCGGGGGGTTCAGGCCTTCAGCCGACGCAACGCGGTCTCACGCCCGACCAGGGCCAGGATCTCGGGAAGGCCAGGAGTGGGCGAGTCGCCGGTCAGGGCCCGCTCCGCCGCCTCCCAGGTCTGGGGGTCCAGATCCCCCACGGCCTCCATCAAGGCCTCGGAGTCCCAGGGATGAACCTCCTCCAGGGCCAGGGCCAGGGTTGGCAGATGCGGGTCGCCCAGGGGCGGGGGTTCGCGAACCAGGAAGGCAGCCCTCCGGGGGAACTCGGTCAACCGCGTCAGCTCGAAACCGAACAGCAGGGCCAGGGCTTCCAGGCTGCGCCGGAGCTCTCCCTGCGGTTCCTCGCCCAGCAACCCCTGCTCCCGCCAGAAGGGGAAGGACAGATCCACCAGCTCGGCAGGGGTCAGCTCCTCCATGAAGTGGCGCTGAATCTCGTCGAAATCGGCGAAATCCAGACAGACCGGCGCCGGGTCCAGTTCCTCCGGCCGGAACTGCCTCAGAAGCTCGATCCGCGAAAGATGCGCGCGGCCCGGGCGATCCGACCAACCCAGGGAAGCCAGGAACGCCAGGACGGCGGCCCCCAGGTCCCCCTGTCCTTGAAGGCGGGTCAGGCTCCACTCTTGAGCTCCCCGCAAGGCAGGCAGGCGCAGCACCGGCCCCGGTGGCATGGGACGGTCGGCGTCGCGGACCCGCAACACCTCCCCTGGCCCCTCGGGCGCGGGCCCGGCGTCAAAGTCCAGGCCCAACCAGGTCAGCTCCTTCCGCCAGACAGGATCCTCGCCCTTCAGCAGGAGGGGAACCTTGCCGGTGCGAGCCGCCATCCACCCGAAGACCGCCTCGCGGGCTGCGACGAGATCCCTCTCGGGAGAGTCCAGAAGGACCGCCTTCACCACGCCTCCACCTCCAGTTCCCGCTCCAGGACCTCGACCCGGGGCTCGGAGTCGATCACCTGCCCGGCCGCCTCCAGCAGGCTGCGGGCCACCCCGGGGTCGGCGGAGACGCAGGCCACTCCCAGGACCGCCCGGTGGTGCAGGTCCTGAGAGTCCACCTCGGCGGCGGACACCTCCACGCGACTGCGGATTCGATCCCGCAGGCGCCGGACGACGGCCCGCTTCTCCTTGAGCGAGCCGGGCTTGGAGAGCAGGTGCAGATCGAAGCGTGCGACGCCCAGATACATCNNGACACCAGGTGCAGGTCGAATCGCGCCACGCCCAGATACATCGAGGAAGGTCTTCACCCGTCTCCCAGGCGTTCCTCCCCGACCAGGACGGGTGCGAAGAGCCAACCGCTCCAGGCGCCCCGTCAGACCCGGCCGAGGTGGACCGGCGCAACTCCCGCAGGCGCACGACCCTGGGCGTCAACTGGTATGTCGGTCGTCGCTCGGACGGCAATCGCCTGATGCTGAACTACGAGTTTCGCGGGGAAGGCGAGGGGCCGTCCTTTGCCAACGACGGACTCCGCCTGCGCTACCAGCGCTGCTGGTGACGACCCGCGCCGTTGAACTCCCGCTGTCGCAGGCCCGATGGATGCCCCGAATGGCATCGCTGGCGCCGCGTGTCGAAAAGTTCACGCCGATTCCAGGGGATTCAACACGCTTTCAGGGAGGGTCTGCTAGACTGCCATCATGAGCCAGATCCCACCCATCTCAGGCCCCAGCCTCTCCAGGACGTCCCCGACCCGACCCGCCGCCGAGCGCGCCGCCGAGCCCGAGCGCCTGGTGCCCCGGGACCTGATGGAACTGTCGAAGTTCGACGTCGAGATCCGGCCGGTTCGACACATCGAGTGCACCGAAGAGGCCATGGCCCTGCAGGCGCCCTCCCTCGAACGGCCGGTCCTGATGATCCACGGCCTGGCTCAGCACGCCGACACCTGGGTCAACTTCAAGAACTTCTTCACGGCCAATCCGGACAATCCCGACGGCGGCATCTTCCACGTGGACCGCGAAGAGAGCTTCCGCGAAGAACTGGGCCAGAACCCGCAGGCCCGCGTCTTTGCGATCGATCTGTCGGACAACCTGCGCTCTCCGCAGGTGGTGGCCGGCGAGGTGCGCCGCGCGATCACCGCCATCCTGGAAGGCACCGGCGCCGACCAGGTGGACCTCCTGACGCACAGCATGGGGGGTCTGGTAGCTCGGGAGGCCCTGCGCCAAGGCGAAGACCGGGTCCGGAACCTGGTGATGGTCGCCCCTCCCAGCCACGGTTCCATGGAGGCCACCCTGGCCAGCGCCCTGGACGAAGGCAGCCTCTACAGCCACTATCCCGGCGAGAAGATGGAGGCCATGCATGCGCTGCGCCTGGAATACGGCTCTGGCGGCAAGATCAGCAACGAGTGGCTGCACGAGCTGAACCAGGACTGGCAGAACCACTCCGACCGCGTCCGAGGCTCGGTCATCGCGGGCGTGGGGCTCCCCACTCCGGACGCCCGCTGGAAGGGGGTCGGGCTGGGGGACGGCATGGTGGCCGCCGCCAACGCCCCCCTGGAGGGCGCCGAGTTCTACATCGCCCAGCCCAACAACCTCGAGCCTGGATCCGAGCACTTCCGCGACTTCCAGCAGTTCCGCTACAACCACATGCAGATCGTCAGCGAGCCGGAGATCTTCCGACAGGTCAGCGAGCTTCTGACCGGCGCCCCGGCCTCCCCGCCGGCTCCGGTGGTTCCTCGAGAGGCTCCGTCCCGCGCCGAGCTCTCCGAGACGCTTCAGCGCACCGCCGAGGCCCGCAAGGACATGGCGGCCGCCGACACCCTCCGCCAGGTGGCCCACTCCCGTCGCGTGGGCGGCATGGAGCGGACCCTGGTGGGCAGCGGCATCCTGACGGCAGGAGC
>DCTU01000113.1 GCA_002329445.1 bacterium UBP9_UBA1432
GTGGTTCCAGCAGAAGGTCCACCAAGCGGACAGATCAGACGACACAAGAGCATTCTAGCACGGATGGCGCCAGGAGAAGACAACCGGCCCCTCGGGCACAGGCCGCGAGGAGCCGGCGGGCTGAGGTCGTCGGGCGTCCCGGCGACCTTCGGATTCAGCGCCCCGAGGGGATCGCCGCGTAGTACAGGCCGTCGGGGTTGCGGAAGACCAGGTGGCTTCCCTGGGCGGCCAGCCGCAGGACGCCGGGCTTCTTGTTCTGCAGCCCGGGCAGGGGCTTCAGGTCATAACCCGACTGCTGTCGACCATAGAGCAGGTTGACCCGTTGGCCTGCCTTGCGTCCCTCGGTCAGGACCAGGGTACCGGCATCCTCCGAGATGAAGGGATAGTTGTACTCCCGCTCGGGTGGAAGGGCGGGGGCCTCCCAGCGGGATCCGCTGGAGGCATCGAAGAGCATCGCCAGCGAAAGCCCCTGCTTCGAGACGCCCGTCAAGGCCAGGTGCTCCCCCATCCCCAGCATGCTGGTGACGCGGTCAAGCGAGGCGATCTCGTGGAACCCGGAGTCCTTCTTCCAGCAGGTCATCTTGAAGGTCCCTTGGAGGGTCCCCCCGATGAAGGCCAGGGAAGGGTCCAGCCAGCGCGCGTTGCGGACCTGGTCGAAGTGGTCGTACACCGCCGCCACATCCAGGCCGGTGGAGCCGATGGCCTGCTCGTCGGTCCGATCCGGAGCCAGGGTCACCAGGGTCAGGCCCTGCCGGGTCCCATTGGAATCCAGCGGATGGCCGAGGGTGTAGAGCCGGCCCTGATACGGCCACAGGACGTGAGGCTGGGCGACGAACCGGGTCACGCCCATCCCGGAATGGATGAACTCCCGCAGGTCGCCCGTCTGCAGGTCCAGGTACCAGAAGGAGGCTCCCTCGCGGGCCAGCAGGACCACGCCCCGCTCGTCGGGGGTCATGGTGAGCTGCAGGAAACGCGGCATCTTCAGGGGGATCTTGCGGGCCTCGCGAACCGAGCCGTCCGAGTTGAAGCGGAGGACCCAGAGCCGGGAGAGGGCCCCCGACCGGGTGGCCTCCCCCTCCAGGTCCTCGGTTGCCAGGAGTGTGCGGCCGTCGCGGCTCAACTGGGCGGGCCAGAAGAGATCCGGGCGGTCCACCCCCAGCCGGGACAGATCCCGGTTGGCCAGGAAGGCCACCGAGGAGTCTGCCCGCGCGGGGTGGACCGGCCAGAGGACCGCCACGGCCAGGACCAGCAGGCTGAACCCTGCCAGGAACTTGACCGTCCTTGCGTTGATCACGTTCGAAGTGCCCTTACACCGGGAGTCAGGAGACGCGCTGCAACTGCTTGACCACCGGATGCCAGTCCCACATCTTCAGGCGCTGCCCGTCGCGCACGAAGTAGGATTCGTAGTTCTGGTGATCCAGGCCCAGCTCGGTGATCCCCAGGTCGGCCAGGGACTTCACCTCGGAGATTCCGGCGATGGCGTTTCCGTTGGCGTCCTGCCACACGAAGAGCCCGTCGAGTTCGTCGCCGGTCAGCCGACCGTCGCGGTTGCGGTCCAGGGTGGCCAGTTCTTCAAAGCCATCCGCAAAACCGTTGCCCGAGCCAAAAAGGCAGGTTCCGTCCACCGGGCCGCGATCCTTGAGGCGGACGAGCAGGCCGTCCTGGGGCTTGACCCACTCCATCAGGACCGGCTCGCCGCTGCCGAAGAAGTCGAAGACGGCCAGAGGGCCGGACATGGTGTCCTGGGGAGCGTTCCAACGACCTGCGGAGGCCCCCAGCACGCCGGTCCCGTCCATGTTCAGGACGATGGGAGTGACCCCATACTTCGTCTTGGTGGTCGTGTAGGTCACGTGGACGTTCTGCTGGTATTCCTTCCAGCGCTCCAGGACCTTCTGCCGGGTGGTGTCCTTGTGCATGTCCTCCCAGATGTAGTCGACGATGTCCACCGTCTTGACCCGGGTCCCCTGGGCGGCGTACCCGCCCTCGGCAGAGTCGACGTCCCCGATCAGGATCAGGTCGGGGCTGTCCTGGACCGTCACGCTGGACTCGGTGCGGTCGAAGGTCTCGCCGGTCTTGGTATAGGTGTCGTACAGGTAGCGGTCGGCCACCTCCCGCTCGGCAGCCCGAAGGAACGAGAGCCAGGTCTTCGTGCTGGACGAGGTGCTGGTCTCGGTGCGGAACCGGCCGTTATACTGCAAGGACATGCTGGTCCGCCAGGTGCTGGCGTAACGGGTCACGGTCTTGTGGGATTCGGAGCGCACCGTGTTGGTGATGATGTTGCCCAGGTCCCGGATGATGGGGGCCAGGTAGGTGGTCGAGGTCGAGGTCACACGCTGCGTCTTCACCGTGTTCCGGTTGGTGATGGTGGTGTTGCTGCCGCCCGCATTGNNTTCCGAAGGTTCGTGCCAGGACCTGATGCATTTCCGTGGCTCCTCCAAATCGGTGCTCGGGCGTCTCCCGGGAAGGCGCCCAGTCATGGTTCATGGATCCTCCTCCCACCTGCGCGCCAGGAATCTAGGATGGTAACAATCTTTTAACCTCGCTCAGGCCTCCAGCCCCGTCAGGAAGGCGGCGAGTTCGGCCTGCAGGACCTCCGGCAGCGTTCGGGAGGCGGACAGCTCGCGCAGGAGGTACTCGGTGACCCGATTCTCACCTGGCGCCTGGGCCGCCAGGCTCATCAGGGTGCGCAGCAGGACTCGCGCCAGGTCGACCCGCGTCCCGCGCACGACGGTCCCCTCCTCGGAATCGCAGGTCAACAGGGTCAGCAGGAAGCGCTGGGTGTTCTCGCGGCGAGCCAGGGCCAGCGCCTCCGGCCGCTGGCTGTGCACCTCCAGCACCCGGACGGCGGTCTCGCGAGCCAGGGTGAAGCCCAGCTCTCCGGGCCGCACCTTCAACACCTGCCCCAGGATCTCCCAGAGGGGGGTCTCGCGGTGGGCGTAGAGGTCCCGCCCCTGCTCCACGGCCGTCAGCCAGTCCTCCAGGAACGAGAAGAGCCGCACCACGACCATGCGCTGGAGCCGCTCCGGGATCTCCTGATGGCAGGCCAGGGCCCCCAGGATCCGGAGCGCCTGGTCCCGATCCTGCTTGCTCCAGGGCGCAGGGACCCGGACCCCGTCCCCCACGGCGGCCTCGGACAGGGTCTCGCGCAGCAGGGCTTCCAGGCTTTCGGGTTGTCCTCGGCGCAGGACCGTGCGACAGAGCTCGGCGACCAGGGACTCCGCTTCCAGCGGCAGGGGGCCCTCGGCGCAGAGCCTCTCCAGGCCCTCCAGGCAGGCCCGCAGCACCTTGCGGTCCGGTTCAGCCGCCCCCAGGACCCGCCGAAGAACCTCCTCGATCCGACGACGGACCACCAGGTCCCCAGACCGATGGATCTCCAGAAGCGCGTCCACCCTGGCCTTGGGGAAGCGGTCCAGGGGGTCGGCCAACCGCTCGACCAGGGCCAGCTTCACGTCGGCCTCCAGACCGGGGGTGCCGCCCACCTCTCCCAGGGCCGCCCAGGCCACGGGCAGGGCCTCGCGCCCCAGGAAGGGCTCGTCCAGAAGCTCCTCGAGCGCCTCCCGCAGCCGCCGGAGTTCGACGGAGCCGGGCGGCATCCGCCGGGCCAGGCGGCCCAGCAGGGCCAGGCGGCTGGCCTCCCCTCCCGAACCCAGGGCCACCTCCTCCCGGACGCTCGCCAGGGCCCGCTGGAGGACCTCCGGGCCCATGGCGGCCAGGGCCTCCAGGACCGAGGCGTCGTCGGGCTCCTCCATCCTCCAGGCCTCGTCCAACAGGAAGGACACAACCGGTTCTCGAGGCGGCGGGCTGTTGCGCAACCCCTCCAACAGGGCCGGACGGGTCAACTGACCGGTCCGCACCATGGCCAGCAGGGCCGCGCGGTTGCGCGAGAGGACCTCGGCGCAGGCGAAATCCACGAAGGCGCCCTCCGGCGGCATCACCGCCTGATGGGAGCGGTAATCGTGCCAGAGGTGCACCAGCCAGGTCCGCTGCTCCACGCTCAGCGCACCGGCCTGCCGGGGGTCGGACAGACGCGCCAGGGGCTCGGGCCCCAGGGTCCGGAACGTGACCCGCAGACGGCGACGGATGGCCTCGTCGTCCCCGTGCTCACGAAACACGGTCACCAGGCGGGCCACCACCCGCTCGTGCTGCTCGGAGCTCAGGCGCACCCGGGCCAGGATGCTGCCGAGCCAGGCAAGCTGATGAGGGTCGGCCGTGGAATCCCAGCGGCGCAGGAGATAGGCCGCCAGCGCCGGATATCGCGCTGCCAGATCGACCAGGAAGGCCGAAACGGCAAAGCGCTCGTGCAGTTCCAGTTCGTCGGCCGGGGCCAGGAGGGCATCCAGGAAGGCCTCCAGAGGCCCTGGATCGAGACCGACCAGGGGCACCATGCGGGTCAGCCGTGGCAGGAGGTGGGCTCGGAACTCGGGGCGTCCCAGCAAGGGCGTCAAGGCCGGAAGGAGGACCGCTTCCAGGATGCTGGCGTAGCGGTCTGCGGCGCGCTCGGCGAAGAAGTAGAGGGCATTCCGGATCCCCGAAGGCTCGTCGCTGAGCAGATCGCCCAGGGCGCGGCCGAAATCCCGATCCAGGCCGTCGCGAACCAGGTTGGCGACCTCCCGGGAGAGCGCCGGGCGTCCCCGCCGCAAGGCCGTCACCATCAGGCTGGTGGGGTCCTGCCCGCAGACCGTGGTGGCCCGGAACAGATAGCGGAAGGCTTCCAGCAGTTCGGCGGGCTCCTCGGCATCCAGAAGGGTCAGGGCCGCCTCCTCCATGCGCCGGCGATCCCACAGCAACCCCTGGAAGGAGGACGGGTCGCTGGCCCCCAGCACGGCGGGGAGCAGCGATCCCGAAGATCGGGCCAGCGAGCCTTCGGGCATGGCTTCGTCGGAGGTCAGCACATGACAGGTGCCCCCCTCGACCACCAGCGCCACCTCATGGCCCCGGAGAAGCTCTTGCACCTGCTCGGGCTGGAAGGGACCCGAACCGCTCCAGGCCGGGGCCATGAGCAGGTCCTGGGCCGAGCCGGGGTGCGCCGCCTCGTCCAGGAAGGCCAACGAGAACCGCACCCCGCGGCTTCCCAGGCCGAAGACCCGGGCTCCCAACCGGTGTCCCAGCGCAACCCCGAATTCCTTCAGGCCCTGCACGCATTCCGCGGCGGAAGTGTACTGCGTGGGATCGAAGCTGTCCGGGCTCATCCGGCCCCTTTCCCCGTGGCCCCGCCCGGTTCCCTGCCCCGCGGGAGTCGAAGATCACCGAATGGGGGAAGGGCCCGGCTGAAGCCGCAAGACAAAAAGAATCGNNGGGCCGATTCTCTTGTTGGGCTGGATAAACCGAGGGCTGCTAGGAGATGATCGGAACCCGCTCGATGTTCATCTGGCCATTCTCCCAGGTCACGACGCCCACGTAGGGACGACCCTGGGCATCAAAGAGGTCCTTGGTCTCGACCCGCTGACCCGGGTTGGTCATCAGGATCCGCCCGGCGTCGATCAGGCGCTTGATGTCGTCCCGGGTCCTCTTCTCGGTCTCGACGTCCTTGCCCAGAGGGAAGGCCTCGTCCACCGGAGTCTTGACCACGGCGCCCTCGAACTGACCGAACCCGCTCCCGCGCAGGGTGGTCTGGACCATCCGGAAGTTCTCGGAAGCCGGCACGGCATCCTCCGCATTGGCGTAGAGGTTGGGCGAGAGGATCTCGCGGTTGGTGAAGACCTCGCGGATCCGGCCGGCCTGCTGGCCTGCGTTGTGCTTCTCGTCGGACTTGACGAAGGCTTCGGCCATCTGGCGATAGGTGAACTGCCCCTTGGGGGCCTCGCGCACCAGGTTGGCCAGCATCTTGATGCCCTCCTGGCCGGTCTGCTTGATGGCCTCCTGAGGCGGAACCCCGGAGTCCATCTTCTCCTGGTTGATCTGGGTCAGGACTTCGTAGAACGCGCCGGTCCACAGACGCGAGAAGTCGTGGGCCTCGTGCCCGAGCCGGTCGGGTCCGCCCCGCTCGGGCAGGGTGCGGGGATCGGCCCACTTGAAGTTGTTGACGGCCTGGCGCAGGTAGTCGCCCCCGGTGCGGTTGGTGCCCGAGGCGTTGTTGATGCCGCGTCCGAGCTCTTCGGCCACGCCGGAGAGGATGCTGGGCTTGCTCAGGTCGCCGCCGTTCTGGTCCACCACCTTGGCGACCACGGCCTCGTCCTGGGTCCCCATCAGGATGGCCATGGAGTCGGCGAAGGACTCGTGGAAGCCGCCGGTGTCCGAGTTCCAGGCAGCCAGGTAGCCGGGCCGCAGGCCGTCCAGGATGGCGTGTCCCACCTCGTGGGAGACCACCTCGCCGGAGCTTCCGCTCTGGATCAAGGTCCCGGTGACCCGATCCGTGTCGTGGAAGAAGTTCACGCTGCCGTCGTTGCGCGAGTAGTAGGCGTTCAGCATCGGACGGTCCTGGTGGTCCGGATAGACGCCCATCTGGGGCCGGCGGAAGGCCCAGTCCACCTTGCCACCAAAGGCCGACTCGAAGGTCTCGAGGGTCTTCTGGGCAGCCGAGAAGGCCACCGCCGAGGTCGAGCGCGGGTCCTTGGCTTCGAAGACGTAGTCTCCATCGGCGTTGGGCTGGAGCGAGGTACCCTTCATGGCGAAGCGCTCGGTCCGAGGACCGGCCTCCACGCCCTTCAGGACCGTGGTCCCGGGATCCATGACCAGGCGATCCTGGGAATTGTAGCTGAACTCGGCTTCCTGGGCGACTTCAGGCTTGGAGGCCGGGGGCGCAGGAGAAGCGGCGTTGAAGGACCGGATGGACGACAACTGCATGCTGGCAGACTTCCTTTCGCAAGCGGCAAGGTTGGAGACATGCCGCGCAGACTCTCACCCTCAGGTTAGTCCGTGCGCACCCAAAAAATCATTTCCATAGGATGAACATGGCTACATCCCCTGCGATCATGGGCCACAGGGGCCATGAGGTTTGCTATGATGACCTCCATGTTCAGGGTTCGAGAACTCGAGCGAGCAAAGCTCAACCATGCGCTCGGTGCCTTTCTCGCCTTTGGAGTCCTGGAAGCGGCCGTCGCGGTCTACGCGATATCCCACCCGATGGAGACCCATGGCCTGCCCTGGACCACGCCGCTATCGGTTGGAGCGCTGCTGCTTGGGCTGGCACTGTTCGTCCGTGCTCTGTGGCGCGTGCGGGCTGGAAGAATTTTCAGCCTGGTCGCGATCGGGCTGCTGATTCTTGCCGTCACCTTGGCTTTAAGACCGATTGCCGCTCTTCCGGAAGGGCCGTACCAGATTGTCGTCCATAAAGCCGAGCGCAACCTGCAGCTCAAGCGTGACAGCGAGTTGATCGCACAGTACAGGATCGGGCTTGGACCGAACTCCGTTGGCGACAAGGAGCGGGAGGGAGACGGCAAGACTCCGGAAGGGAGGTTCACCATCACCGACATGGGACCGGAGCCTTTCCACAAGTGGCTCGGCCTGAGCTATCCCGATGGAGGACATGCCTGGCGAGGGCGAGTCTCCGGTCGACTGACCTGGATCGAGTGGTGGTACACCTGTTTCAAGGCTGCTCAAGGGAAGCCTCCCTTCAGCCACACGGCGCTGGGCGGTTCCATCGGGATCCATGGTGGTGGTTCGCGCACCGACTGGACCTTGGGCTGTATCGCCCTCGACAATGAAGATGTCGACGAGCTTTACCGGCTGGTTGCTCCAGGTACGCCTGTCCTTGTTTTCCCTTAGTGGCACAGGCCCGACGACCCGCATCGGGGAGATCGGCCTGCAGGG
>DCTU01000069.1:0-1160 GCA_002329445.1 bacterium UBP9_UBA1432
GAGAGGCGCCCGTTGGGCTGGGTCACGGCGAAGTTCTTCAGGAAGTAGAGGAAGCCTCCGGGCGTGGCGTCGGCGAAGAAGGTGAAGGCCGTCTTCTCCTTGGAGGCCAGACGCAGCGCCACCCGGGGCAAAGCGAAGAGGACCGCCGGGTGGAGGGGATGCGCGCCCACCATCACGGTCTCGGCCAGCCAATGGTCGCTGGTTCCCTGGTAGAGGCCGATGCGGACCAGATGCTCGCGAACCGCGCGCTGGTCGGGATGGGCCTGGACGGCCTGCCAGACTTCGTCGTCGGGGTGTTCGAGGATCACCTTGCCGACCAGCTCCTCCCACTCGCCGACCCGCCCCAGCAGGGTGACGGGCTGGACCCTCCGGAAGAGGGCGACCAGCCGGGACTCTTCATCGACCTGGAAGGTCCCCATGTCGCGGTTCACGACGCCCGCGAACAGAATCGGGAAGCGGCTGTTCCGGCAGTACTCGGTGAAGTCCGAGACCTGCGAATCCTGGCCCCGCAGGGCTTGTTGCAGCAGCTCGCCCATGCCGTCGAAGAGGACGGCGATCCCCTCGACGCCTCCGACCTGGCGCAGGTGCTCGACGGTCTGCTGGAACTCGTCGCGCAACCGGCCGGGTTCGGGAGCGAAGTCTTCCAGCCCCTGGGTGAAGAGCGCGCCGTTCAGGGCGCGTCGGACGGCCGCATCGAAATCCTCACCCGGATTGGCCTCGGGAAGGACCACCAGCCAACGCCGCCCCTTGCTGCGCGCTGCCCCGAGCGCCCGGACCAGTTGGACGTCCTGCAGACGGTCACACAGGGCGCTGAACTCCTCGCCCGGGAAAGGGCTGGACAGGGCCCGTCCCAGCACGAACAAGAGCAGCGACTTTCCTGTCCCCGCCGCCCCGGCCAAGAGGATCGATCCCCCCTTGCGAGCCAGCTCGGCCACGGCTCGCAGAGCGTCGATCTGTGGAGAGATCACCTGGATTCGAGACTGCAAGGCATCTCCCAGGGACGGTTCCAACAGGGCCTTGCGCGCGTCCACCGCCCCACAGGTCTCGGATCGGACCTTCACCAGGTGGGTCAGCGACTGGGTGCCGAGAATGGCCATCGGTTCCTCCTGCGTTCAATGCCCTGCGGGCTTTCCAGGCCTGAATCCGCCACCTGCCGTGGC
>DCTU01000069.1:1215-7166 GCA_002329445.1 bacterium UBP9_UBA1432
CGCCAGGCGGCGGATTCAGGCCAGCATGCCGGTTTGACGCCGGAACACCCTTTTCCTCTGCCAGGGAGCAGCCCCCCCGAGTGCGAACAGCCCTCCCCATGCTGCCCTATGTGACACCCGGACTGCCCGGCCTGGGAGGCGTCCTGCGCCTCGCGCCGGAGGATTTCGTCGTCGTCGAGGTCCCCTCGTACGAACCTTCAGGCGAGGGAGAGCACCTCTACCTGGAAGTGACCAAGACCGACCTGACCACCCCGGCGATGGCCGGAGCGCTGGCGCAGGCCCTGGAAGTGCCCCTCTCGGAGATCGGCTATGGGGGCCTGAAGGACCGACGCGCCGTGACCACGCAGAGAGTCTCGGTGCCGGCCAGCGCCGAGGTGACCCGCCTGGAGGAGCTCCCCTTTGACGTCCGGGTCCTGGGGCGGCATTCGAACAAGCTGCGCAGGGGCCACCTGGCGGGGAACCAGTTCCGGATCCGGGTGCGCCAGGCCCACCCCGAGTGGCGGACGCGGGCCCAGGCCATCCTGGAGGCCCTGCGCCGGAGCGGCCTGGCGAACTTCTACGGCCCCCAGCGCTTCGGGATCGAGGGTCGGAACGCCCGAATCGGAGAGAACGGGGTCCGTTCCGGCAAGCTCTTCGGGCCGATGTGGCGGCGCTGGCTGATGGTCAGCGCGTTCCAGTCCGATCTCTTCAACCGCTACCTGGCGAGCCGCCTGGCCGACGGTCTCTTCGACCGGGTCCTGGAAGGCGACGTGTGTGGCCGCCTGCCCCGGGGCGGAGTCTTCCTGGCCGAGGACCCGGCCGCCGAGCAGCCCCGGGTGGACCGCTTCGAGATCAGCCCCATGGGCCCGCTTTTCGGGCACAAGCTGATGCCGACGAAGGGGGCGGCGGCCCTGCGCGAACAGGCCCTGCTGGACGAGGCGAACCTCAAGTTGGAGGATTTCCGCAAGGTCAAGGCGACCGGGACCCGACGCCGCATCCGCCTGAATCCGGGGGACATGACGATTGAAGAGGTGGAGGGCGATCCGGTCTTCTGCTTCGAGCTGCCCTCAGGCAGCTATGCCACCGTGCTGTTGAGGGAGTTCATGAAGTGCGAGCCCGGCCAGGAGGAGGCCGAAGAAGCCGACGAGGCCGACTGAGCTCAATCCACCGGCCCGGGAGCGAGGTTGCAGGACACCTCCCGGGTCGTCCGGCGATGGGTGTACACGTAGACGATCTCGGCGCCGGCCAGAAACACGAAGGCCACGACGTACAGCCACATCATCAGGCCGACGATGTACCAGATGGAGCCATAGACCGCCGAGATCCGGCCGAAATACACCCCATACAGGATGTAGAGGCTGCTGGCCAGCCGCCATGCCAACCCCGAGAAGATGGCGCCCGGCAGGGCGTAGGCCAGGGGGACGTGTTCGGAGGGCAGGAGTCGGTACAGCATCAGGAAGATGGTGCCGACCCCGAGTGGGACCAGGACCCAGGAGGTCACCCACCCCCAGATCATGGCCTGATCCAACGAGAACCCCAGGAAGGTCGGCAGCGGGAAGCGCGAGAGGACCTGTTCGACCAGGGCCATGAACACCGACGAGGCCAGAAGGGCCAGGGTCACGGCGCCGGTGACCAGGATCAAGCCCATGCTCATCAGGCTCCGCGTCACCAGGTGTCGGCGGATCGGCATGTCCCAGGCTCGATGCAGGCTGAACTCCATCGCCATGAAGAGGTGCCGGCCCGACCAGAGCCCCAGCAGGAGGCTGACCAGCACGTTGCGGCCCCAGTTCTGGGCCAGCACCTGCAGCTCGGACTCAAACCAGTGGCTCTGGGCCGGAAGGAAGGAGTGGACCAGCCTCAAGGTATAGGTCAGGCCGTCCGGCGTCACCACCCCGTCCCCGGCCTGATCCAGTTGGGAGAAGGCCAGGACGACCTGGTCGTGCAGCCAGGGAAGCGACAGCAGATACCCCAGGACCGTGACCGACAGAAGCCCCAACGGGAAGAGCGACAGGAACGCATAGAAGGCAATCCCCGCGGCCAGGAACGAGCAATCGTCCTCGATGAACTCGCGCACCACATCCACGGACAGATGGAACCAGAACCCCAGGACGCGACGGGTCCGACAGAGGAGCCTCCTGAACAGGCCTGCCGACAAGGCAAGCCAGGCCTTCGGGATCTTGAGCACCTGAGGCCCCTTCTCGCCCGGGTCGAAACCTCCTCGAAACGGCTGCAGACCAGGAGTTGAAGGGATGCCCGGAGAATCCGCGCGGCCCCGCCGCGATCGCCCTCCCCGGCCCGATCGCGGGGAGCCGTCATCTCGCGTCCCACCAAAGGAATCGATCGCCGTGGCCCGTCCCTCCTCCCCTCGAGGCTCTTTGCCCTGGGCAGCCCGCCTGCAGGCGGGACTGCTGTTGACCCTGCTCTGGGCGGTTGCCGCCTCGGCCTCGCCGAACGCGCCTCGGGCCAGTGCCGTGGAACTCAAGCGCCAGATCGCCGCCATCCTGGACGGGAACGCGACCCCCGGCTCGCAGCAGGGGGTCTACATCAAGGTCCTGGGCAGCGGCCGGGTGCTCTATTCCCGCCAGGGCACCACCCCCATGGTCCCGGCCTCCAACCTGAAGGTCCTGACCACCGCCGTGGCCCTGGATCGCCTGGGGCCCGACTTCCGCTTCCAGACCAGCCTGGTCGGCCCCCGACCGGACGCCCGGGGCATCGTGCACGGCGACCTGTATCTCCAGGGCAGCGGGGACCCGACCCTGACCCCTCCCTACTGCCAGCCGGCCACCGAGCCCTTCGCCTTCTTCGCCCGCCAGTTGAAGGCGCAGGGGGTTCGCCAGGTCGTGGGGGACATCGTGGCCGACGACTCGGCCTTCGACCGCGAGTTCCTGGCCCGAGGCTGGCTGGAGCGCTATCGGCTGGACAGCTACGCCGCCCCGGTGGCCGCGCTCTCGCTGAACGGCAACGTGGTCGAGGTGATCGTCAGCGCCGAAGGGATCCGGACCCAGCCTCCCACCTCGGGACTGACCTTCTCCAACCAGACGGGCTCGGGAGGACCGGTCTACCTGGACCGCCCCGAGGGAAGCGACACCATCGTGGTGCGAGGAACCCCTGGACCCGGCGAGGTGGTCCGCCGCTCGCTGACGGTGGGCAACCCGCCGCGATTCGCCGCGGGAGCCTTCCAGCAGGTCCTCAAGGAAGCCGGGATCCCCCAGAAGGGAGGCGTCCGCCTGATCCGCCCGGTGGGAGAGCCCGCCCTGCTGGCGAGCATGCACACCTACGCCCGCTACCAGTCGGTCCCCCTGCCCGAGATCCTCTGGCAGATCAACCGCGAAAGCGACAACCTCTTCGCCCAGCACCTCTTCAAGGCCCTGGGCGAGAGGCGCTCGGGACGAGGGACGGCGGCCAACGGAGAGGCGGCTGTCAAGGAGTTCATGACCCGCCACGGGATTTCGGTGGCAGGCCTGAAGATGTTCGACGGCTGCGGGCTGTCGCCGCTGGACCGGGTCACGCCGGCCCAACTGGTGGGGGTCCTGGAGGCCATGGATGCCCATCCTCGGCGCGACCTCTTCCGCGAGAGCCTCCCCGCCGGAGGTCAGGGCACCCTCTCCTACCGCCTGAACGGCCTGGGAGTGCGGGCCAAGACCGGGACCCTGGCGGAAGACTCTTCGCTGTCGGGGTACCTGGTGACCGCCAACGGCCAGACCCTGGCCTTCGCCATGCTCTTCAACAAGCTGGAGAGCATCGGCAGCGCCGTCGATGCCCAGGACCGCATCGTGAACCTGCTGGCCGCCTGGCCCGAGAAGTTCTGATCCCTCTCCCCCTTTCGGGCAGCGCCCTGGCAGACTTCAGCCGGTGCTGAGCACCTCCTCGCCCACGGCGCTGCGCACCAGCAGCACCGACGCCGGTCCCGCCAGAAGCTCACCCAGGCGACGGCCGTAATCGTCGAAGGCTCCGTCTTCGGGCACCTGCATCCCCATCAGCACCAGGTCGGCCTCGGCGTTGTTCTGCCGGATGACCTCCTGAATCGATCCCTGGGAGGGATGATGCACCAGGACCACCGGGGTGGCCCGCACGCGAACCTCCTCCAGGAGGGCCTCCACGTGGCGCCGGGCAGGTTCGCTTCCTTGGAGGTCGCGGATCACCCGGTAGACATGGAGCTCGGCCCCGGCCCAGTCGTCATGTTGACGCACCAGGTGCCCCAACAACAGCATCAGACCGGCGTTTCCGCCCTTTCCTCCCCACCAGACGTGGATCCGGGACTTCCGGCCCCAGCCTCGCTGCCGGTCAAACCTCAGCATCAAGGTCGTCTTGCCGGCCAGGTTCAGCCAGCGGATCACCTGCAACTGCGTGGCCAGGCCCTCGGGAGACTCGCTCATGCCCAGGAGGACGGCGTTGGGCGCCAGTCCCCCCACCCCGTGGGCCTCGGTGGCCGTCAGGGCAGCCCGGGCGAAGTCCGAGCCGGGAACGCTGGCAGCGAAGGCCGACAGCTCGTTCTTCTGGATGTAGGTCCGGATGTGGCGCGCCGCCAGGTGATGTAGCCGGCGCCGGCAGGTGGCCTCCAGGTCTCCCGGCACGATCTGCAGGAAGCTGACCAGGCCCCGACCGGTGGTCAACCACTCGGCCACCCTGGCCAGGTGTTCGCGGTTGTACGGCTGGCCGGTGAAGACCAGGATGTTCGGGCGCCAGTTGCGCACGTGCCACTGCTCGGACTCGAGGTGCAGCAGGGCGTGGCGGGCCAGGCTGAACCACAGCCCGCTGCGCACGTCCCCCCAGGTCTGGCGGAAGGCCCGCTGACTGAGCCAGGCAAAGAGCCCGTAGCTGATCACGATGGCTGCCACCGTGGCCCAGGGGTGGATCAGGAACATCGCTCCATAGCAGGCCAGGGCCCCCAGCATCGAGAGCAACCCGGGCACCCGGAAGCGAGGCCGGAAGCTGGGATTCCCGATCAAGGCCTCCAGGCCCGCCACCAGATTGGTCATCCCATAGGTGTTCAAGAAGAACATGGTGATGATCGGCGCCACGAAGTTCAGGTCGCCCATCCAGATCACGCCCACGGCCACGGCCGTGGTCAGCAGGATCGCCATCCGGGGCTCGGTGGGACTGCCCAGACGCCCGGCCAGGACCTCGGGGACGACCCGGTCGGAGGCCAGGGCCTGCAGGGTGCGGGGGGCCGCCAGGATGCTGCCCAGGGCCGAAGAGAGCGTGGCAGCGAAGACTCCGGCCATGATCAGCCAGGGCCAACGCGAGATCGTCGCCATGATCGTGCCGTCGACCAGAAGCTGGTCACGGGTGGCGTGGGTGGCGAACCACCAGACCGCCAACAGGTAGAGAACGGCCGTGAACAGGATCGAGCCCAGCGTCCCGCGAGGGATGCTGACGTCGGGACGCTTGAGGTCTCCGGACATGCTGGTGCCGACCTCGATGCCCGTGACGGCCGGGAAGAAGACGGCGAAGACGGTCCAGAAGCCGACCAGGCTGCCCGGCGCCCGCCCCATCGCCGGCTCCACTGCCTGGCCCCAGCCCCCCGCGAAGAACGAGACCAGGGCGGCCATGAGCACCCCGAAGACCACGAACTGGATCTTCAGGGCCACGTCAGCCCCGATCCAGGCCAGCAGGCCGAAGAGCAAGGTGACGACGGTGGCCACCACCTGGGAGTCCAGGGTGGGGAAGACCGCCAGCAGGGCCTCGGTGAATCCGATCAGGTAGAAGGCCACCGAAATGGCCTGCGACAGGTACAGTGGAATCCCGATGGCCCCCCCGATCTCCAGGCCCAGGGTTCGCGAGATGATGAAGTAGTTGCCTCCGGCCCGAACCCGCAGGCTGGTGGCGATGGCCGCCAGCGACAGCCCGGTCAGAAGCGAGATGGCGTTGGCCATCAGCACGATCTTCAGGGCCCCGTCCAGGCCCACCTGGCCCACCACCCAACCCGCCCGCAGGAAGAGGATGATGCCCAGGATGGTCAGGACGTTGGG
>DCTU01000332.1:0-5345 GCA_002329445.1 bacterium UBP9_UBA1432
CGCCGGAGGGGAAGATGACGTCCTCTTCCTGACGGCGGGGTCCCGCGTCCTGGAGACCTTCGTGCCTCCTGGAACGGGCCTGCCCGGGCCGGAGAGCCTCCAGAAGAGCTTCGAGCCTCGCCTGAGGGAGGCCCCCGACCACCGGGACATCTGCAGACTCCAACTGGCCGGGTTCCCCCTGGTGATGACCAGCCGACCCGTGCTGGCCCCCACGGCGCATGGGCCTGGAGTCGAGATCTGGTTCGGCCGTCTGGCCAAGGAGGTCTACGCCCCCGTCGAGGGGCAACGCCAGCGGGTGGCCGGCCTGGGTCTGGCCGGACTTCTGGGGGTCCTGGCCGCGGCCTTCGCCCTCTCGGGGCGCATCACCCGACCTCTGGAGTCTCTCAACCAACGGATGAGGCGGGTGACCCAGGGCGACCTGAACCCCATCGAGATTCCCGGACGCGATGAGGTGTCCCAGTTGGCCGCCTCCTTCAACGAGCTGACCTCCTGGCTGCGCCAGAGACAGCTCCTGCGCCGCTACGTCCCCGTCGAGGCCCGCCAGCGCATGGACGCGGACTCGGAAGGTCGGGTGGTTCTGGGGGGACAACGCACCCGGGTCACGGTCCTGTATTCGGATCTGCGCGGATTCACGGCGCTTTCCGAACGCCTGGACGCCACCGAGGTGGTGGTTCTGCTCAACGAATACCTGAACGCCATGATTTCGGTCCTGCACTCGAACGGAGGAGACATCAGCGACTATCTGGGCGACGCCATCCTGGCCGTCTTCCACGACGGAGAGGAGCCCTCGGGCTTGCGAGCCGTACGCACGGCGCTGCAGATGCTCGTGGCCCTGGAAACCCTGCGCTCGGAGAGCCGGAATCCCCACATCCGCGAGTTGAAGATGGGGATCGGCATCCACACCGGCGACGCCATCGAGGGCAATATCGGCTCGGAAGAGCGCCTCAAGCACGCCGTGGTGGGCGACACCGTCAACATCGGCGCCCGAGTCCAGGACCGGTCTCGGGACGGTCGGCACAGTTGCATCCTGATCACCGAGTCGACCCGCCAGGAGGTCGGCGAGCGCATCCCCCTGGCCTTCTTCGGCAACGAAGCCCTCAAGGGGAAGAGCGCCCCCATCCCGATCTGGGAGGTGGTGGCCGCCCCCGACCCGTGCGAGACTCAGACCTGATCCTCCGGGCTGATTTCGGGTGAGGCCGCGGCCCTGGGGCCGCCGGCGGGAGTGTCGACCAGTGTGAGGGTGGCGCGGGCCAGGCGGCGGTGGGCCAGCTCCACGACGAAGCGGCGACGGTAGGCCTGCCAGGCCACAGTGCCCACGTCGGCCACCAACTGATGGTTGACCCCAGCCCCCACCAGTCCCCCCACCAGGACGACGGCCTGGGCCGCCTTGCGACGCACCAGACCGGCCGCCAACTGACGTGAGAGGGCCTGCAGCCCTTTGGCCAGGGCCAGGCGCTCGAGGTCCTTCAGCGGGATCCCCTCGCGGATCATGTCCTGCAGGCCTTCCAATTCGGCCAGGCCCAGCCGACGCCGGTCGTCTTCCAGGAAGTGCCCCAGGTCGAGAATCTTGAGCATGTGGGCCTCCTCGGCCGGCCCCTGGACCGGGAACCCGTAGCAGGTGGCCACCTCCAGGATGCAGCGGCACAACAGGGCGTAGAGGACGGGAACGTCGGCCAGCAGGCCGAAGAGGCCCGACACCCCCGCCGCCGCCCCCTGCATGGCTGCTGCGCGGCGATGGAAGGTCAGGCTGTCCCGGGCGAAGCGATCCAGGTCCCGGACGTCGGCCCGGAAGAGCTGTTCGGGTTCGGTCCCGACATCCAGGCCGATCCTGGCGCTGATCCGATCCAGGACCCCCTGTCGCGAGAAGGTGGCCTCCGAAGCGCTCCGCACCGCCAGCAGGGCCCGGTGGATGCCCTGGGCCAGGGTCTCTCGAAAGGACTCGGGCACCGCGTCGAAGGCCTTCTCGAAGGGCCGACCGGCCAGAAGGACCGCCTTCCCCAATGGGCCCGAACGCTGGGTGGCCCAGGCCTGCACCTCGTCAAGGACTTCCTGCTCGGCAGGCCGGAGATGAGACTTCCAATCGGACATCCCTGTTGATTCACGCTCCCCCGGTCCCGGGACCTTCTCGCCTGGAAGATCCTCCGCCTTCCAGGCAGGTTCCGGCCAACCGACTGGCCAACACTTCCCGCAAGGCCCTGGGCCCCTGCCCCCCGAACCGGGGAACAGGACAAGAGAACGCCCCGAGAAGGAGGCAGGATGGCCGGAATCCTGGTCTACACAGCTCCCACCCGGGGGCATCTGTACCCCCTGGTTCCGACGCTGGAGACCCTGCTGGAACGAGGTCACGACCTCTTCGTCCGCACCGCCGGCGCCGAAGTCCGGAACCTCCGGGAACTCGGTTTCGAAGCGCGGGCCCTGGCCGATACGGTCGAGTTCGCCATTCGCAACGACTGGCAACACTTCGAACCCGACGAGGCCCTGCGCAGCCTGCTGCTGTATCTCGTGGACCGCGGCCCGGCCGAAGCCGAGGACCTTCAACGAGCCGTCGAGGTCCACCAGCCCGACCTGCTCGTCGTGGACGTCCATGCCTTCGGCGCCCTGGCCTGCGCCGAGACCTGCGGCGTACCCTGGGCCTCCTGGTCGTCCACCCTGCTCCCCTTCCCGGCCCCGGGCATCCCGCCCTTCGGCCTGGGCCTGCCGCGGAGCTCGGGAGCCCTGGGCGCGATGAAGAACTGGGCCAAGGCCAACTCGGTGCAGAAGGCCTACGACCAGGCCCTTCCCCAGTTGAACGCCCTGCGCGAGTCCTTGGGGGCGCCCCCCCTGGCCCGCCTGCTGGACTGGCCCACCACGCCCCCCCGGCTGCTGTACTTCACCGCCGAACCGTTCGAGTACCCCCGCCCGTGGCCGGATTCCGTGCGCCTGGTCGGTCCGGGCAACTGGGAACCCTTCCCAGAGCTCCTGGACCTGGAGGAGGACTCCCGACCCCTGGTGCTGGTCAGTTGCAGCACGGAGTTCCAGAACGACGGGCGCCTGATCAGCGAGGTCCTGGAGGGTCTGGCCCGCGAGAAGGTGCGCGTCCTGGTCACCACTGCCTCGGTCGACCCGGAGGCTTTCTCGCCGCCGCCCAACGCCCGAGTGGTGCGCTTCGCCGCCCACGGCCCCTTGATGGCCAAGGCGGCCTGCGTGGTCTGTCCGGGCGGCATGGGCCTGGTCCAGAAGGCCCTCTCGGCCGGGGTTCCGGTGTTGGCCGTGCCCTTCGGACGCGACCAGGTCGAGGTGGCCCGGCGCATCGAGAACCTCAAGGCAGGGGCTTCCCTTCCATCCTCCCGGATGACCCCCGCCCTGCTCCGCCAGGGCGTTCACCGGGCCATGGGGTGCCGTCGCGGTGCGGTCGAGGTTCAACTGGCCTTCCGGCAATGCGGGGGAGCCCCGGCTGCAGCCGACCTGCTGGAGGAGATGCTGCCGGCCCCGCCGGCCTGAACCTGAAACCCCGAGCGGGCTGGCCCCTTTCAGTCCTGGGGGGCCCTGGCCAGGCCCAGCCGGATCAAGTCCAGGCCGCCCTGGGAGGCCCGCGTCGAGAGCAGGGGCCCCGCCATGAGGCGCAACTCCTGCGCGTTCGTCCCCTCCGCGTGGCTCAGGGCCACCGGCACCCGCGCCTGCTGCCCAGAGCCTCGGCTCGGTCCCACCACCAGGGCCAGCGCAGCCCCGGTTTCGCGGCGCCATCGCGACGCCGCCGCGCGTGCCGAAGGCAGATCGGCAGGCCAGGGGAGGAGCGTGGACCCGGCCGGCTCGCCCCGCGAAGGCGGAGAGGGGACCAACAGGGCACGCCGCAGGGGGGCACCGACCTGGCTCAGACGGGCGGCCAGAAGGCCCCCGCTGGCCACCTCGCCCAGCGCCAGGTCCAGGCCCCGCGCCCGCAGAATCCGGGCAACCACCTGTTCCAGGCTCTCCCCCGCCTCCGAAAAGAGATGAGACCCCAGATCCTCCCGCAGCCGGGAGCAGAAGGACTCCAGGCCCTCTTCGGGTTTACTTCCCGAGCCTCGAGCCGCCAGGCGCAGTTCGAGGTCCAGCGGAGAGAAGTTCACCGTGACCTCCACCTCAGGGAAGGCGCGCGCCAGCGGGGCGATCCGCTCGTCCAGGCCCGATTCGGTCAGCCCGTAGACTTTGAGCACCCGGCGCGCCATCCGCAGGGGACCGGCGTGGCGACGCAGGGCGGGCAGCAGTTCCTCCAGGAACATCGGCTGCATCTCGCGCGGGGGGCCGGGGAGCAGGGCCAGCCAGCGGCCGTGCGTCTCCAGCAGGATCCCGGGTGCGGTCCCCAGCCGGTTGGGCAGGCAGCGCGCTCCTTCCGGGACCATGGCCTGACGCAGGTTGTTGGACGGCATCTCCAGACCGCGCTCGGCAAAGCGCCGGCGCAGCCCTTCTTCGATCACCGGGTCGGAGCGCAGGAAGCATCCCGTGGCCTGCGCGGCGGCCTCCCGGGTCACGTCATCCTGGGTCGGGCCCAACCCGCCGGTGCAGATCACCAGTTCGGCCCGCCCCAAGGCCTGCGCGATGGCCTCCTGGAGATCCGGACCATGGTCGCCCACGATGGTCTTGCGCCGGACCGGAATGCCGATGTCGTCCAGACGGGCCGTCAACCACAGAGAATTGGTGTCGCTGCGGTCGGGCGAGAGCAGCTCGGAACCGGTGGCCAGGATCTCGGCGTGCATGGTGCGGGCCTGCTAGCGGGGGCTGACGGCCAGGAACTCCAGGCCGGGGTTCTTCTCGGCGGTGTAGTTCAGGTCCCACTCGCTGGGGAAGAGCACCACGGGCCGATCGCAGCAGTCCAGGGCACGCCGGGCCAGGCGCGAAGGGTCGAAACCCTCCAGCAGTTCTTCGGGCCCCACCACCCAGCGCGCCAGGCGGTAGCTGAGGGGCTCGAAGCGCGCCTCGACACCATAGTCGGTCTTCAGACGATGCTCGACCACCTCGAACTGCAGCCGCCCCACCGCCCCCATGACCGGAGTCCGCACGTGCTCGTCGGCCATCCAGAAGACCTGGATCGCACCCTCCCGCTGCAACTGCTCGAGGGCCTTGTTGAACTGCTTGCGCCGGGAGGGGTCGTCCACCATCACCCGGGCGAAGTGCTCGGGTGGGAAGAGAGGGATCGGGTCGTAGTGGACATCGGCCCCCTCGACCAGCGTGTCCCCCAGCACCAGCTCGCCCGAGTTGACCAGGCCCACCACGTCGCCTGGGAAGGCCTCGTCGACCGTCTCGCGCTCCTGGGCAAAGAGGCGCTGGGGATAGGTCAGGCGGATCACCTCTCCGGTCCGGACGCAGTGGACCTTCATGCCGCGCTCGAA
>DCTU01000332.1:5350-27689 GCA_002329445.1 bacterium UBP9_UBA1432
ATCTTGAAGACGAACCCCGAGAACTCGGCCTCGGTCGGCTCGACCGGGCCGCGGTCGCTGTTGCGAGGTCCGGGCGCAGGAGCCAGGCGCAGGAACTCTTCCAGGAAGAGCTGGACTCCGAAGTTGGTCAGGGCGCTTCCGAAGAAGACCGGGGTGACCTTGCCCGCCAGGAAGGCCTCGTGGTCGAAATCCTCCCCCGCCGCCTCGAGCAGCTCGGTCTCCTCCGAGAAACTGGCGAACACGTCGGGATCCACCATGCGTGCCACGTCCTCGGAGCGCGGGTGGGCCACCCGGACCCGGGCCTTGGAGGCTCCGTGCCCCGTTCGTTCAAAGAGGTGCAGCTCCCCGCTCTTCATCTCGTAGACACCCTTGAAGCGCGAGCCGTTTCCCAAGGGCCAGTTCATGGGGACCGCGTGCATGCCCAGGACCTTCTCGATCTCTCCCAACAGGTCCAGGGGATCCTGGGTCGGACGGTCCATCTTGTTGATGAAGGTCAGAATCGGCAACCCGCGCTGGCGACACACGTCGAAGAGCTTCAGGGTCTGGGTCTCGATGCCCTTGGCGGCGTCCAGGATCATGACGGCGCAGTCGACGGCCAGCAGCGTCCGGTAGGTGTCCTCACTGAAGTCCTGGTGCCCCGGGGTGTCCAACAGGTTCAGCAGGAAGCCGTCATACTCGAAGCTCAGGACGGTGGAGGTCACCGAGATCCCGCGCTGCTTCTCGATCTCCATGAAGTCCGAAGCGGCGTGCGCCTGCGAGCGGCGCGCCCGGACCGCTCCGGCCAGGTTCACCGCCCCGCCGTACAGCAGGAGCTTCTCGGTGAGGGTGGTCTTGCCGGCGTCGGGATGCGAGATGATCGCAAAGGTCCGCCGACGGCGGACCTCTTCGACGATCCGGGTGGGGCTCTGGAGGGCTTCCTGCATGCTGGTGTCCCGTGGTTTCGAGGATTCGGCCGATCTTAGCAGGGCCCGGGAAGAGGTGTCAAACACGACCTCCCGCCCCCCCGCGCGCAGGGTTCTAGAACTGGCCGACCAGGTCGTAGACCGGGATGAAGACCGCCAGCAGCACGTAGCCCACCGCGATGCCCATGAAGAGGATCATGACCGGCTCGAGCATGGCGGTCAGGGCCTCCAACGAGTGCTCGACCTCCAGGTCGTAGAAGTCGGCCAGCTTGTTCAGCATCAGGGGCAGGTTCCCGGTCTCTTCACCGATGGCGACCATCTGGGCCAGCATCGGGGGGAAGAGTCGGTATTCCTTGAGGGGCTGCGACAAGCGCATGCCGGCCTTCAGGCCCATCTGGACCTCTTCGATCACATCCGAGATCACGTCGTTGCCGGCGGCCTTGGAGACGATTTCCAGGGCGTGGACCATCGGCACGCCGCTGCCCAGGAGCGTTCCCAGGGTGCGGCAGAAACGCGACAGGGCGACCTTCTTCATCAGGACCCCCAGCACCGGCAGGTCCAGCAGGAGCCGGTCCTTCTGGCGGCGCCCCCAAGGGGTCTTGAAGTACTGGAGCACCGAATAGATGCCGGCCCCGATGGCGGCCAGGATGGGCAGCATGACCAGGGGGTTGCGGATCGTGCTGGTGATCCAGATCAGGCTGCGGGTGATCCAGGGAAGCCGGACGTCGATCCCTTCGAAGAGATCGATGAAGGTCGGGAAGACGTAGGTCACCAGGATGAAGGTCACGGTGACACAGGCCACAAACACGACGGCCGGATAGGTCGTGGCGGCGGCCACCTTCTTCTGCAGGGTCAGCTCCCGTTCGAGGAAGGTGGCCAGGCGGTCGAGGATCTCGCCCATCGCGCCCGACATCTCACCCGCCTTGACCATGCTGATGTAGACGGGGCTGAAGACGTCCGGGTGGCGGGCCATGGCCTTGGCCAGCGAGTAGCCCCCGCGGATGTCGTCGTAGACCGCCTGGATGGCCCGGGTCAGGCGGGCGTTGAGGGACTGACGCCCCAAGCCCTCCAGGCCTCGGACCGTCGAGATGCCGGAGTTGAAGAGCACCGCAAACTGCCGGGTGAAGATGGCCAGGGCGTACAGCGAGACCCTCTCGAAGCGCTGGGACAGCATCCTCAGCGCCCTCAGGGAATCCTTCTTCTCCCGGATGTTGGTGACGGTGTAGCGACTGTTCCGGAGGTCCCGGACCACGGACTGGGCGTCGGGAGCCTCGACAGACCCCGACACGACCCGGCCCCGAGAATCCAGGGCCTCATAACTAAAAGTCGGCATTCAGGCGCCAGCCTCCCCAGCTTGAACCGGATCCCCTCCAGCCCCCCCCAAACGAACCACCCGGGACTCCTTGCCTCGATCCAGGGGGGGACCTCGCGTTCCGGCTCTTCTTCTTCGACGCAAAAGCCTTTCCCCCCTGGAACAGCCGGCTGCCCGACGAGAATCGCGGAAAGGGCCTTGGACCGCCAGTGGGAGGCGGGCAGGCCGGAGCCGCGAAGGGGGCCGGCCTGGAGGAAGACCCATGGAGTCCGTTTCGACCTTTCGCGCCCTGACCGAGCTGATCCCCGGCGGCGTCAACAGCCCCTTCCGCGCCTTTGGCCAGGTGGGAGGAGCCCCCCCGATCCTGGTTCGCGGCCGGGGCAGCCGGGTCTGGGACCTGGAGGGTCGCGAGTACCTGGACCTGGTCTGCGGGTGGGGTCCCCTGCTGATGGGGCACTGCCACCCCCGGATCGTCCAGGCCGTGCAGGAGGCCGCCGCCGAGGGGACCCTCTTCGGAGCCTCCACCACCTGGGAACTGGACCTGGCCCGCCGGGTCACGGAGGCCTTCCCCTCCATCGAGATGGTGCGGTTCGTGAACTCGGGGGCCGAGGCCGTCCAGTCCGCCCTGCGGGTGGCCCGCTCAGCCACGGGCCGCCCTCGCATCCTGAAGTTCGAAGGCTGCTATCACGGGCACGTCGAGTGCCTGGACGCCGCCGGGCTGGAGGCCGAACAGGCCGGAGGCCCGCTGGCGTTGGGAGCCTCTCCGGGAGCCGCCGCCGAGACCCTGGTGGCCTGCTTCAACGACCTGGAGTCGGTGGCCCACCTGCTGGCCTCCCATCCGGACGAGGTGGCTGCCGTGCTGGTCGAGCCGGTCACCGGCAGCATGGGCGTGATTCCCCCCAAGCCAGGCTTCCTGGAGGGGCTTCGCGAACTCTGCGACCAGGAAGGGGTCCTGCTGATCTTCGATGAGGTCCTGACCGGATTCCGGGTGGCCCGAGGAGGTGCCCAGGAGCGCTACGGCGTGCGCGCCGACCTGACCTGTCTGGGCAAGGCCCTCTCGGGGGGCCTGCCCATGGGCGGCTACGGAGGCCAGGCCGACCTGATGCGTCGGGTGGCTCCCACCGGGCCGGTCTACCAGGCCGGAACCTACTGCGGGAACCCCGTCAGCGTGCGGGCCGCGGTGGCAGCGATGGACCTGGCCGCCGCCCCCGGAGTGTATGACGACCTGGAGGCCCTGGCCTCCCGCCTGGTCGCGGGGCTCTCACTGATTCCCGGGCTCCTGGTCCAGAACGTGGGTTCGATGTTCTCGCTGGGCTTTGGCCCCGAGCGCCTGGAGGACCACCGCGACGCCGAGAGACTGCAGACCCGCACCTTCGCGGTCTTCTTCCACGAGATGCTGGCCCGGGGGGTGTACCTGCCGCCCTCCACCTTCGACGCCGCCTGCCTGGCCACCGTCCACACCGCCGAGGAGGTGGATCGGGTGATCCAGGCCGCCACGGAAGCGGCCCAGGTGGCCCTGGAGAGGACTCCAGGGCCAGCAGCAGGAATCTGACCGGGTCCCCAACATGGGCCGGGGGCTCGACCCCCAAGGAGTTCGTCGATGTCAGGCTTCTTCGATAAACTGGGCGAATCGGTTCGCGAGGCGAGCAAGGGCGTGGTCCGCAAGTCCGAGATGCGCCTGCGGGTCGAACGCCTCAAGATGGACATCCGCGACCTGCGCGAGCAGAAGGATCAGAAGATGCGGGAGCTGGCCCACAAGGTGTACGAGCGCTACATCCAGGGCACCTTGCAGGACCCGGAGTTCCTGGCTGCCTGCCAGGACGTCAAGACGCTGCAATGGCAGATCGACGAGCGCTGGACGGAGGTCAACCATCTCAACGTGGACTGAGCCCCTGCTGCTGGCGACCGGAAACGCCCACAAGGTCCAGGAGATCCGCGAGATCCTGCAGGATTCCGGCCTCCTCCTGGACACCCTGGAGTCCTTCCCCGGCCTGCCCGAGTCCCCAGAGACCGGGACGACCTATCTGGAGAACGCCTTGCAGAAGGCCCGGCACTATCACCAGTTGACCGGCAGGCCCTGCCTGGCCGATGACTCCGGGCTGGAAATCGATGCCCTGGACGGGGCTCCGGGGCTGCACTCCAGCCGTTTCGGCGGCGAGGGGACTCCGCATGAGGAGAAGATCCGGCTGGTCCTGGAGGCCCTGGCCCAGGTGCCCGAGGCGCACAGGACGGCCCGCTTCCGCTGCGTGGCCGTGGCCGTGGGCGTGGGTCCGGAGCCCCTGGTCGGCGAAGGGGTCTGTCCGGGTCGCATCGCACCCGCCCCTGCGGGCGGTGGCGGGTTCGGCTATGACCCGATCTTCTGGGTGCCCTCCGAAGGGGCCACCATGGCCGAGCTCCCCGAAGGGCGCAAGCACCAGATCAGCCACCGGGGGCGGGCCATGCGCGCGTTGGCGCAGAGGCTGCTGGCTCCCTGAGCCCTCTCTCAGTCCGCGGCGAAATACTCCTGCTCGCGGATCTCCCGGGTCAACACCAGCAGGTCGAGGTCCCGCCCCTCGGCATCCCGGACGAAGCGCGCCAGCGTGGCCCGAGGGTGGAAACCCTGCCGCGAGAAGGCGCTGCGAGCCGCCACCTGACCCGGAGTCAGCTCGGCCACCAGGAGATCCAGGCCGGCGTGCAGGCTCAGCCGAATCATCCGTTCGATCAGGGCGCCCGCCAGCCCCTGCCACCTCCACCCCGGCCGAACCGCAACCCGGATGGTTCCCTGATGAGCCTTCCAGCCCCGCGGGGGATGTTGGACCACGCAGTGTCCCACCAGGCAGCCCTCGTCGCCCTCAGCCAAAAGGTGCAGCGTCTCGGAAGAGGACCCCTCCTCCAGCCAGTCCCGGATCACCTCGAGCTTTCGGGGATTGCAGTCCAGGTCCCACAGCTCCTCGACCGGGACGGAGCCGTAGAACTCCTCCAAGGCCCGGCCATCCGACGCCAGGATGCCGCGAATCCGGACGACCCTGCCGTCTTCGAGGGTCACGCTGAAGGGTTCTTTCTGGCGCGCCAGGGGGTCCACCATCTCGCTGTCCTCCGGGTGTCGCCCTCCTCCGGATCGGAATGCGACGCCGCAGGATTTTCGCTTCGCCGCCAGGCATCCCTCCGTCCGGCAGGGGTCGGGCGCCCCGAAGGGGAAGCCCATGTGGCCGAAGGCGCCGGATGTCGCGGCGTCGGATCACGGAACCGAGGTGTCTGTTGCTGATGGTTCAGAAGTCCCTGCAGATCCGGATGGCCGGAGAATCCGGAGAGGGGGTCCTGTCCACCGGAGAACTCGTCACCCGGGCCGCTGCTCGCGCGGGGTACCGGGTCCTGACCTCGAAGACCAACCCCGCCGAGATCAAGGGAGGACACGCCACCTTCCAGGTCTGCCTGGGCCCGGTGCCCATGATGGAAGCCAAGGATGAACTGGACGTGCTGGTGGCCTTCAACGAGGAGGCCTGGCAGAAGAGCGGTCCGGATCTGCGCCCAGGAGGCCTGCTGATCTACGACTCGGCCAGCTTCCAGCCCCCCCAGGACCCCGATCGCTCCCAGTACGCCGTGCCGATGACGGGGATCGCCCGCGACCGCCTGAAGTTCGGACTGGCCAAGAACGTGGTGGCCGTGGGAGTGGTGGCGGCCCTCTTCGACCTGGACCGTGAGGTCCTGTGCGAACTGATCGAACAGAAGTTCNNGGCCGGGACTACGTCCGGGAGGTCCTGCCCCAGGAGGCGCTCTTTGCGGTGGAGGCCGACCGACGAAGCCCCACCCGGATGCTGCTCAACGGCAACCAGGCCTTGAGTCTGGGCTTCCTGGCGGCGGGATGCAGCTTCTTCGCGGGCTATCCGATCACGCCGGCCAGCGACGTGATGGAGTTCCTGGCCGTCCAACTGCCCCGGGTCGGAGGCGTGCTGATCCAGGCCGAGGACGAGATCGCCTCCCTGGGCATGGTCCTGGGCGCCTCCTACACCGGAGCCCGCGCCATGACGGCCACCTCGGGTCCGGGCTTGAGCCTGATGGTAGAGATGCTGGGGCTGGCCTCCATGGCCGAGATCCCCTGCGTGATCCTGGATGTCCAGCGAGCCGGTCCCTCCACGGGTCTGCCGACCAGACATGAGCAGAGCGACCTGTTCCTGGCCGCCGTGGGCGGGCACGGGGACAGCCAGCGCCTGGTCCTGGCCCCCACCAGCGTGGCGGACTGCTTCGATCAGGCCGTGAACGCCTTCAACCTGGCCGAACGCTACCAGGTGCCGGTGCTGGTGCTCTCGGACACGGTCCTGGCCAGCCGGATGACGGACTTCGAGCGGCCGGACCTGGCGAAGATCCCCCGTTGGGAGCGCCTGACGGCCCGGCCCACCGATCCGGACTTCGAACGCTACCAGATCACCGAATCGGGCGTCTCGCCGATGTCCCTGCCCGGAACCCCCTTCGGCCAGTACGTCGCCACCGGCCTGGAGCACAACCCCCGGGGCCTGCCGCGCTACGATGCCGCCAACCACGCCGCCATGAGCGACAAGAGGTTCCGCAAGTTCTCGAAGGCCGCCCTGGATGCCCCCGAACCCTTCCGCCAGGGAGACCCCGACTCCGAGCTGGGCCTTCTGACCTGGGGATCCACGACGGGTGCCGTGGCCAGCGCCCTGCAGGAGCTCGAACTCCGGGGAGTCCGGATGGAGATGCTGGCTCCCCGGATGCTCTGGCCCCTTCCCGACCACCAGATCGGTGAGTTCCTGGAGCGCAAGAAGCGGGTGGCGGTGGTTGAATGCAACCGCACCGGCCAGATGGCCACGTTGGTGGCCTCGAGGTACAACCACCCGCATGGCCTGGGCCGGATCAACGTCTATGGTGGAGCCCCGTTCCGGCAGGCTGAACTGATCCAGAAGATCGAGGAATGGTGCCAACATGTCCGCTGAGAACACGAGTCCCCCCACGGAGGACTACCGCAGCCAGGAGCGCCCGACCTGGTGCCCCGGGTGCGGGGACTTCGGGGTCCTGAGCGCGGTGCACGGGGCTCTGTCCCAACTGGCGATCCCCCCCGAGAAGGTCGTCGCCATCTCGGGGATCGGCTGCTCGTCGCGCTTCCCCTTCTTCCTGTCCACCTACGGCATCCACGGCCTCCACGGTCGGACCATGCCGATCACCACGGGGGTCCGCGCGGCCGGGCGGGATCTGCACGTCTTCACCGTGGGCGGAGACGGCGACGCCTTCGCCATCGGAGGCGGGCACCTGCTGCACGCCGCTCGGCGCAACCTGGACATCACCTACCTGGTCATGGACAACTCGGTCTACGGCCTGACCAAGGGGCAGGCCTCCCCCACCAGCGCCCTGGGATACGCCACCAAGACCAGCCCGACCGGCACCACCGACATCCCCCTCAACCCCCTGATGCTGGCCATGGTGGCCGGAGCCAGCTTCGTGGGGCGGGCCTTCTCGGGCCGCCCCAAAGAGCTCACCCGCATGATCGTCGAGGCCGCGAGGCACCCGGGATTCGCCCTGATCGACATCTTCAGCCCCTGCCCCACCTTCAACAAGGTCAACACCTTCAAGTCCTATCGCGAGGAGGTGGCCGACCTTCCAGAAGACCACGACCCCACCGACCTGATGCAGGCCATGAACCGCGCGGCCTGTGAATCCCCGCGCTACCTGGGGGTCCTCTATCGGATCCAACGCCCCACCTTCCTCCAGCAGCTCGAACGCCTAAAGACGGGGACCGAAGCGGATCGCCCGCGACTTATGGAAGACCTCTTCGACGAGATGCGCTGAGCCGAGGTGCCGCACTGCCCCGACTGCCAGCAGGAGGCCCCCGCGGCGGACTCGCGGTGCCCGCTGGACCGGAGCTTCTTCGTCCTGTCCTGTTGCCCGCGCTGTCAGGCCGAGGTCTTCCCCAAGGAGCGCTTCTGTGCCGCCTGCGGCTCGGAGCTGGAGGCGGCGCCCGTGCGCCTGGCAGCGCCCCTGAAGGCGGCTTCGGCGCCGGCCCGGGTGGCCGCCACCCTGCTGGACGGCCTGGCCCTGCTGGTGGCCTACGAGGTCTGGCTCTCGCTGGGATGGGGAGGCGGCCTTCCGGTCGTGGTGCTGCTGGCGGCCGCCTGGTGGGGCCTGCTGCCGATCCAGGCGGGGCAGACGCTGGGGCAGCACGTCATGGGGCAGGTGGTGCTGACCGAGGATCGACAGGGGCTGAACCTGAAGACCTCGCTGGCCCGCATGTTGGCTGCAGCCTGGTCCTGGGCCTTCCTGGGGCCAATGCGCGCCCTGTTCCGAGCCGATGGAGCGACGAGTGCGGAGGTCTGGACGCAGACTCGGACCTGGTCGCTGCAGCCCGGGGACCGTGTGGCCCCGGCGGAGACTCCGGATTGACCGCCCCCTGGCCATCCACCCTGGCGGCCGTGCTGATGAGCCTGGGCCCCGGCCTGGTCTGGCTGGACTACCTGCGCCGACTGAACCCCGGCCGACCCGAAAGCTGGGCCCGGGTGGGCCTGGTCTTCGGCCTGGGTGCTTTGTCGACCCAGGCCGTCCTCTTCACCACGGACGCCGCAGGCCAACTCTTCCCCTCCGCCACCCACCCCGGTCCCTCCCCGCTGGACCTGCTCTTCTACTTCGTCGTGTGGGTGGGGCTGGTCGAAGAGACCTTCAAGCTCCTGGCCGTGCGGTTGAGCGTCTATCGCCGCTTCCAGGAACCCTCCCAGGGGTTGATGTTCGCCGGCGTGGCGGCCCTGGGCTTCGCCACCGCCGAGAACGCCGTCTACATCCTGCGCCTGGAGGAGCCCTCGGTCCTGCTGCAGCGGTGGATCCTGTCCACCTTCGGACACGTGTTGATGGCCATGTTCTGGGGCTATGCGCTGGGGGTGACCCGGACCGGTCCCCTGGAGGAACGGCGTCCCGCCCTCGTGCTGCGGGGTCTGGCCCTCTCGGCCGCGGTCCACGGCCTCTTCAACTGGTTCCTGATGCAGGGTTGGTCACTGGCGGCCGTGCTGCTGCTGGCCATCCTCTGGAGACTCTTCCTGGCCCGCACCCGTCACGCCGCCCGGCTCTCTCCGCTGCGCCGGATTCCCCGGCGCGCCATGCGCGAGTGCCCGGCGTGTCGGGCCCTGGTGCGTCGGGACGCGACCTGGTGCACCGCCTGTGGGAAGAGCCTCCCCCAGGGAATGGAGGCCTTCTGCCCGGCCTGCCTGGGAGCCGTCGGTGTACGCGGGGACTGCCCCCATTGCGGTGCCGGCCTGGTGAGAGGCGGGGATCCGGGCGGCTGAACCTCGTATTCGTCAGCGCGGGCGACTTCAGGAAAGCCGGCGCTCCTCGGGAAGGGGAGGGGCCACGCAGACGCGGTTCCGACCGGTGTTCTTGGCCTGATACAGGGCCTCGTCGGCGTGTTGCACCAGGTCGCTGAAGCCCAGGGCATCGCTGGGGAAGCAGCACACCCCCAGGGAAGCCGTGACCCGCACCTCGCGCTCGGCGAAGCGCAGCTCAAAAGTCTCACGGATGCGCTGGGCCACCTCCACGGCACGCTGCTTGGTGCTCTCGCGCATCACGACGGCGAACTCGTCGCCTCCCTGGCGGCACACGATGTCGCTGGAGCGAACCGACTCGCGCAGGATCGAAGCGATCTCCTTGAGCAGGGCGTCTCCCGCCGGATGGCCCAGCGTGTCGTTGTATTGCTTGAACTTGTCGGTGTCCAGCAGGATCAGGCAGGCCGGTTTGCCCGACTGGCGGGCGTCGTCCACCTGAAGCTTGAGCTGTTCCTTGAAGAAGCGGTGGGTGTACAGCCCCGTCAACCCATCGGTGAGGGCCTGCTGGCGGGTCTGGTCCATCAGGCGCGCGTTCTTCAAGGCCAGGGCGGCCTGTGAGGCGATGGTCTGGATGAGGTTTCCGTCGGCCTCGCTGAAGGCGTGCTTCTCGGGGGCGCCCACGTACAGGCAGCCCAGCAGGTCGTCCTCGGCCACCAGGGGGGCCGCGATGGCCGACCTCTCGTTGGCCAGCAGGTTGGCGTGGCTGTATTCCTGGAAGTCATCCACCACCAGACGGCTCCGGTGCTGCAGGACCTGTCCCAGGAAGCCCTCCCCGGGGCGAACGACCATGTCCTTGACGAAATCCTTGTAGGGCGAGCGGAACTCGACGGGAACGAAGACCCGCTCGGGCTCCGGCTTGACCTCGCGCTCGTCGGTCTTCTCCTCCAGCAGGATGATCGCGCTCTGGGCCTCTGCGACCAGCTCGGTGACGGCCCCCAGGATCACCCCCAGCGAGTGCTCCTGGCGAAGCTCCCGACCGATGGACTGGACCATGTTCTGCAGGCCCTCGAGCTGGTTCTTCTGGGCCTCCACCTGGGTGCGGATCCGGCGTTCCTCCTCCAGATCCTGCTGCTTGCTCTCGAAGAGGCGGACCGCGTGGATCGAGGGCGCCGCATGGGCCGCCAGCATGGTCAGGGTATTGAGATGGTCCTCGGTGTAGGTTCCCGGCGCCAGGGCTCCGACGTAGATCGCGCCGATCGGCTCTTTGTTGACGATCAAGGGCGCACACATGAAGGACTCTTCATCCTTGAAGATCCGCTGCTCGGAGGGCGAGCCGGAGGCTTCGTTCAACTGCGGTCGGCCTGTCCTCAAGGCCTCGCGGACCGCCGGCTCCTGAAGCTGCAGCAGGTGTGCCATCTCCAGCACCTCCTGGAACGGCGTCACGCTGCGGGCAGGAAGCGGTTGGCCCTCTTGCAGCACGAAGACGACGCAGGACTGGAAGGGCAGCCCCATCACCCGGAACATGCCCAACACGATGTCCAGGGTGTCGGGAAGGCTGGTCGCGGCTCCCAGATCCCGGGCCATCTCATAGAGCAACTGCAGATCGTCGGCCCTCTTCTGGAGTTCCCGGCCCACCGCCTCTTCCCGGGCCTTGGCGGCCTCCAACTGGAAGCGGGCTCCGCGCAGGGCGGCCTGAAGGATCTCGGTCTCGTTCTCGTCCTCCTCCGGAGCCGAAGACGCCGCCAACCGGTTGATCAGCAGCAGCGGGATGGCGCTGGTGAGCAGCCCGACAGCCAGAGGGAAGAGGGCTCCCAGACCGCGAGCCAGGGGGAAGACCCCTTGGGCCGCGATGACGGCCATCCAGGCAGCCAGCACCAGAGCCGCCGAGTGGACCCAACCGATCCTCGTGTGGTGGGCCACCCAGGCCTCGTGTTCACCCTTTTCGCCCAGGGCCTGGACCAGGCGGCCCAGCACCAGCCGGTCGATCAGCCAGTGCAGCAAGGCGACTGCCAGCAGTCCGGCCAGTGCCGACCACGACACCAGGCGGATCGAAGTCTGCCATTCCAGGGACGGCGCCAGCATTCCGGGGATGTTGAGCAGCACCAGCCCCAGCACGGCGACCCGCAGCAGATGGACGAAGAACTCGGCCAGGCGTCGCCAGCCCGAGTGGGAATCGCGCCGCACCAGGATCCGGAAGACCCACCCCAGCGCCAGGGCACAGAAGGCGATCAAGACGGCCTGGCTGACGACGGGAAGGCCGAAGCGCTCGTAGGAGGGCAACGCTTCCCCAAACAAGGGCGTGGTGCGAAGCACGGCGGCCAGGCAGACGAAGAGACTCAGGCTGACATACCCGAATCCCGGGATCAGCGCCGAGGAGACCTCCATGAGGATCGCCGCCACCAGCAGCGCCAGGAAGGGGAGCGGATCTCCCAGACGCCCGACTTCCAGGGCGGCCACTCCGAGAAACGCGGCGCTGAGGAACCCCAGGAGGGCCACCAGGGACCGTCCTTGGTTCTCCGAAAAGCCGCTCACGGGGTCCTGTTCATCTTCAGCCCGGGACATGATTGCTCGAGCAACTTCCAGCACCTCTGCGGCATTCCTCTTGCAGGCCCGTCCGGGCGGGTTGCAGACGCCACAACACCCGCACGGGGTAGTTCGAGGCGCCTTCCGGAATCGTCCACAGGGTCAGGAGGGTCTGGCCCCTCGCGGGGACCTCCAGGACCGCCAGGGGGAACTCGGCGAAGGCCGGCACGGGGCGAGGAACCGACCAGTCCAACAGCTCCCCCTCACCGACCCGGGCCAGGAAGGTTCCCGTCGCCGGTCCCCCGCGCGGATTGAAGCAGACCTCGACCTTCTGCGCCTGGTCGGATGGATTCATCAGCCGCAATTCGGCCCGGACGACGACTCCATAGTCCCCCTTCAGCTCCGGGCCGACCAGGATGTTGGGCTGGCGGACCGCTCCGAAAGCCAGCAGGCCTGGGGTCGGGCCCACCTCCCAGGCCCGCTCCACCGCCTGGTCGGCGGCGGGATAGACCCCTCGGGCGTGGACATCCTGGGGATTGGACAGGAGGTCGAAGCCGACCGGCTCGGCCGGATCGTGCATGGCGAACAGCGCGTACTCCAGGTCCCGGCCTTCCAGGAGCGTCATCTGCAGCGTCCCGCTGACCACCTGCTCGCAGGGAAGGCGATGCAGGGCCACCTGCATCGAATCGCCGGGTGCCAGGACCTCCACGCGCCCTTCGAAGGCCACCAGGCGCCGGAGGAAGACCTGGTTGTTGCGATGCCCGGCCGCAAAGTAGTCGGGGTCGGGGCCTGCCGCCCCCTGGATCAGGTGGACGCGGGCCGGGGCGCTTCCCCGATTGCGCAGGCGGACCGACAGGAAGAGCGGGCCCTCGGCGCGTCCCCCTTCGTGGTAGTACTGGAAGCGCACCGGCATGAACCGGAGCAGTCCTGCCTGGAAGAGGAGCCCCCGGCCGCGCACCCTCTCGGGATGGTCCGAGAAGGCCAGGATGCGGGCCGGGATCTGGGGCAGGTCGAGGTTCTGGAGGGTCCCTCCCGCGCAATGCAACGCCTCTCCAGGCTCCAGGTCCTGACCGACCGGGGCGCCAGCCACCTCCGAGAGGTGCTCCGCCGAGGCGGGTCGGCCCGTGACCTGAAGGGTCCTGCCCGAGCCCTGCGCCGCAACGGTCAGGACCAGGCTCGCGCAACCCAGCGCGATCCAGAAGAGCAGGAGGCCTTTGAAGGAGGTGCCGCCAGGGGCCCGGCCGGCGGAGCCCGGTCGCGTCGCAGACACTGCCTGGAATGTAGCATTCCCTTCCCGGTTGGGGAAGGGTGCCCCAGATGCTAGAATGGGGCGATGTTCAAGCAAGATGGCCAGGGAAATCCTTCAGACACCGAGCCATGGAAGAGGTTGGACCGCGAGACTCCCTTCTTCCGGCTGGCCCAGGAACCGATCTTCAACCTCTCCGAGTCGGAAGAGGAATTCCTCGAGATGCTGCGAGAAGGGGGGCTGGACTTCGACATCCTCCCCCGGCCGGACCCGACGCGCTTCGTGATCCTGTCGGTCCGGTTGGATCAGGCCACTCAACGCGTCGAGATCGAGGTCGATCGGGGCACGCCCCGAACCTGCTCGGTCCTGACCCGTCGCAACGCCTTCGCCGAGTCCCTCAAGGGATGGCTGGACCGCATCCTGGGCAGCGAGCGCTTCGATGCCCGGCGCTACGCGGCCTCACGCCGCTACGTCTGGTATGCCTACATCCTGCCGACCCGCCTGCCGGGCGGTGATCCGGGATCCGGCGAGTCCAGCCTGCGCCGGAGCCTCTTCAACTTCGATGCCAAGGAGCGCCACTTCCTGGGACTTCTGGAGCAAGCCGTGACCGGTCCCCTGCGGATCCAGGTCTACCCCAGGGATTCGGCCTCCGGCGGCCTGGAGCTGATGGTCTGTCAAGGCGAAAGGCGTCAACCGGCCAGGGTCTTCGTGAAGGGCTTCCATCCCGTCACCTACCAGGTGATCACCGAGAACACCCCCTCCGGATGGCTGCTCAAGGAGGTCGTCGACCGGGCCGTCGGCGCCGAGCATCTCGAGGTCGAATCCAGCCGCTTGAAGGGGCGCCACCTCTCGCTGATCTACGGGGTCCGCCATCCTCGACGCATCCTGGAGCAATTCGAGAATTCCTGGTCCCCATCTTCGGCCACCCGGAACTCCCACGAGACCTGAGTCTGATTTCCCGCGGCGTCCACGACCTGCAGACGCACCCGGTGAAGCCCGCTGGCAAGCCCCTCGGCCGGGGCGTACCACACCAGGTCCACGCGGCGAAGGGCCCGGGCGCTGACGTCCCGGCCATCCAGCCAGATGCGGACCCGGTCCGCATCCACCACGGTTCCAGGCGACTCGAAGCGGGCGAAGACGGGCGAAAGTCCCCAGGCATCCCCCTGGGGTCCGAGCTGCAGCACCCGTGGCGGGGAGGGGGCCAGGCTCAGGACGGGCCCGACGCGGACCGAAAGCCCCCCGTCGCGAGAGAAGAACCGACCCAGGACGAAGGTGTTTGGCGCGTCCAGGCCCGGAGGCACCACCAGCCGCGCCCGGTACAGACCGGGCTCGACCTCGTGGGCCGCCAGACCCCGGACCACGCCCGCCACGTCGAAGACCGCCCGCCCGGCCTCCGGGGCACTCAGTTCCAGGTGCAGGACCTCCCCTGCCCTCCAAGGGCGATGCGGGACCTCTGCGCCCGGTTCCAGTCCGGCGCAAACCGCCACGATCTCGGAGGCTTCACGTTCCTGTGGGTGCCCCGGGTCCACCACCTCCAGCCGACCCACCCGCCCCGTGACCGGATCCAGGCGGGCCAGGGCCGCCCGGCCTCGAGGAAGGTCCTCCGGGGGACAGGGTTGCCCGTTCAGGAGGACCTCCGCCTTCGACGGAAGGGAGAGGCCGAATCGGCCCAGGAGCAGTTCCCCGTGGCGGGCATCGAGGAACTCGCCCCGCACCAGTCGCGCCTGGAACCTCAGGATCCCCCCCTCCCAGTCCAGCACCCGGTCCCCCGGAGCGGTCAGCTCTCGGGGCACGGGGTTCTGGCCGCCAGAGTGCACCAGGAACACGGCGCGGACCTGGGCCCAGGGGATCTCCTTTCCGGATTCCAGGCGGATCCGATCGGGAAGGACCTTTTCGACCAGGGTCCCGCCCGAGGCGCCAGCGGCGCGCAGACAGGCCAGGAACCAGACCAGCAGGAGCGCCGCCAGACGCCCCCTCCTCACCCTCCCGAAGCCGCCACCGCCGCCGCCACGAAGTCGCGGAAGAGCGGATGGGCCCGGCACGGCCGGGAGCGATACTCGGGGTGGAACTGACAGGCCACGAACCAGGGGTGGTCGCGCAGTTCGACGATCTCCACCAGGTTCCGGTCGGGGTTGATACCGCTGATCACCAGCCCGGCATCCTCCAGATCCATCCGGTAGCGGTTGTTGAACTCGAAGCGATGGCGGTGGCGCTCGGCGACCTCCAGCATCCCGTAGGCGTGAAAGGCGCGGGTCCGGCGCCGCAAGCGACAGGTGTAGACCCCCAGGCGCATGGTCCCGCCCATCTTGCGGATGCCCTTCTGCTCGGCCATCTCGGCGATGACCGGGTAGGGGCTCTCGGGGTCCACCTCGGTCGAGTTGGCTCCGGCCCAGCCGCAGACGTTGCGGGCGAACTCGACGACGGCCCACTGCAGCCCGTAGCAGATCCCCAGGAAGGGAATTCCCGAAGTCCGAGCGTGGTGGATGGCCAGGATCTTGCCCTCGACGCCCCTCGAGCCGAAACCGCCGGGCACCAGGATCCCGTGGGCGCCAGAGAGGAGCTCGACCCCCTCGTGGGCCAGGGTCTCGGCGTCCACCCGGACGATCTCAACTCCCGTTCCGCTGGCGATCCCAGCGTGCTCGAGGGCCTCGGCCAGCGACAGGTAGGCGTCCTTGATTTCGATGTACTTGCCCACCACGCAGATCCGGACCTGACGAGCGGGCTTCTTGATCTTCTTGACCAGGTCTTGCCAGTTGGCCAGGTCGGGCTTGCGCGACTCCAGTCCCAGACGCTGCGAGACGAAATCCGCCAGCCCCTGCTTCTCCAGGCGCAGCGGCACCTCGTAGATGGTGGACACGTCGCGGCTCTCGAAGACGGCCTGGGCCGGGACATCGCAGAACAAGGCGATCTTCTCGATCATGTCCGGGGTCAGGCTCTTCTCGGTGCGGCAGATGATCACGTCCGGCTGGATGCCGATCGAGCGCAGCTCCTTCACCGAGTGCTGGGTGGGCTTGGTCTTCATCTCGCCGGCCGCCCCCAGGTGAGGGACCAGCGTCACGTGGACGTACAGGACGCGCTCGGCGGGGACGTCCTTCTTGAACTGGCGGATGGCCTCCAGGAAGGGCAGGCCCTCGATGTCGCCCACGGTGCCACCCACCTCGACCAGGGCTACGTCGGCCTGGCTCTCCTCGGCCACCTTGCGGACCGAGGCTTTGATCTGGTCGGTGATGTGCGGGATCACCTGGACGGTGGCGCCCAGATAGTCGCCCCGCCGCTCGCGCTCGATCACCGTCCCGTAGATCCGACCCGTGGTGACGTTGTTCTCGCGCCCCAGGTTCTCGTCGATGAAGCGCTCGTAGTGGCCGAGGTCCAGGTCGGTCTCGGCGCCATCGTCGGTGACGAAGACCTCCCCGTGCTGGTAGGGGTTCATGGTGCCCGCATCGACGTTGACGTAGGGATCCAGCTTCTGGATGGTCACCTTGAAGCCCCGGCTCTTGAGCAGGGTGCCCAACGAGGCGGCCACGATGCCCTTGCCGATGGACGAGACCACGCCCCCGGTCACGAAGATGTAGCGGGTCTTCTCGCTCATGCCCGGAGCAGGATGATGGTGGTCTGCATGGGGAGCCGAGCCTGGTCGACCTCGTAGGCGGAGGTGGCCTGGTCCTCGACCCGGGCCATGCGTGACAGGAAGCTCTCCAGGGGCGAATCGCACAGAGCGAAGTCCTCCAGGCCGGGGGTCTGGAAGTGCATCGGGAAGACCAGGTTCGGGTTCAACTGGTTGATCACCAGCCCGGCCTCAGCCGGCCCCAGGGTGGACTTGCCGCCAACCGGCAGGAAGAGGACGTCCGCTTTGCCCAGTTGCTGAACCTGCTGATCGGTCAGCAGATGTCCCAGGTCTCCCAAATGGACGAAGTGGACGCCATCCCAGAAGAAGTGCCAGACCGTGTTGGGCCCCCGACGGCGCCCGCCGAAATTGTCGTGGAAGGTCGGCAGGCCCATGAACTTCAAGGTCTCTCCGGTGCGCTTGATCGGGACCTCGTGCTCGACGGGGAAGTCCGCGGTGCGCTTGACCACCACGGGGGTTCCCTGGACCCGGCGGATGGCGTTGTGGTCGCGATGTTCGTGCGAGACCACCACCACGTCGGCCTCCAGGTTCGGAAAACTGAAGGGTACGTAATCCGAGTAGGGGTCGATCACGACCGCCGCCCCCTTGGGGGAGGTGAGGTAGAAGCTCGAGTGACCGAGATAGCGAATGATCATGTCCAGGTCTTCTCCGGGCGGTTCTGCTGTTCTGCGGAGGCGGGACTCAGCGGGCCGAGACGGGAGCGACCATCACGACCAGTTCCTTGTTGACCGCGATGAAATCCAGCGTATCCAGAGGCTGGTCTCCCCGGTTGTCATACACGGTGACGTTGGTGAGGGGGATGAAGTCCCGCTCCTTGTTGATCTCATCCAGAAGCCTGCCGCCCGGAACCACGTGCATCTCGCCCTCGAAGCGGAACGTGGTGGTCAGGAGGATCACGGGGACCTTCTCCTTCACCGCCCTGACTGCCATCTCGCCACCTCCTGCTCCAGGGTCCGCCGATGGGCTGGGATCGACTCCGGGCACCCCGCCGCCCCCGTGTGCCCGCACCAGGAGGCCACAGGGATTCCGTCCAGCGATGCCGGCAGGTTTGACATCTCCTGAAGCGATTCCTCCCCTGGCAGGCCTCCCCGAGAACGCCCAGGCCGACCAATTCGGGGGTTCGGCAGGGGGGGAGGTCGGGGAAACAGCTCCCATCCAGGCCACGACGAGCGCAGCACACCGCCGTTGGCGGGATCTTGCTCGCGCTGAACGCTCTCCCCCCTCAGAATTGAGGGTGGCCGGCGTCTGAACAGAAGGCCCGGTTGCCGCTCGGACAGAATCCTGACCAGGTGCGCTGCCGGGATCCGGTCAGGTTCCAGGCGCCGCCAGAACAGGAGGCTTCGATGTCCCGTCCGCACATCCAGACCCCCCGAAGTCTCTGTCTTCGAATCCTGGTTCTGGCCGTGATGTTTGGCTGGAGCCTTCTTCTGGCTGTGGGTTGCGGCGGCGGGAACGTCGCTCCTGGCCAGTCGGCGCTGCCTGCTCAGAGTGACGCCCAGCCCCTCCCTCCAGTTCCTCCTCCCCCAGACCTGAGCCAATGGGCCGAACCCGCCCCTGCCAAGGATTCAGCCAGATACCATCCCAGGCACGTCCTGGTCAAGGTTCGAACAGGGCCCCAAGGGAATGAGGGTTTGAATGCCCGGACGGTCGTCTCAGAGATGGGCCGCCGGGCCGGCATCCGACTTTCATCGAAGCGCCGATTCTCGAACCTGCAGGCCTGGGTCCTGAAGATCGACTCCCCGCACAGCGTCTCCGACACCGTCGAGGCCCTGAATCGCCTGGAGGAGGTGGTCTACGCCGAACCCGACTACAACCTGGAACTCGACGACCTCATCCCCGAAGAGCCGGACTTCTGGCGTCAATGGGCATTCCGGAACACCGGTCAGTATGTGGGCTCCGTCGCCGGCGCCGACATCAAGGCCCCCCAAGCCTGGGACCTGAGCCTGGGGTCCCCCTCGGTGCTGGTGGCGATCATCGACTCGGGCGTCCACGCCACCCATCCCGACCTGGCCGCCAACATGTGGAGGAATCCGGGCGAGGTCCCTGGCAACGGCATCGACGATGACGGCAACGGCTACGTCGATGACATCCACGGCATCGACGCCTGGGCCGGGACCGGCGATCCCCTCGATGAGGATGGCCACGGAACCGCGTGCGCCGGCATCGTCGCCGCCTCCTGGAACGGAATCGGCGTGGTGGGAGTTGCTCCACAGGTTCGGCTGATGGCTCTCAAAGCCTACTATGTCGATGAGGAGGGGAATCATCACCTTCCGGTCTCAGCCCTGGTTGAGTGCATCGACTACGCGATCCAGCACGGAGCCCGGATCGCCAACAACAGTTATGGAATCAGTGAGACAGAGCCACTGCTGTTGCGCGAAGCATTCCAGAGGGCTTCCGAGGCCGGCCTGCTGATGGTCACCTCGGCGGGCAACGCGGGAACCGACACGGACCTGACCCCACACTATCCTTCAGGGTGGTGCACCTCACTCGGCAACGTCGTGTCGGTGGGGGCTTCGGGGATGGACGACCTGCCGGCGTCCTACTCAAACTACGGAGCCACCACCGTCAACCTGTTCGCTCCTGGAAGTTCGATCTACTCCACACTCCCCCAGGGCACCTGGGGTTTCAAATCTGGGACCTCGATGTCTTCACCAATGGTCTCGGGGGTAGCCGCCCTGATGCTCTCGCTGGACGCGACGCTCACCGCTGCACAGTGCCGCGACAGATTGACCCGTTCGGTCGAGAACCTGCCTGCGTTGAGCGGAAAATGCCTGGCTGAGGGGCGCCTGGACGCCCGGCAAGCCCTGGAGGCTTCATCGCCGTCACCGTCACCGTCGCCATCGCCGTCGCCTTCACCCTCACCTTCGCCAGACTTGAGCGGAAGTGTCCCAGTCCAGACCGGTTGGAACCTGATCGGCCTGCCGGTTCAGACCGTTTCTCGAGTCGTCCTCGGTGAAGGCCTGTCGGAGACGATGTTCTCCTGGAACGCCCAGGCCAGCACCTACTCGATCCTGCCCGCGGAACCGGATGCACTGAATCATGACCTGGGAACGGCCCGGGGCATCTGGATCTACTCATTCACTCCCTCGGCGTTGCACTTCGCAGGCACGGGTCAGCCTCCCGCAGATCTCCAGTTGCAGATCGGCTGGAACCTGGTCTGCGGGCAGACCTTCCGGGCCGCCGACTCAGGATTCACACCCATCGGTGGCACCCGAGTGGGTCTTGTGGACGCCGTGTCCAGTCAGGTCCCGCCCCCCCCGGGCGGCTACGCCTTCCAGCAGGTCTTCCTGTACGACCCGGCGACTTCAGGGTATCAGGCCCTGGACCTGGGAAACGCCGACACCCGGGTCCTGGAATCTCAAGGATTCTGGATCTACGTCCACCAGGCAGGGACCCTGCACCTGCGCGACCAGGACTGAAGCCTGGAGCCTGTGTGCATACCGTGTCGGCCATTCAAAGCCGGGCTTCTTCTCCACACCGGGGCAGCCCCTCCAGGGCCCACAAGCCCGGGCCTCGACACAACACCAATGAGGCCACGGCCAGAAGCGCCAGGTCCAGGCCCACATGCCCCCAACCGGCCGTCGCGGCCCCGGGCTGCAAGGTGAAGCAGCCACAACTGACGTCCAGCCCGCGCCACAGGGTCGAGGTGATGGCCAAAGCAAAGGTGGCGGACAGGGCGGCCACCACCAGGGAGGCCCCCGCAGTCATCAGCCCGATCAGCAGCAGGCCGCCCGCCAGGGCCTCGACCCAAGGCAGGATGGCAGCCACAAAGCCCTGCGTCGACGGGGGAAGGAGATGATAATTCGCGATGGCTTCAGCAAAGGCTGCCGGATCGGCGATCTTGTCCAGGCTGGCATAGAGGAAGGTGCCTCCCAGGACCAGCCTGGCCAGCAGCAGGCCTCCATTGTGAAGGCGGTTCATTGCGGCCCCTCCGAAACCGGCAACCCGGCCGCGGTCCATTCGGACCAGCCTCCCGGGAACAGGTACAGGTTGCCCAGGCCTCTCTGCAACAGGGCCTGCGCCGTCGCGCGGGCCACCTCGCCGTCCGGGCTGTCGCAGTAGACCACGAAGCCCCTGGCATCATCCAGGCGACCTCGGTGCGTCGCCACAGACTCATCGACCGTGTCGGAAGGGATGTTCAAAGCTCCAGGAACATGCCCGGCCAGGAACGCCGCCGGTTCGCGGGCATCCAGGAACAGCATCGAACCGGCCAGGTGGATGGCCCGAGCCTGCGGCAAGGCCAGGTTGCTCAGGACCGGGTGATGCTGTGGCAAGCCCCCACGCAGGAGGGCGGGGCGAGGGGAGAACTGGTTGGCCACCAGTCCGAGGACCGCCGCCACCAGGACCACAACCGCGGCCTCGGCTGCAGCGCAAGCAAGGCGATCCTTCAATGGAGGTGGGTTCCTCCCGAAGACGGGGTCCCGTCTACCGACGGGGCGGGCGTGGCTTGGGGCTGCCCGGCTTCCGAGGTCACGGTGCGAAGGACCTTCACCTCCAGGGTGGGGCGCTCCGGGTGATCCGTCCGCAAGCGCACGGAGTCCCACAACATCCCATACGGAGGCCGTCCTCGCAACGAGACGGGGATGGTGTAGGCGGCCCCCGGGTGCGCAGGGTCTTCCTGGACGGGCCCGAGAGCCACCGCATCACTGCTGGACTCGATTCCGAGGATGCGAAAGGCCTCGCCAGGACGCGCCGCTTCCACCCGGATGGAACCGCGCACCTGCTGCCCTTCGCCCACCACTCCCAGATCCAGTTCCCGGGGTTCAACCCTCAGGATCTGAGCCACGTTCCCCTGCAAGAGGATGGTGGCCTGGCGGCGCCGGGGATCGTTGGTGAACAGATGCAGCCAGATCTGGACCTTGTCCCGATACTTCTCGGAGTCGAACTCGGCGCGGACCTGGCCCTTTTCGCCCGGGGCCAACCTGCGACTGGAAAGCATTGTTGCGGTGCATCCACAAGAAGTCGTGACGTCAGAGATCTCCAGGGGTGCGTTCCCGGCGTTGGTGAACTCAAAGACGTGGACGACCTTCTGCCCCTGCTCCACGGTGCCGAAATCGAAGAGTTCCTGGGCAAAGCGAATTCGGGGCGCGTCTGAGGTGGCGAGGGGCTTGGGCTTGGCGCGCTCTCCACGGGAGGGCCTGCTCTGAGTCCCAGTCAACGGACTGGCTGATCCGGAGGTCTCGGGGACGGCGAGTCCGAGAAAATAGCCGAGAAGGAAGGCCAGGCAAATGGGCACCACAACCCATCGCCAACCCCAGGTTTGTGCAGACATGCAAGCCTCCTACCCATCTCGCGCCTGAGCTCTCCAGGCACGGATTCCGAGGACGCCCCATCGCCTTCGACGGGGGCGTTTCAAGCCCTCCGAAACAGATCCAGGGCAGAAGAATGGAGGCGCCCGGAAGGAAGGCTCCTTCCGGGCGCCTCGCTATTCAGCCAGTGAAGCGGGCTGGACTAGAATCCGGGGCACTGGAGGGCGTTCCCCCACTTCTGGCTTCC
>DCTU01000332.1:27750-38031 GCA_002329445.1 bacterium UBP9_UBA1432
TTGTGCGTACCATCCCAACAACCGCGCCGTTCCTCGCTTTCACCGCACTGAACGGTGCTGACGACCGACACGGTCCAGGCCACGTTGGGGGTGATCTCCTCCCTGGTGAAAACCGCCTCCCCGTTGGCATCGATCGCACGCTCGACCCTGGTGACCCCGTCAACTCGATTGACGAAACGCACAACCAGGCCGGCCGGCACAGGTTGAATCGGTATCTTTGAACACGCGTTCTTCACTTTGACCGTCAATTGCGGTGGCGGCGGTTCGGTGACCGTCAGGTTGGTGCTGCCGGCGATGCTGGTCGCCGGGTCGGTGGCGATGACGGTGGTCTGACCGATCTCAAGACCGGTGGCCAGACCCCTTGAACCGTCTGCGTTGCTGAGGGTGGCGATGTCGACCGAGCCGGTGGACCAGGTGACCGTGTCGGTCAGGTTCTGCTCGGACTCATCCGTGTAGGTCCCGGTGGCTGTGAACTGCAGCGTCTTGAGCTGCTCCACCGAGGCGTCTGCCGGGGTGACCGCAATGGAGACCAACTCGGCGGCCGTCACGGTCAGGTTCGTAGAACCGGTGACCTGCGTCGCCGGGTCGGTGGCCGTGATGCTGGCCTGGCCGAGGTTGACGCCGGTGGCTTGGCCTTTGGCGCCCGCAGCGTTGCTCACGGTTGCCACACCTTCGGCCGAGGACTTCCAGGTGACCTGTTCGGTCACATCCGCCGTGGATTGGTCACTGAACGTTCCTGTGGCCTGGAACTGCTGGTCGCGGCCCTTGGCAACCGAAGGGTTCCCGGGAAGCACCTCCAGCGCCACCAGCTCGGCGGCCGTCACGGTCAGGACGGTGCTGTCAGTGATCTCGGTCCCGGGGAAGGTGGCCGTGATGGTTGTCTGGCCGACCTTCAAGCCCGTGGCCAGGCCAGCGCCGTCGGCCACATTGGGGACGGCCCCACGACGGGGGACGTCATTGGTGATCGTGGCCACCTGCTCGTCACCGGAGCTCCAGGTGACATCATCCGTCAGATCCCGGGTGCTCTGGTCAGAGAAGGTGCCCGTGGCGGTGAACTGCTGATCCCGGCCTTTGGCGATGGAGGGGTCGACCGGAGTCACGGCGATCGACGCCAAGGCCGCCGCAACCACCTCGACGTTGGCCTCAGCGAAGAGGGCGGTGCCGGGGTCGGTGGCGCGGATGGCGATGGGGCCGCCCAGGTCCACCGGCGTGACCAGGCCCTTGGTGGCGGCCTCGTTGCTGACCGTGGCGATGGCTCCATCCGCCGAGGTCCAGGTGACCGTGCCGGTCAGGTCCTGCGTGGTGTTGTCAGTGAAGGTTCCCGTGCAGGTCATCTGCTGGGAGGTGCCCAGTGGCAAGAGCGAAACAGCCGGAGTCACCTGCAACGAGACCAGCTCGGCTGGGGTGACGTCCAGGGTCGTGGATCCCTCGACCTGGGTGGTGGGGTCCACGGCCTTGACGTCGGCCTGTCCCACGCCGGTGCCGAGCGCCAGGCCCTTGCTGGCTTCGGCGTTGCTCAAGGTGGCCACGGCCTCCTGCGAAGAGAACCAGGTCACTTCCTGGGTGATGTCGCGCGTCGTGGTGTCCGAGAAGGTTCCAGTCGCCGTGAACTGCTGGCTGCGGCCCTTGGCGATGGAGGAGGCGGCCGGCGTGACCTCGATCGAGACCAGCGCAGCGGGGCTGACCGTCAGGACCGTGTCACCGGCCACGCTGGTGGTCGGGTCGGTGGCCGTGATGGTCGTCTGGCCCACCGCAACCGGAGTGGCCTGGCCCGGATTGGCGGGGTCGTTGCTGACCGTGGCCGTCTGGGGGGAAGAGGAGGCCCAGGTGACCTGCGCCGTCAAATCCTGACGGTTGTTGTCCGTGTAGACGCCGGTGGCCACGAACTGTTGTGGCTGGCCCAAGGGAACCGAGGGGTTGGTCGGCTCGACGGCGATGGAGGCCAGTTCAGCGGCGGTGACCGTCAACTCGGTCTGGCCAGAGAGGCCGGTCAGCGAGTCCGTGGCGGTGATGAGGACCGTGCCGATGGCATGGGTGCTGGCCTGGCCCTTCCAGGGAGAAACGTTGCTGATGGAGGCGACCGATTCGTCCGAGGTGGTCCAGTTGAGGCCCACCTGGTCGGTCAGGTCCTGGGTGGTGTTGTCCGTGAAGTGACCGGTGGCCGTGAACTGCTGGGTCAACCCTTTGGCGACGCTGGAGTTGGTTGGCGTGACCTCGATACCGGTCAGTTCCGCCGCAGTCACCATGAACTGCGCCGTGCCCGACTTCCCGGTGGCCGCGTGGGTGGCGGTGATCGTGGCCTCTCCTGGTGCCACACCGGTTGCCAGACCCGCGACCACACCATTGGCCAGGTTGGCGCGGACGGCCACGTTCTCGACGGTGGCCACGCCCTGGTTGCTGGAGGTCCAGGTGACCTGCTCGGTGAGGTCGGCGGTCGTGTTGTCCGTGAACAGTCCCGTGGCGTTGAACTGCTGGGTTCGACCCGCAGCCACGCTGGCCGGGTTCGGAAGCACGGTCAGGCTGACCAGTTCGGCGGCCGTGACCGTCAGGGTGGCCTGACCGACCACACCGGCGTAGGTGGCGCTGACCGTGGTGACTCCCTGGGCCAGGCCCAAAGCCTGTCCCTTGCTTCCGACGGCGTCGCCAACCGAGGCGATGGCCTCGTCGGCAACCGTCCAGGTCGCATCCTGCGTCAGGACCTGCCGGGCGTTGTCGGCAAAGACGGCGACCGCCGCGAAATTGTGACCGATCCCGGCAGCGACCGAGGTGGCCCCAGGCGTGACCTCGATGCGGGTCAGCGAAGGAGGATTCGCGAAGTCCTCCCAGGCGGGGTCTGCGATGACCTTGGTCGCCCCAGGCAGCAGGTCCACTGATTCCTCGTAGAGTCCTGCATAGGTGCCGTCACCGCGCATCATCTCCAGTCGAACCGAGACGACTTCGACGGGAACGTCCGTGAGACGGATCTCGGCTTCGAGTTCACGGACCTCCGGGCCGTAGGCCAGTTCGCCGGCCTGCTCATAGCCCGTGACGCGAATCTGCGCGATATCTGCGGGCACCTGACGGGCAGGGCCAGGCTCCAGGTCAAACTCCAAAGTCAAGTTGGCCGTGGTTGGAGCGGGCGGCTGCCACCCTGTGACGGACGCTGGGGTCTTGGAGCCGCCACCGCCGCACCCGGCCACGGTCAGCCCCAGAAGCGCCCCGAGCACGAGCAGACAGGCTGAAAGCCGTATACAGACCGATCGTGGACCTGAACTTCGCATCATGATCATGAGAAAGTACCCTTCCCTAGAATTTGAACCAGACTTCGCTCGCATCGGCATCCTGGTGTGTCATGAATCGCGACACCGACACTTGAGTCGTTCCGAGTCTCCAGAACCTGGCCCCTGCCAATGCCTGGCACCAGAATTCCGGTTGCAGCGGGCGACAAGACCGAGAAACAAGCCTCCAATTCCAGATATTCCGGGCGCCCCGCTCCCTACCGAGCCGAGGGCCCAACCTTTGCAAACTCACGCCCGCTCTCTGCTCCGCAGCAGGCAGAAGGCCACCACTGCGAAGAACAGGTTCGGCAACCACGCTGAAAGCACGGGACTGAGCCCTGTCCTTTCAGCCAGGAACAGCCCCGTCGTCATCAGCGCATAGTAGACCAGGATGAAGAGCAGGGACAGGCCCAGGCCAGTTGAGGCGCCGGTCCTGTAGGGCTGAACACCCAGGGGAACCCCGAAACCCGCGAAGACCAGGCAGGCCAGGGGCAGAGCCACCTTCTGGTGAGCCAGGACCTCCAGTCGGGCCGCCTGGCGCAGATCTTCCTGGGTCCCTGGCCCCTTCCGCAACCGACGGGCCCGCTCGAACAACTGGGAAGGGCCTTGCTCGGAGGGCGGTGGCTCCTTGCGGGCCAGGTCCTGTGGCGTCCCCGGAGACTCCAGCGCGGGCAGCGGCGTCCAGGCCTGCCGGGCCAGCAACTCGACCCCCAGTTCCCGGTTGCGCTCGAACTCCACCCAGCGCATGTTCTCCAGCATCCAGACCTGACCGGTCCAGCGCGCCCGGTCGGCATAGATCTCCCGGCGCCGCCCTTCCTCGTAGAAATAATGCAGGAAGACGCCCTGCATCTCTCCTCGGAGGGGGTCCAGTGAACCCGCACACAGCACCAGGATCTCTCCCGAGGCCAGGACCTGCGGAGCCGAAGCGAGGCCTCGCAGGACGTGGCCGCTGCGGACCCCCTGGAAGAGAATCTCGTTGGCCCGAGCCATGGTGGGCGGCACCACCCATTGGTTGAGGGCCAGCGAGACTCCCGAGGCCAGCACGCCACAAGCCAAGGCGGGACAGGCCACGCGCAGGAAGCGATAGCCACAGGTCCGCAAGGCCGTCAACTCGCGCTGGGAAGACAAGCGGCCAAAGGTCAGCAGGGCCGCCAGCAGGACCGCCATGGGCAGCGTCAATACCAGGATCTGGGGCAGGCGATTGACCAGGTAGACCGCCAGCAGTTCCGTGCCTGCCCCGGACTCCAGAAGTCGGCGGCCCACACCCACCACGATTTCCGCGGAGACGAACAGGACCGTAAATAGCCCCAACCCGAAACCAAAAGCTCCCAGCAGCTCACCGAGAACCAGGCGATCCACCAGACGCAGTCTCATCGCGGCTCCCCCAGATACAGGCGCCGGGCGTTCTCGCTGTCACGCATCTCTTGGGCAGTGCCCTCCTCGACCACCCGACCCTCGTGCAGAAGCACGACCCGGTCGGCCACGGCCAACAGGTCGGCTGCGTTGTGATCGGTCACCAGCAGGCCCCGGTCCGCCTGCTTCAGGCGCCGGACCAGGTCCTGCAGCTCGCCGACGGCCCTGGGATCCACCCCGGTGAAGGGCTCATCCAACATCAAGTAACGAGGATTTCCGACCAGCGCCCTGGCGATCTCGACGCGCCGGCGCTCGCCCCCCGACAGGACCCCCCCAGCCGTGGCGCGCACGGTCACCAGCCCGTATTCCAGCAACAGGGCCTCCACCCGCTCACGGGCCCTGCTCGAGACCACTCCCCGCGCCTCCAGGGCCAGTTCCAGGTTCTGCTGCACCGTCAAACGCCGGAAGACGGAAGGTTCCTGATCCAGATAGCCCAGCCCCAAACGGGCCCGACGGTCGATCGGAAGGTCGGTGACATCGACTCCATCCAACCAGACCCGCCCCCCATCCGCCCCGACCAGCCCGGCGACGATGGCGAAAAGCGTGCTCTTGCCCGCCCCATTGGCCCCCAGAAGCCCCACGCACTCACCGGGCGCAACCTGAAGATCCAGGCAGTCCAGAACCCTCCGACGAGCGTAGACTTTATGGACCTGGCAGACCTGCAACAAATCGACCTCCTACCGGGCCCGAGCCGCTGGCTGAAGAGCCCCCGAGCGCAGGTCCCAGGAGGCAAGCGGCAGCCCCCAGGCCCGCCCATCCGGTTCCAGAACATCAACCTCGTGCAGCAGCATCTTCTTCCCCTTCTGCAGTTGGGCGGCCCGGCAGGACAGGACCCACGGTTGCGGCGCAGCCGACCTGACCCGCAGCGTGAACCCTTCAAAGCGGACCGGAATCCCGGGCCAGCGCTTCCAGAGAATCGGACCTGCCTGCGCCAGGACCTCGGACAGCCCCGTCCGGCACCGCAGGTCCACCTCGACCCCACGCAACACCATCTCGTAGTTCCCCGCAATGCCGAAGACCATCAGCTTCCGACGCTGAACCGCCAGGTCCTCGACGTGCACCCGCCAGGGCTTCCCCCTCCCCGGGCCCGCCAGGCTGACTCCGCGCATCCTCATCGCGGCACCCGCCTCCGGTCCGGCCTGGGGAGCCACCGGCCGCCCCGCCACCCCTGCCAGAAGCAGGACGACGGCCAGCAGCATCCCCAGACCAGCCAGGGTCACGCCTCGCGACCATTCCGAGAAGGTCAAGGGGCGTAGGGGAAGGAGTATTTCAGGATGTCGCGGCCAGCACCGTAAAGGCTGACGTGGCCCGGGAGCGTCTCGACGCCACCGCCAGTTGAGCCTTCCAGGAGCCAACGATTCATGGGCTTGCCCTGGCTGGAGAAACGGATCACGTGGCCGGAGGGCGCTCGGCCATAGAGACGACCCGTGGAATCGACGTCGAGGTCGTAGGCGCCAGTTGCCGGGAAGGAACCCAGGAACTGCCCCTCGGGACTGAAGCGCTGAAAACGGTTGTTCCCGGCATCCGAGACATGGATGGCGCCGTCAGGCCCCAAGTCCATGCCGGACGGATTGTCGAACTGCCCGGCACCGTTCCCGCGACTGCCGGCGGACCAGATGCAGATGCCCGAGGCATCGCAAATCTCCAAGTGGTCCCCAACCAAGGCCAGGAACCTGCCCTCGCCCAGGCAGACCAGGGAAGTGGGAGGAGCACCAGACTCCCTGTCATTCCCAAGAGGGAAGAGGGCCTCGATCCCGAGACGCCACAGGGCGCCATCGGCGAGCTGCACCAGGAGCCGACCACCGCCAACAATCCGACCTCCAGGCGCCGAGAACAGCTCCACCGGCAAGGGCTGAGGGTCTGCGGCGAGATCCAAGGCGAGCCGCCGGTCATCATTCCGGCCCCACCCAAACCCCTGGCCCAGAGCGTCCATGGCCAGGGAAACGTTCGGGGCAGCGGCGATGTCTGTCATATTGGCCAGACCCTGTACCTGCACCGGAGTCAACCGGTCCGTCGTGGTGCCATCCCCCAACTCCCCGTATCGGTTGGATCCGCAGGCCCAGACCGTGCCGTCCCGTTTCAATGCCAGGCTGTGCGAGTCTCCTGCGGCCAGCGCCTCCACCTCCGACAGGCCATACATCTGAACCGGAGTCGACCGGCTCGTCGTGGTGCCATCCCCCAGACGACCGCCGTTTTCGCCCCAGGCCCAGACCGTGCCATCCTGCTTCAGGGCCAGGTTGTGATAGGGGCCCGCCGCCAGGGCCACCACGTCGGCCAGGCCCTGCACCTGGACCGGGATCGAGCGGGTCGTCTTGCTGCCGTCCCCCAACTGGCCACGCGCATTGTCGCCCCAGGCCCAGACCGTGCCATCCTGCTTCAGGGCCAGGCTGTGGTTGAAGCCTGCGGCCAGAGCAGCCACGCCAGACAGGCCCTGCACCTGGACGGGCACAGGCTGCCCGATATAAGTGCCGTTCCCCAACTGGCCGCCGCCATTTTGGCCGCAGGCCCAGACGGTGCCATCCCCCTTCAACAGGAGCGTGTGAAAACGACCAGCCGCTGCGGCTGCCACGCCGGTGAACCCAGGAATCGGCCTGGCCACCTCATTTGACCGACTGGTGCCATCCCCCAACTGGCCATACCAATTGTAGCCCCAGGTCCAGGCGCGACCGCTGGGGTCCACGCCCACTCCGTGCGAAAGCCCTTCCGAGAGCGAAGACAGAACCTCGCCGGTCAGGCCAGGAACCGGACTCATGCAATTTCCTCGTTCCAGCAGGGTCCCCGTCGGGGTGTAGCGACAGAACTCCCGGCGCCGCGCATTCTCCGGATAGAGGCTATACCAACTGGCCAGAACCGTGACGTTGCCATCCGGGTCGACGGCCAGATCGGACTGATAGCCCCATGATGAGGGTGTCGCCACAGGCCATGGCAGGCTCCATCCTCCCGTCACTGCACCTGCCGCAGTCACCACCGAGACGGAGCGAGGAATGCCGTTGTTGCCACAAAGCGCAAAGATGGTGTTGCCGTCTGCGCTCCGTGCCAAGGCCTGCACCACCTGCCCCGCGGGGGCCACGTCCTGCCAACGAGCCACCAGGCTTGGTTCTCCGGTGGAAAGAAGATCCGGCAAGCCGTCCTCATCCCCATCGAAGTTGGGATCCATCGGCCCGCCCGGAGTGAAGCCGTGGTAGACGTCTCCGAAGGGATGGCCCTGGAAGGGGCCGGCCGGTTCGTCTCCGTCGTAGGGGCACAGGAACGGACGCAAGGCCAGTCCATCCGCGTCAAAGAGGCGGGCCAGTTCCACAGTGGCCGTATTGCCCTCCGGGTCCTGCACCTCCGTGGCCTGCCTCAGGGCCTGCCGCCAGGTGTCCACTCGTCCGCGATACTCCTGGACCTTCAGGAGGTCGGGCGTATTGAGCAGGTCGTCCTCCTGCGGGTCCTCCTCGGCCACGATATGGTCGAAGGCGGCCGCCAGGTCCACCAGGGCCTGGTCCAGATGCTGACCGGCCAGAGCCGGCAACGTCACATCCTTGTGGTTCAGGGCCGTGGGGAAGGCAGCCAGGAAGCTCTCGATGGTCAATATGCCTGCGTTCAACTGATCCGTGAAGTTGCCGCCGAGGTCATAGCTGGCCAAGAGCAGTACTCCGGCCAGGCCCCCCCGACAGGCCGCCCGCACCGCCAGGACGTCCCCATAGTCCACCTCATAACCATTGGGCGCCAGCATCCCGCCCTGGACGTTCACGCGGTATTGGAAGGATGGAGAGATGAGGTCCAGCTCACGCAGCGCCGCTTCCAGTTCCGAGCGCACGCGGGTGGCCAGAAAAACCCGCGCCTGCTCTCCCGTCGGCGTGGTCGCCGGGAAAGTGGCCGGTGGCACCAGGTTGTTTCCGTCGCTGCGGTAAGCCAAATCGAAGCCCGCCGCATCCAGGAAGTCTCCCAAGTCGTTCAGGCCGTCATCGACCCCGTCGGAATAGTATTCCTGCCCCATCGCCACCACGCGGGCCAGAGCGAACAAGAACCGGGCGGCGTCAGCTTCCTGGGACTGCGTGTCTCCAGCCAGCCGATGGGCGGCGCCCAGATAGGCCCGAGCCAGGAGGAAGGAGCGGGCGTTCAGGGCCTTGGCACCCGACTCCAACAGCACGTCCAATGTCTGTCCGACCAGGCCCGGGTCTTCAAAGGAAGGCGCCGTGTGGTCCTCTCCGTCCCCCACGACTCCCCCCCCCGAGGTGGGTGGATTCTGAGGCACCGCCCGGCCCTCCACCAGGTCCAGGGTCCCGAAGTCGAAATCCAGGGAATCGTTGACCTGGAAGCGGTTGACCTCGCCCTCATAGAGCGGGTAGATGCCGCCCCCCATCATGACGTAGAAGCGATAAGTGGCGCCGGCGGGCAGGGCCAGGATCTGCGGCCCAGGGCCTTCGTCTTCCAAGGTCAGGCGCAGCATCGGCGAAGGCGAAGGCGAAGGCTCGGAAGCCGACTTTCCGGTGAACAGGTTGCCCTCCTGATCCACCGCCACCAAGGTGGCGCCTTCCTCCAGGGTGGCCCTGAAGGTCACGTCGGGAGTTGGCGGGGCGGGGATCTGGTACCACAACCGGGTTCCATCGCCATGGACGTAGACCCACATGGCCTGACCGAAGGCGAAGGAGTTCTCGGGATTGTTCAGGCCCACAGAGTCGTAGTCGGAACCGTCATAGACAAAGCCATACCCGTACATCAGGATGGCCGGGTCTGTAGGAGCGACCTCAAGCCCCGCCGCCTGGGCCAGGAACAGAATCTGGCCCGAGGCGCCCCGAACCTGGGTTTCCGAGAAGGGTCGGGAGTCCAGGTAGGGGACTCCCAACAGGTTCCAGCCCGAGTGCAAATCCGCATAGATATCGGGGCCGTAACCGCTGTTGGGGGTCCCGGTGACCTGAAGCTCGGACGCCTGGCTGGAATAGACCCAGAGACCTCGTCTTGTTCCGGTCCCGGCGTTCAGCGAAGCGGGAGTGCCCAATTCTACCGGGTCGTAATTCCCTGCCCCGGGGTCCCAGGCAAACGCCGTGGGATGAATCCCCGCCCCCAGGACAGCCGAGGTCACCTGCACCACCGGCAGGGAGACCATGTTCCACCCCTGCGACAACTCCAATGTGTAGACCGGGACATCTTCTGACAGGGGCCCAGCGGTGACCACGCGGGTCAATGCCTGCGGGTCGAAAGCGGGCAGGGAGGGAGGAGACGGGGGACCACCGCGGGGCGCCTCCGTGGCCGCAATCGTGGCCGGCCAGGGGTGGAGCGCTGCATTGTCAGAGCCCCCTCCTCCACACCCGAAGGTCAGCAACAGGCAGGCCAGGGTCAAGAGGCGCAGGCCCCTCGCCAAGAAGATACTCCAACGATGGTCTGTACTCATCAACGTTCTTCCCTCCGCAACCTTGCGCCCATCCCAGTGGGCACAATCATCTTCCCCGTCAAGCCGAAGCAGGACGACGGCGTTCTCCATTGCAAGACATCAATCATATAGACACGACCGACCACTCCTCACTCATCAGGATCGTACCCCCCCAAGACTCGACTCGTTCCACTTCATCGGCGGTCGGAGTCCGTGGCCAAATCCTGATGGTCATCGCAAAGCAATCTCCTCTAC
>DCTU01000332.1:38037-38246 GCA_002329445.1 bacterium UBP9_UBA1432
GGCGGGGTACCTGGAAACCCACCCGGGATCACTGACGTCCGGTATGTCGCGGGTCGTGGTGGAACATGGGCCACGGCCCATCGGCCAGGGGGGTTGAACCATAGATGGCGTACAGTTTGCCAGACGCTGAAGTGATGTAGATGGTGCCGTCGGCCCCTATCACCGGAGAGCATGTAATCGCGCCGCCGGCGTTGAATTTCCACCGCAGG
>DCTU01000332.1:38365-38486 GCA_002329445.1 bacterium UBP9_UBA1432
GCGGCGATAGCTGGAGACGAGCGAACCCAGTCGTCGGTATGGAACCTCCATTTCTGGGCCCCAGCGGGATCGATGGCATACAGATAGCCGTCGTCACAGCCGAGATATATGGTTCCATCAG
>DCTU01000332.1:38500-54787 GCA_002329445.1 bacterium UBP9_UBA1432
TTGAGACGACCCGAGGAATCCACGACGAAGTCACTGGAACTGACGTAGATCGTGCCATCCGCCGCCACAGCCGGGGCTGTCCGGACCAGGCCCCTGGTCCGGAAGGTCCACTTCACTCTTCCATTGGTCCTGATTGCATAGAAGTTCTCTCCATTGTATCCGTTGGTCGCGCCGACGTAGATCGTGCCATCGACTCCGATCGCAGGAGAAGAATCGATAGAGTCTCCAAGATTGACATCCCACTGCCCCCACTTCCAGGCCCCATTCGCCTGACAGGCATAGAGATAGCCACTGCCCGTCCCCACGTAGACATTACCGTCGGAGTCCACTGCCGGGGAAGAGACGGTTCCCCCTCCGCCTACCAACTGCCACTTCTCGCGGCCAGCCGGACTGAAGGCCCGTAACAGACCATAACCGCTGCCCCCCCCGAAGCCGACATAGAGGGTTCCATCGGCCCCTATTGCTGGAGAAGGATAGACATAGCCAGTGCTCCTCAGGTCGCACGACCACTTCAGGCTTCCGGGAGCGACGACCACGAGCTTTGTGCCGCCCGAAACCGAAGTATCGGGCTCGGTAGCCGTGATGACCGTCTCGCCGGAACTCACCATCCTGACCAGGCCATTGGCACCTGCGGAGTTGTCGATCGTGGCCACCGTCGTATCCGAAGAGGTCCACTCCACTTCAGGGGTCAGATCCCTGGTCGAGCCATCTGAGTAGGTGCCCATGGCCTGGAACTGATGCTCTGCTCCCACAATCAAGGAAGGAGTTGAGGGCGTCACGGCCAGCGTCAGCAGGGTGGGGGCAGGCGTCGCAAAGCGCATGGAGACCTCTCCGTCCCGGAAAACGTACACCCACATCGCCCTGCCGACCTTGAAGGTGCCTGTTCCGACCGAGAGGTCCACTGGATGGTAATCCTGGCCCTCGTAGAGATATCCACAGGCGTAGGCCATGCTGCTCTGCCCTTCGGGGGAGGGCAATGCCTGGCTGACTGATTCCGGCAGAGTCTGCCACTTTGCGCCCTCTGAATCCCACATCTGCACGGCCGAATAGGCCTGAGCTTTGTCAAACGGGAATCCCAGCAGATTCCACCCGGCATGCAGGGTCACATCCGTCTCAGTGTGCACACCGCTGTTAGGCCACCCGGCGTATTGAATCTGTGAGGCCTGGTTGCTGTAGATCCAGAAGCCGCGACCGGTCCCCTCACCAGCGGCAACATCGCCAGGCAGATTGAGATCCGCCGGCTGGTAGGAACCAGTCCCCGGATCCCAACTGAAGACAGAGCCCAGGACTCCCTCCCCCAGGGCCAGATCGGTCACCTCGGAGAGCGGGAAGGAGACCATGTTCCATCCGGCCTCGAGTTCAAGAACTCCGGAGGTCTGACCGGGCTCCAGGCCAGCCGCCAGGTCCTCGGAAGTCAGCGACAGTGCCCTGGGAGCAGGCAGGCGCCCTTGCCAATCCTCCAGGCTCGGCGGTCCAGGAGGGCCCTGGCGCGCCTGTTGCGCCACGGTGACTTCTCCCGCCCCCTGCAGTCCCGTGTCGGGCGTATCCCCTCCCCCCCCACCGCATCCACAGAGCAGGCCGATGGAGCCAAGCAGGAGACAGACCAGCAGGTGCCAGCGCACTCCAATGATTGCGGTCCCAGCCAGGGGCAGCCCGCGTGTTCGAGCCTTCATTCTGTCCTTCCCTTCTTGTTCTCGGTGGGGTTGTGGTGAAGGCGACGAACTGCCTCCGAACTGGCAGGACGAATCCTTCCCTCAGTGTCAGAACCGCGCCCGCAGCACCATCAGCCACCCTTTGGCCAGGGTCGGGTTGATCGAGAACAGGTTCTCGTAGCCAACCGACAGCCGGGTCTCGGGCACCGGGGTCCAGTGCAGCAGCAGGTTGGTCGTCAGGTTGTCCGGCACGAACATCCCCTGCTGAAGCAGGACCCGGCTCTGCCACTCCGGGGCCACCTCGAAGGCCAGGTTGGAGGCCACCTGCTTGACCATCCGCACCTGCACGTCATGGGCCGGCACCTGCAGCCAGAAGTCGCGGGCCTGCGGTCCGTCCAGGAAACGGTAGTCCCGGTACTTGTAGTCCACGCTGGCCACGGCGTCCCTGGAGTTCCACCACTCCAGTTGCACCTGTCCCCCCTGCAGACGGCTGCGGTTGGACAGGTTCCAGGGGGCCCGAATCGCGGACGGGCTGGTCAGATCGACATCCGTGGGGAAGACCTCGCTGCGGAAGAGCTGCGCCGAGAGGTAGGTGTTGGCGCCCACCTCGGTCCCGTAGCTCAACCGATAGTCCCAGTAGGGCAGGGCGATCCCCGTCGGGCTGTTGACGTCCATGGCCACCATGTCGGTCTGGTCCAGCGGGAAGAGGGTGGTGCTCGACACCAGGGCCGGCAGCAGGTAGTTGTAGGAGTACAGGCGCGAGCGGGACTGCAGGGCCACGCTGCTGGTCGCCTCAGTGCCACTCAGGTGCAGAGAATCGGCCACCCGCTGGCCGATGTCGCTCTGACGCAGGACGGTCAGGTCCAGATGCGCCCCCAGGGAAGGGCGGTAGCGCAGACCCATGAACGGATTCACCGTGCTGCCGCTGCCCTGGATCGGGGTGGTGGCCACCAGGTTTCCCGACCGGCCGTAGGAGTGGACCAGGCTCTGCTCCTTCGCCTGGTCAAAGGTGGCCCCCAGATCCAACGACCAGTCACGGCCCATGCGCCAGCGGTCGCTCAGCCAGAACCGGGTCACGTTCTGGTTCAGGTCGGTCTCGGTGTTCCGGTTGGGCGAGATATTGAGCGTCCGGGTTCCCACGTCGGCACTCAGCGTGGCATAGCCCAGGCTGAGCGTGTTGGAGTGGCTCAACTGCTGGTCCAGACGGACCTCCAGGCTCTGCTCGGAGAGGTCGGAGTGGGTGTCGGCGATGACGCCCCTGGCGTAGGAAGGGTCCTGGGCATCGAACTGCTGAGAAAGCGCCAGGGTGCGATAGCGCAACCACAGACCAGTCGAGGGGCCCAGCTCGCGGTAGTAGCCGACGTTGAGATCCTGGGGTGTCGACAGGGTCTTCTGGCCCACCCCGCGGACCTCGAAGGGGCCGCCATAGTAGCTGACCCACAGGCGGTCGGAAGGCGACATCATCCAACCCAGTTCGGCTGAGCCCCCCAGGACCTTGGCCTGTTGGCGCAGATCGGCGAGCCCCTGGGTCTGGGAGGTGGGCTGGTTGGCGCCGGCCAGGGCCCGGTCGAGGTTGCTCCGGCCGCTGAGCGCGACGTTCCCCGTGCGCCCGGACACAGCCGCCTGATACGAGGGCCCCGTGGATTCGGAGACATCCGCTCCCAGCTCGAACTGCAGCGGCCGGGGAGCGATCAGGAGCGGGCTGAGCATACGCCCCTGCATCCGCATCCGGCCAGCGGCATCCACCATGTCCTGCTGCTCATAGACATCGCTGAGCGTATCCCAGAGATGACCCTGACCCGGAGACAAGGCCACGGCCTGCTCCAGTTCGGCCTGAGCCCGCCGGGGCATGCCCAGCAGGGCCGAGGCCATTCCCAGATTGGCGCGCACCGCCGCCGAGGAGGGCATCCGCTGGCGGGCCTGGGTCAGAAGCTCCAGGGCCGTGGTCTGTTCGCCGGTATCCAGCATCGCCAGGCCGAGGTCATTGGTGACGAAGGGGTCCCCGGGCCTCAAGTCCAGCGCCGCGCGATACTGCTGGATGGCCTTGGTGTAGTCGCGCTGCCGGGTCAGCACCAGCCCCTGCAGATCCAGGGCCAGAAACTGCAAGGAAGGGTCCAGGGCCTGGCTGGCCGCCAAGGCCTGGTTCGATTCGGCCCAGGCTTCGTCCAGTCGATCGTCGAGAAGCGCCGCATAGCCCGAGGACAGGGAGGCGTGTACCTCCGCTGCCGGCGAGAGCGAGCGCTGGCGATAGTTGGAGAAGGCCTCCAGGGCCTGGTCGGTCTGGCCCGACCGGGTATAGGCAGAGCCCAGACGCAGCCAGGTGCTGGAATCAGCCTCGGGATCGAGGTCCAGGGTCCGACGGTACTGCGCCACGGCAGCGCCCGTCTGGCCCAGGCTGGCGTAGGCATCGCCGAGTTGACTGTGGAAGAGCGGTTGCTCGGGGATGGCCTGAATGGCCCGGCGCAGCCGCTCGGCGGCCCGTCGAGAGTCTCCATCCTGGAAATCGACCAGATACCCCGTGGTGGCCAGCGCATATGGGTCTTCCGGCGCCAGTCGGAGCGCTGTCTCCAGATGCCGGCGAGCCCCATCCAGGTCACTTCCCGCCCACAGCGCGATGCCCAGATCCAGGTTGGGCTGGAGCCGGTTGGCTGCCTCCTCTTCCCCGGGTTGTGAGAGCCAGGTCTCCAGGACCTGGCGAGCCTGGTCATGGTCACCCTTCAGGAGGTGCGCTCGCCCCCGGACGGGCATGACCCGAGAATCCGAACCCGCCCGGTCGAGGGCCGAGGCGGCGTCCTCGGGGCGCCCCTCGTCCAGATAGACCCGGGCCATCTCAATCAGGGCGCCTGCATCGCTGGGTTCGGCCTCCAGGGTGGCCATCGCCTGCCGGCGAGCCTCCCCCCGACGGGCCTCGTCAGCGTAGAAGGGGCGCAGGGCGAAGGCGTCGGGAGCCACCCGCTCGCGGACCCAGGAGCGCCGGGTGTCCAGGTCGATCTCGACCACGCGCACGGGTCCGGAGCCCTCGCCCAGCGTGGCCTCCTGACCCGCCTGGAGTTCCCGCCCCCCCAGACGGGCCTGGCCCTCGACCAGGGTCACCGCGGTGGCCGTCGGCCCGGCGCTCAGCACGACCTCGGTCCCCGTCAGGCGGACCTCACCCTGGGCGGTCTGCAAGGTCAGCGGCCGGCGGGTGCGGATCCAGGCCCGCCCCTTCTCCAGGCGCAGACGGTCAGGGGCATCCCGGGTCGGCAGGATCACCGCCGAGTCCTGGTCCAACTGGATCTGGACTCCCTCAGGCAAGGAGAGCCGGGTCCCGGAGTCGCTTCCCGTGGCCACGGCCGCACCGTCGGGCAGCCCCTGTCCGGGCGCGGCAAGCGTCCAGGGCAGAAGCGAGGTGGAGTAGTCCGACTGCGTCCAGTCGTTCGCCGACAAGGCGAAGGGCTTCGTGTCCCGGGTGAAGGTCGGCCCCTGCACAGGGCGCTCCTGGACCTGCACCACCCCGGTCGACCAGGTCACGCTGCCCGCACCGGCCAGGACCGCCTCCTCCCCAGGCGCCTGGGCCTGGGCCCGGGCCGCGAGCGGCGCGGCCAGGCAGAAGAGCAGGACGAGCAGGACCGCAAGGTGGCTGCGGGTGGGATGGGTGGATTGGGAGACGGCGTGGCGGGTCACAGTGCACCTCGCTTGCTGCGGGGGAGGCTCTTCAGAATGGCCTCCATCTGAGTTCGAGCGGCGGCTCTGGCCTGCTCCCGTCGCGCTCTGGCTTCTTGATACTTCCTTCCCGTGTCCGCCCGCACCGACCGAGTGTCAGTCTGCGGTTCCGGCACGAGTGAGAATCCAGACTGGGGAAGCCTCCCGGTGGATGACCCGCGAGTGGTCCTCAAGTGCCTTTGTCCGGATTGGTCGCTCGACGCGGTCTCGGCAGGGATCACGCCGGCCAGTGGCCCACCATACGCGCCGATATCATTGCGAACGGTGCCTAGTCCGGGAGGGATGACGTCGTCATAGTCTGGATCGTCAATTCCGGAATCCACGCAGGGTGACCCCGGGCCCAGGCGAAATTCCACGGATTCCAAGACATGCGGGTCGCCAAACAAATCATGCGCCCCGGGCAAGGAACCGAAATAAGGATACTCTGATGCGATAAAATTATAATCCGAATTTATCGATTCTTCACAGTTCAAACCTACCAGCGAAGACAAGACCAGGTTGCTGAAAACCTGCAATCCATATACCGGCGCCTGCGACGCGACATATATTCCAGCGAAATCGCCTGCAAGAACATTATTGGAGACAATGCTTATCGGCTTGAGGCCTCCAGGCGCAGTCGACGCGGCCATGGACAAGTATCCTCCATACAGGATGTTGTTTGCAGCCCACATACTGGAGCTTCGTTGGTCCAACGCGATACCATAGTCTCCGAGAGAAGAGATGCGATTACGAACAATCGTCGCCTCTGCAACGTCATCCAGCCTGATTCCGGCCAGTGACTCTGCCATATAGGGATCTCGGGGGACCACTCTCAACACGTTTTCCAGACAATACAGAACCGCGCCTGACTGACTGCGAACACCGAACTTCTCAGAATCGATCCTGTTACCTCTCAGGGTTGCCGTGCACCAATCCTCCACTGGGGAAATATTGACCCCACAGGTCAAAGGCCCATCCTGTCCGAGGACGTTGTCCTGGACTGTCGTCTGGAGGCCATAGACCGTAACCCCATATGAACTCGGTTTGTCCGCCCCGATACCGCTGACATTGTTCCTCAAGATACGGGTTTCAGAACCGGATGACTTGATTCCGTCGGCCATGGTCATCGTGTTCGACATCTTCACCTGGTTATCGGTGCAGACAATGCTGTTGACAGAGTACAACTCTATACCCGCACCCTGACGGAGACCATCCGAAAGAGTCACCTGGTTTCCACTGCAGACGCCTTTCCCCAACAGCAGGATTCCTGAGCGAGCAGCGGTTGCCTGACCTGATCCAGGAGGTCGAATCTCAACCTGGTTGTAGCTGCATGCCAGGTCCATGCCATCGCACATCAATCCGACCAGGGCGCCATCAAGGTCCAGGCGATTGCCCTGGATCTTGGATGGCCCATCCGGGGAAGTCGCTTGCGCCCAGAGGTCCATTCCAGAGCTGATGGTCCCTTCGACGTCGATTTCGTTGCCGATGACATCAAGTGTTGGCGCATAGGCTCCGATCCCGACCCCGTCAGTTGCCCATTTGATGCTGATATTGTTATCTGCGCAGACAACTGGGGCAGTCGTGTCGAGCGAGATTCCATTGACGACGAACAACGACGGGGGTTGTTGGCCGGATGGCCTGAGATCCAATGTGTTGTCCCGACACACGACTCTCAGGATTCCTTCGCAGGAAATCCCACGCTTGACCGGACCAGAAATGCTGTTGCTCAACACCTGCACGCTCTGGGAGAACGAATTTGAGACAACCGAGATCCCTGCCCGGATAAGACCTTCCGCATCGATAACATTCTCTTTCAATTCGATCGGACTGTCGATGGCCAAGACGCCAAGACCATCTCCATTGCCTGGCACAGAAATTTGGTTCTCAGTGATATCTCCTTGGCACCCCAGAGCTGCTCTTATCCCAACCGAAATTTCTCCAGGATAAGACTGAGCGTTGAATGGCTTCAATTCTATCTCGTTGCCGCGACAGGAATACTCCAGATGAGACCCAGCAAATATCAGGCCCACCCTGGCTGGAACGTTCACGACGTTGCTCTGCACATCGACATCGCACGCTCCCTCCAGTGAACTGGCCACAATTACAGAAAGACACAACTCATCACCCAAGAACTGGTTCTCAAAGACCGTTCCCCTGGCATCAGACAAATCGACAGCGATGCCGCTGGCCGGAACATGGAACACGTTCTTTGAAATCTCCCCTTCATACTGGTGGGCAAGTATATTCCAACCATAGGCCCCGCTGCGGCAGGTGTTCTCGCTTACGGACAATCGAGACTCCCACAACGCCGAGGAATATTGGATTGGCAAGGTTTCGAGATCTTCAACCCCACAATCGGTTGTGATTTCATTCCGCTGAACAGCACCGGCCTCACATTGATAAAAGAGAGCTCCTGCGATCGTGCTGGAGCGATCGGTCCCGATGACTTCGACCTTGTTCTCAGAGACTTCCAGTCTCTCAACATTGTCAAGGACCAGACCGTCTACATTCGTCTTGCTCTTCCCAACAATGTCAGCGCTGCACTTGATGTGATTCTCAGAGACAACAACGTCCGGAGATCCGTGATAGAACATTCCTGAGACGTAACCTGCCTGCGTCCCCTTAATTTGGACATCGTTCCCGGTGGCGTATATCGGGCTGAGAAATCCCGCGATTCCAATCTGCCCGGCGGAATCTGAAGCCCGGGGAGGAAGGTGGACCTGGTTCTGGTTCAGCGTGACCTGTTGGGGAGCCTCGTCGACCAGAATCCCCATAGTACCCGTGCTGAAAGAGCAGTCCCCAACGACCCCACTCGACCCCCGCATCGAGAGGCCGAAACTCATACCCTGAAAGGAACAGTCCCGGACGACGGCACCCGAAACCCCCTGGAGATGAGCTCCCGCCGTGAAATCTACTGCTCCGTCCTTGAGAACTCCGACAGTCAGGCTCTCCAACCAGACCCCGCTCGTCAGGCCGTCACCGACGGTCTGAATCAGGGTCTGGTCTGGCATCCTCAAAGAGGCGAAAACGTCAGCGTTTTCCGACAGCGCGGCCAGGTATTGCGACAGAGCAATCGCCGAGATATCCACCATCGGCCAATCGCGGGCCAGAAGATTCTCACGAGTTTCCTGGGAGGAAGAGGTGACCCGCGGGGCTTCCGCCAGGGGCTCGGTCGGCGTGTTGGGGTCCGGCCGGATCGTCATCGTGGCGATGCGGACGTTCTGGACGCCACTGCCGATGGCGATGGCCCCAGTGTCGGGCAGGGCCTCCAGGATCACCGTGTCCCGGTCGGTGCCCACGATCTGCAGGTCGCTGCAGCCGACATTGACCGTCTCCTTGTAGACGCCCGGAGAGACCAGGATCGTGTCCCCGGGGCTGGCGCTCTCCACGGCCTCGCTGATGGTGGCCACTTCTTGGGGAACCCGGATGGGCGCCTTGGAGGGGAAGCTGGGGAACTCGGGGTAGGAGAATCCGAGGCCCACATCCCCCGAGCCACCGCCGCAGCCCCCCAGCCCGGTTGCCAGCAAGCCCAGCAGCCCGACGGCCATCAGGCGGACCAACCCTTTGAAGCGACCTCGTCTGGTCCCCCCGGAACCCCGACCTGGAACCCCCATCGATAAAGACATGGACCCGTCCTCCAATCGACCGCGTGTCCCCCCTCGACCGCCGCTCCCCCAATGCCCCTCTCATCCAGAGGGCAGATGGCGAAAAGAGACTGGGGGCCGGGGCGGGTGCGAGGCGACCCGCCCCCAGGCCCCGGACTCCTCTCCCTCCCCCGGTGGCCAGGTCCATGCCTTCCCAAGGCAGGATACGCCGCCATCGGGCGAGGGGTCAGTGAGGATTGGTACCGTCCGCAGGACAGTCAAGAGGCCGAGTCCTGCCGGCCCAACAAGGCCTCCAGGCCCTCAACATGGAGAATGCGAATCCGACGCCCCTCCTGGGCCACCAGGTCCTGGGCGCGCAGTTCGGCCAGTTCCCGGGTCACCGTCTCGCGCGAAGTGGACAGGATCTTGGCCAGGCTGGGGTGGTTCACGTCCTTGGGAAGAAGGATGCCGCGCCCGTTCTCGGAATGTCCGCGAGTCCGCGCCAGGTCGCAAAGAAGACCGGCCAGCCGCTGGCGAACCGAGAGCAGCGAGACGCTCTGGAGGCGGTCGTTGGTCTGCCTGAGCCTTCCCGAGAGCAGGGCCAGCAGGCGGCGAATCGACTCGGGCGAGCCATTCATGACCTCGAAGAAATCCGAGCGGAGCAAGGAGAGCAGCTCACAGTCCTCGACGGCATATGCAGCCGCCGAGCGAGGTTTGCCATCCAGCAGGGACATTTCTCCGAAGAAGTCCCCCGCCGTCAGCATGGCCAGGGTGACCTCGCGTGCCCCCGCAGGCTCCAATACGATCCGAATCATACCCGAGACTATCAGGAACAACTCGTCGCCATCCGTGCCCTGAAGGAAGACGGGCTCCGATGCGCAGACTTGCCTGGGACGCAACCGGCCAATCAATTTGACCAATTTGGTCTCGTCCACTGCACTAAAAAGGGGGAAGCGCCTCAGATGTTTGACCAGGAAAGCCCGGTCATGCATGAGGGAGTCCTCCGAAAAGGACCTGCGAGACACAAGCCGGCCGGCACCCAAGCCTCAACCGAAGAAGCATCCCATCCACAGCCCGCCTGTGCGAGCCTTCCCTTGCTCTCAGTCAGTCCGGGCCGGAAAGGGTCCGGGCTTTCGGTCCCTGCAGCCTGGATCAGGTGCAGGGCCACGCAACCACTTCGCATCCTCTCTTCTCCATTCCTTCCTTGGCGAAAAATCTCGAAGGGTTGATTTCGGTGAACACGAAAGACCTGCCCATGCGCCTCCCCCGCCTGCTGGCCGCCCCCCTCGCACTCCTGATGCTGGCCTGGGCCCCGGTCCTCCACGCTGGATCCCCCGACCCCGCCCAACTGCTGAGCCAGGCCGAGCAGGCGGTGGCGAGCTGCGCATGGGAGGAGGCCCAGCAAATCCTGGAAGCCTGCGCCAACAGGGTCTCTCCGACTCGGGACGGGGATCTGGCCGTGCGTGTGCATCTCCTGCTGGGTGAGGTTTTCGAATCCCGCGGCAACCTGGAAGCAGCCCTGGTCGTGCGGGGCCGAGCCCTGGATGCGGCCCGGCTGGGGAAGAAGGTCTCTGCGCTGGCAGTGACCCTCAACGAGACGGGCCGCACCGCGCAGGCCCTGGGGCACTACGAACGCGCCCTGCGGGACCTGACCGAGGCCGAACGGCTCTTTCTCAGGGCTGGGGACCTCCAGGGCCGCGCCCGGGTCCTGCTCAACCTGGGGAACCTCTACTTCTCGGCAGCCCGCTACCCCAGGGCCCGGCACTACTACCAGCAGGCTGGCGATCTTCTGTTCCGGGAACCGGACTCGACACAGAAGACGACGTTGCAGGCCGCCCTCCTGGTGAACCAGGGGAATCTGGCCTGGCAGGACGGCCACCCGGCCCAGGCGCACCGGCTCTATGACCAGGCACAGGCCCTGGCGGCCGCGATGCCGGACTCTTCCTTGCGCGGAAAGCTCCTGCTCAACCTGGGCGGCATGCTGGCCGACCAGGGGAACCATGACCAGGCCCTGGATCTCTTCGAACAGGCTGCAACCGCCTTTGCGGAGGCGGACCTGGTCCAAGGCGAGATGCAGGCCGCCTTGCAGACGGCGTGGCTCCATCTTCGCCTGGGAGGCTTCGAACAGGCCCTGGCCCGGATGGACGACGTGGAAAGGCGCCTCAAGAGCGGGCAGGCTCAACTGCCGCCCACCCTGCGGGGCCCCCTGGGCCTGAACAGGGCGCTGGCCTACCGCATGCTGGACAAGCCCGGACAGGCCCGACGCGAACTGCAGGTCCTCCAGGGGGATCAGGCCCTGCGCCTGTCGGCCCCGGTGCTGGCCGCCGTCCAACTGCAACTGGGTGCCCTGGCCTGCCAGGATGCAGACTTCCCGGCAGCGGACGAGCACTACAAAGTCGCCCGCACCCTCCTGGCCCCAAGCGCCGACCTGACCAGCCAAGGCTGGCTGGGGGTCGGCCTTGGCGAACTCCACATCAAACAGGGGCTTTTGGACGAGGCTGAGGCAGATTTCCGCCAGGTCCTCCAGGCCGCCCAGGCCCCGGCCAGCCCGATGCCCGACCTGGCCTGGCGAGCCAGCTTCGGCCTGGGCCGCCTGGCCCGGGCCCGAGGAGACCAGCCCGCCGCCCTGGAGCGCTACCGCCACGCCGTGAGCCTGCTGGAGCAGATCCGCGGCAACCTGTCGACGGAGGAGTTGAAGACCACCTTCGCCAGCGACAAGCACCCGGTCTTCGAAGAGCTGATCGACCTGCTGCTGGAAATGGAACGGCCCCGAGAGGCCTTCCAGGTCTCGGAACGGGCCCGCGCCTGCGCCCTGCTGGAAATCCTCCGGCGCGGCCAGGTGCGGGTTGAAGCCGGAGAGGTGCCTCCCTGCAGCCTGGAGGAAATCCAGGCGAGGCTCCCCGCCGACGTGACGCTGCTGAGCTACTTCGTGGCCCAGGACAAGACCTGGCTTTGGACCGTCTCAGCCCGGTCCATGACCTGCCGGACGCTGCCGGTGCGGCGGGCCTGGCTGACCGACGTGCTCGGCGACGGTCAACGCGCAGGCCTGCTCCGCCTTCCAGCAGAGAGCGACCTGGGGCTGGCGGCACTGGAGGCCCTTCCCTATCGCGAGTTGGAGAAGCTCCATGAGGCCCTGGTGGCTCCGGTCGAGGCCGAACTGGCGCCCGGAACCCGTGTGGGCATCGTGCCCGACGGCCCGCTCTACTACCTGCCCTTCAGCATGCTGACGACCGGCCCGCGTCAGGGCCTGTCGCCCGAAACCCTGGCTGCCATCCGCCAGCAACGCACCGGGAGGTGGCTGGAATCCGCTTACCTGGTCGAGAGGCATCCCCTCTTCTATGCCCAGTCGGCCAGCCTGCTGGCAAGCCCAAGGGCCGACGGCGGGCTGGAAGAGCCGCCAGGGGCGAACGGATCCCTGGTCTACGCCGCCCCCGTGACCTCCGGCGCCCGGACCGAAACCGGACGCAGGCGCTCGGTGCTGCGGGTGGCCCACGACCAGTTCGCCGACCTGCCCGGAGCCCGGGCCGAGGGGGAGGCGATCCGGGCCCTGGATGCCCGAAACCGCCTGCGCGCGGGTCCCGAGTGCCGCGAGAGCACCTTCTTCCAGGATGTCACCTCTGGCCGCTTCCAGACGATCCACCTGGCCACCCACGGTTTCGTGGACAACCGCAACCCGCTGCTGAGCGGCCTGGTGATGTGCCCGGAGGCCCCTCCCTACAACGGCTTCGTCCTGGCCCGAGACGTCTATCGCAGCCGCATCCAGGCCGACCTGGTGGTGATGAGCGCCTGCCGCAGCGGCTTGGGGAACCTGGCCGGCGGCGAGGGGATCGTGGGGATGACCCGGGCCTTCCAGGTCAGCGGAGTCCCGCGGGTGATGGCCACCCTGTGGTCGATCTCCGATGAGAACACGGGGCCCGTGATGGTGGCCTTCCACAAAGAATTGTCCGGGAACGGGGGCTCGGTGGCCCAGGCCCTGAGGAATGCCCAGGTGAAAGTCCTTCAACAGGCCCTCGCTCACCCCACCGAATCGACCCTGCGCCAGGCCCATCCCTACACCTGGGCCCCCTTCGTGCCCACGGGCGCGGATTGGTAGGAGCGAAACGTGCGCTTTCGGGGCGCAGCCTCCCTGCGCAGGACGCGCGGACCGACCCGCGCCGTGCTCCTTTCAGGATGGGTGCCAACGCGCACTGAACGGGTGGTTGAAGAAGTGCCATGCTGAGAGGCGGGGAAGACCCCTCGGGCAGCACACCAAGAGTCTGGTCCGGGTGGCCGGCCCTGGCCTCCAGGGTAGGGAGTCTTCCTCTGACCGCGAAGATTCTGCCGATTCCCAGACTCCGTGGGAATCTGGAAGGGAAGGTCCTGGTCATGACACGTTTGCCCGCCTGGCTCGTCCTGGGAAGCCTCCTCCTCTTCGGGAGCCTTCACGCCCACTCCGGGCCACCCTCGGTCGTGGCCCAGGTCACCCGGGTCGAGGGAGCGGTGGCCCTCAAGACCGCCCAGGGGAACAGGAGTCCCCTCTCGATCCTGATGGAGCTGGCCGATGGCGACCGGTTCTGGGTCCCCGCAGGCAGCCGGGCCGAACTGACCCTCTACGAGAAAGACCAGCGGGTCGAGGTGCGCGGGCCGGTGGTCGCGCGGGTCGACAAAGACGGCGTCCAGGTTCCCGAGAACAAGAAGTTCCTCCTCAACGTGACTCCGCCGCCTGTGGCCCTGCAAGTCCGGGGCGGAAGCATGCGCGACTTGAGCAGCGACCAGCCCGGGGGTGGCCGCAAGAGGGCCGACAAGAACGTTCCGGTTCCCGAAGAGTTGAGACCCTTCCCCGCCATCTCTCTCGAACCGAGACCCACCTTGAGCTGGTCGGCTCCCCAGGGCGCGACCCTCTTCCAGGTCGAGATCGGGCGCTGCGGCGAAGCTCTCATCGAAAAATCCACCACCTCGGGGTCAACCCTGACCCTGAGCCGTGACCTGCAACGCGATGAGACCTACACATACACCGTCACCGCCTATGCGCAGGACGGGAAGGAACTGGGCAGAAAGGATTCGTGGGCGAGGGTCCTGCCGGACTCAAAAGTCGGCGAACTGAGCGAGGCGCGTCGGCAATTCGAGGTCCTGCGCCGACAGGACCCGGGGGATGCCTCGTCTTACCTTCGGATGGCTGCCCTCTACAACCAGGAAGGACTCCTCCTGGAAGCCGTCGAGATCCTGCAGATGTTGGCCCAGGCGGTGCCGGAGGCTCCCTACCCCCATGCCCGCATGCAGGCCCTCTACGCCGCCCTGGGCATGGAAGCCGAACGCCAGGAGGCGGCCAGGCAGGAGGCCGCCCGAAGCGCGCGGTGATGCTTCGCCTGGGATGGAGCGTCCTGCGCAACCAGGCAACTTCAGAGGACAGAGAGGACTTCCTCTGGCAGTTGCGCCGCCAGGCCGGGCTTGCGCTTCTGGCAGTGATGCTGACGGCGGTAGCTGCCCTGGCCGGGCACGCCCTGGCGGGTTCTGCAGTGGGCCAGGCTCTGGAGTCCAAGTCCCTTGACCTGCGCTTCCTGGTTCGGAACAACCCGGCTTTGGCCGGTCTGGGGCTGTACGCGCCCCCCCAGGTCGACTCCAGGATCGTCGTGGTGGGCCTGGACCGGGCCACCTACCAGGGGATCCCGACCTCGACCCTGCGATGGAATCCCGACTACGCGGCCGTCCTGCGGGAACTTGCGGCGGGAGGCGCCAGCGCCATCGGCATGGATCTCTTCCAGGACGTCCCCCGCGACGGCGCGGACTCCCAAGGGGACCGCGACCTGGCCACCGTGCTGAGGGACGCCGAGCAGGTCGTCCTGGTCTACCCCGTTCGACCGCCGGGCACCGGAGCCCACGGCAGTGGGACCCCGACCGACGCCTCCGGCTCCACCGGGGTGGACTCGGGGGTCGAGGTCTTTCCGGTCTTCCGGGCCGTGGTGACCGACGACCGCCTGGGCCTGATGAACCTGGTCGTCGACCGCGATGGGGTGATCCGCCGACACCCTCTCTTTCGCGGAGTCCGACTCGCGGCCGACGGAACGGTCCTGTCCCGGCCGACGCTGACCTTCAGGTTGCTCCAGGTCCAACAGAAGGTTGCCGTCGAGGCTCAGCGCGTGATTCCCGGACGGCCCTTCCAACTGGGCTCCCTCGCCATCCCCTGGGATGAAGAGTTCGCGATCGACATCAACTATGCCGGACCCGGCGGGCAGGACCCGGATGGGCGGGGGCGGACCTTCCCCTACTTCTCGTTCGTCGACGTGCGGGACCGAGCCCTGGCGGGCGACCACGCCTGGTTCCAGCAGAATTTCGCCGACAAGATCGTCCTGGTGGGCGAGTCGGATCCCGTGATCAACTCCGATCTGAAGATGACGCCCTTCTTCTCGGCCCACAAGGAGATGATGCCGGGCGTCGAGATCCACGCCAACATCCTCAACACCATCCTGACGGGCGCCTTCCTGCGCGAGACCTCTCCAGACCGCGCCCTGTTTCTGGTGGTCCTGGTGGCCGGCGCGGTCACGGTGGGAGCATTGTGGCTGCCTGCCGCGTGGTCGCTGGCCTGGGTGGTGGCCCTCCTGGCCCTGCACGGTTGGGCCGTCGGGCGCGCCTTTTCCGAAGAGTCCCTGATCCTCCCCGTGGTCGCCCCCCAGGCCGCGGGGCTCCTCGCCGCGCTGAGCGCCCTGCCCCTGCGGATCCTGGTGCTGGACCGCGATGCCCGGGCCAAGGAGAGCCTCTTCGGACGCTACGTCAGCCCTTCGATCGCGCGCAAGATCTCCCGCAACCCGGACCGGGTCAAGCGGACCGGCGAAGTGGTCACGGCCACCATCCTCTTCTCGGACCTCAACAGCTTCACGACCATATCCCGCGAACAGAAGGACGACCCGGTCCAGACCATCGATTTGCTCAACGAATACTACGACGTGATGGTTCCCATCATCATGAAGCATGACGCGACCCTGCAGAGCTTCCAGGGTGACGGCATGATGATCCTCTTCAACGCCCCGGTCCGCCAACCCGACCACGCCCTGCGCGCCGTGAACACCGCGATCGACCTCTTCCGAGCCATGGACGCCTGGCAGGAGGAGCGCCGCCGGCAAGGACGGTTGACCTTCTGGATGAAGATCGGCATCAACACCGGGCCCGTGGTGGCCGGGAACGTCGGCACCCAGAAGCGGATGGAGTATTCCGTCATCGGCGACACGACCAACGTCGCCTCGCGGATCATGGGGGCCACCAAGGAAGTGGGCTGTGACCTGTTGATCGGCCAGGAGACCTGGGAACTGGTGTCGGGTCACGTCAAGTGCGAGGACCCCAAGGAGATCACGGTCAAGGGCATCAAGGATCGACTCAAGGTCTATCCGGTCATCTGG
>DCTU01000464.1 GCA_002329445.1 bacterium UBP9_UBA1432
CGACCACTACCTGGGCAAGGAGACGGTCCAGAACATCCTGACCTTCCGGTTCGCCAACGGGATCTTCGAGCCGGTCTGGAACCGCCGTTACATCGACCATGTCCAGATCACGGCGGCCGAGACGCTGGGCGTCGAGTCACGGGGGGGCTACTACGACGCCGCTGGCGCCCTGCGCGACATGATCCAGAACCACCTGATGCAGTTGTTGGCCCTGGTGGCCATGGAGCCACCCGCACGTCTGGATGCCGAGGCGGTCCGCGACGAGAAGGTGAAGGTCTTCCGGGCCATGCGTCGCTACAAGACGCGCGAGGTGCCGGGCTGCGCGGTCCGCGGACAGTATGCTGCCGGCCACATCGAGGGAACGGCTGTTCCAGGCTATCGCCAGGAAGCCAAGGTGCAGCCGGATTCCCAGACCGAGACCTACGCCGCCGTGCGCTTTCTGGTGGACAACTGGCGCTGGAGCGGAGTGCCTTTCTATGTCCGGACGGGCAAGCGGATGCCCCGCAAGGTCACCGAGGTCGCGGTGCAGTTCCGAGCGGTGCCCCATCTGCTGTTCTCGAACACGCCCGAGGATGCCCTGGAGCCGAATCTGCTGGTTCTGAAGATCGATCCCGAGGAGGGGATCTCGCTGCGGATCGCCACCAAGTATCCCGGAATGGTCACCCGGGTTCGCTGGGTCAACATGGATTTCCAGTATGGCCGGGCTTTTGCCGCTCCCTCGCCGGCGGCCTACGAGCGCCTGCTTCTGGATTCGATGTTGGGCGACGCCACCTTGTTCTCTCGAGGAGACGCCGTCGAGGCCGCCTGGGCCGTGGTGGATCCCATCCTGGAGGCCTGGAGGTCCGGCCCGGAGCCAACGGACGCCTATCCTGCTGGCTCTTGGGGCCCCCGGGCCGCGGAGGCCTTCGTCGAGGATGAGGGGCATCACTGGAGGAGGATCTGATGGATCTCGAGACCATGTTGGCCGAGGTCGCAGTCGGCCATCCGCGCCCCCTGTCGATCAGTCGCATCATGCGGGAACTGGAAGCCCTGGAGCGCGAGCTGGGGATCGAGGCCGGCGTCCAGTTCCGGTTGACCACCACCAACCTGGTCGTGGTCTGCTCGGGACCCGACCAGGTTCGCGGCCTCGGTCTGCTGTTGGGAGAGCTGTGCGCCGAGTTCCCCTGCCGGTGCCTGGTGGCCATCCTGGACCCGGAGGCCGAGAAGGGAACCATGCAAGGCTGGGCTTCCTTGACCTGTCACCCGCATCGCCGGCAGCACATGTGTTGTGAGCAGGTCATCGTGTATTGTCCTGGGGGGCAGGGCGAATCGGTTCCCAGCCTGGTCTCGGCCACGCTCCTTCCCGAGGTGCCGACGTTGTCCTGGTGGCGAGGAGAGCCTCCGTTCGGCAGCCATCTTCTGGAACAGGTGCTGGAACTCTCCGACCGGGTCGTCTTTGATTCGGCGGATTTTCCGGTCTCCCGGATGGAATCGGTCCAGGCCCTGGTGATGGATCGCTATCATCAGGAACAGGCCTTCTCGGATCTGTCCTGGGGGCGCCTGGAGGAGTGGCGCGAGGAGATCGCCTCCCTCTTTGATCCGCCCGAGGCGATTGAATGCCTCTCGGCCCTGGCGCAGGTCGAGATCCGCTTCGTTCCGGGTCCCGACCCGGTGCCCCCCCAACCGCTGCTCCTGGCAGGCTGGCTGGCCTCCCGGCTGGGCTGGAGGCCCGCCCCCTTGTCGTGGACGGGTGACGCGTTCNNCCCCGATCGTGTGGAAGGACGACGCGTTCGTGGCGCACTTCTCTGGCGGATCGGGACGAGGCGAGCTGCGCCTCGTGCCCGTCTGGGCCGAGGGGCTCGCGGGGCAAACCTGCGCTTTCTCGGCCAGGACCCGGCAGGGTCGGGAGTTCCGGGTCGACCAGGTCCGCCCTCGTCGACGCGGGGGACGGGAGGCGTGGAAGAATGGCCTGGACCCCGAAGTGGCCCGGCGTCTGGAACAGATGGGCAGGGAGCTCTCGACCTTGAGTCGGGATGTGGTCTACCAGGAAGCGCTGGAGTCCGCCCTGGAGGTGGCCTTCCAGGCCCCCGAGCCTCGGTTGCAGGTGGTCGCCGACCTGGCCGAGGCGGCGGCGGATCACATCGAAGCCCGACTCCGTGAACAGGAGGGCCCCTTCCGGATCGCCCTGGCGGGGGGAAGGACTCCTCGTCGCCTCTACGCGATCCTGGCGGGCCGGGACCTTCCCTGGGAGCGCCTGCGGGTGTTCCTGGGGGATGAGAGGGCTGTTCCCGAGGACCACCCGGATTCGAATTATCGGATGGTTCGTGAGACCCTTCTGGAGGGTTCGCCCCTGCAACCCGATCATGTCTTCCGCTGGGAGACCGAACGCGGACCCGAAGAGGCTGCCCGGGCCTACGCCCAGGCCCTGGATCGTGAGTTCGCCGGTGCCCCCCCGTGCTTCGACCTGGTGTTGCTGGGCCTGGGCGAGGATGGTCACACCGCCTCGCTCTTCCCGGGAACTCCGGCCTTGCAGGTCTTCGACCAGCCCACGGCAGCCAATCCGCTGGGGGAGGGCAAGGGGTGGCGTCTGACCTTGACCATGCCCGTCCTGAATCTGGCTCGCAGGGCGGTTTTCCTGGTCGGGGGGCGTGCCAAGTCCGCAATCCTTCGGCGCGTCCTGGCCCGTGAACCCTTCCCGGCCAGCCGGGTGCGGGGGAGGGAGGGCACCCTGTTCCTGGCGGACCGGGAGGCTGCTCCCGAGGGCCCCTAGGAACCCAGACGGAAACCCCTCGGTCGCCTCGCCGGGTCTTTTCCGCCCCCGCTGTGTCGCAAGAAGTCTTATTTGCCTCAAGCAAACCGCAACTTCTTGCTCCTGGCGGGGACAAAAAATCCCTCGACGATGCTCGGTCGAGGTTTCCGACCGGGCCCCTAGAAGAGAACGCGGCCTGCCCGAAGGGCAGGCCGCTCGGCCCTGGTTGGTTGGTTGGGGCCGTGTCTCTGTGTCTGTCGGCGCGTCGGGTGGCGTCAGGCCTGGAGGCCTGTCCCTCGTCCGGAGCGGGTCACCCGGGCTGCAGCGCGGGCCTTCTTCTGGTCTTTGAGGGTCTTGACGTAGGCTGTGAGCATCTCCGAGACCTTCTTCTGCTGAGCAGTGGTCAGATCGAAGAGCTCGCGGATGGACGCCCGCAGTTCCTTGTCCAGAACCTTCTCGGACTTGAAGGTCTCCAGCCTCTCCAAGAGGTCCTTCACGGGGATCTTCTCGGGGGCGTAGCCTGCAACCAGGAGGGTGTGATCCACCTCGGCTTCGAGCGCTCGGGCGACTTCCAGCACCTTGTCCTTGCGGGGAACGTAGCCGTCCCTCTCGATCAAGGTCACGTAGCTGGGATCGATGCCCGCCAGCTCAGCCAGTTTGCGACGCGTCAGCCCACGGGCCTTTCTCTTGTCTTTCACGTAGTTGGCCCAGGCCTGATTCCTCATCTACATGCCGTTCCTCCTTTTCCGACTCACCCGATGATTATATCAGGGTGCAGAATATTTCACAATCCGAGGGGTGCGAAAATTCCTCCATCCGGCCTCCGGCATGCTCTTGGAATCCCGCAAAATCGGGCTTCTGGCAATGGCATGGGAGGGCAGGCCTGCTCGCGCGCGCGCGGATGTCACGAATCCGAGAGGGGTCCCGCCCTCGACCAGGGAATGCCCTGCCCCGAGGTATGCCGTGCTTCACGTCGTCTTGATTGTCCGCGACCAGTCCGAAGAACTCTCGTGCCTGCTGCATCGCCTGGAGGACCTGGACCTGCCGCTGCGGGTGCTGGTGGTCGATGACGGCTCGAAGGACGGGACCGCGCAGGTGGTCGAAAACCATCCTGGCCTGCGGGATCGCCTGGGCCTGGTCCAACATGTGCGCCGGCATGGTTGCGGACTGGCCCTGGCCGCGGGGCTTCGCCGCGTCCTGCAGAATGGGACGCCCGCAACCGACCTGGTGCTGACCCTCCCCCCGCACGACAAACTCGAGGCCGCCAGTCTGGCGGGGCTTCTGCGTCGATTGGAGGCGGGGATGGAGGTGGTGGTGGGCACCCGCCGGGTGGACGGAGGCTCCAGAGCGCATCGGGCGCCCGTCCGGAACTTCTGGGACCGTTTCCTGACGGGTCTTCTTCGCTTCTTCTTCCCCTTGCCCGGAGTCTTCGACTACACCTCCGGGGTCCAGGGATTCCGGCTCTCGGCGTTGGAGCGGGCGTTTGCGCTCCACGGCCGGAACCTGGTCACCTTTTCCGGAGAGGCCGGCACCGTGGAGCTCTTGATTCGCCTGGGGCAGATGGGAGCGCGGATGGGGGAGGTCCCCTGGGCGGAGGGGCCCGGGACCCCTGGCCCCCGGCACGGGGTCTCGCTGGCGGCGGTGTGGGAGTCTGTTTGGATGGTCCTGGCCCTGGCTGGGCCCTGGCGCCGCTCGCGTGCAGGCCAGTCGGCTCCCGACAACCGGTCCTGAGCTTCCCTGAACGGGGGGCGTCCGAGTTGGAGGCACCCTTGGGCCCGGCCCCCTTCGGAACTTTCGGGTCAGCCCGGCGGGCGCGCGGGCTCCTCGCTTCGGTGGCGGCGGATCAGGCCACGCATCACCCCGGCAATCCGGATTTCCGAGAGGGGCATCCGCTGGTCGGGATGCTCCGGGTGGGCGGCCTTGAGGCAGACGATTCCCGCCTGGGTGTCCACGAAGACCCTCTTGAGCGCCCCTCGGCAGGTCGACGGGATTTGGACTGCGGCGATCTCTCCGGGGTGGGGGTCCTGTCCCGGGCGCAGCAGGACCAGGTCGCCGGGGCAGATGCCTGCGCCCACCATCGAATCCCCTTCGACCTCCACGAGGAAGTCTCCAGCCTCCCACTCCAGCAGCTCATCCAGGCTGGCCACCACCCGGCTGCTGGCCTGGGTGGCCCGCCCGATGGCGCCTGCCGGGATCTTCCCCAGCACCGGGAGGCCCTCCAGAAGGTAGCGGGCCCCTTTCGGCGTGACGCGGATGAACCTCTGCCGGCCCCGGATGCCACCCTCGACGTGCAGGAGGCCCTTGGAGTGGAGAGCTCGCAGGGCCGGCGTGACGCTGGACTCTCCGGCCAATCCCATCTCCTGGGCCAGCACGGCGGCCGACGGCACCATCCCGTCCCTCTGGTGTCGGGCGATCAGCCGCAACAAGGCGTCCTGTCTTCGCGGCAGGGCTTTTTCGCTCAAGATTCTTCCCCTCTTCCGTGGAGTCAGTCGGGACTGGACATGCTCGGTCCGAGCACAGGTCGACAGGTTCGGGTCGACCTGGAATCGTAGGCGCGGGGCGTGCGCGCGGCTGCGGGAGCCGCCTTGGCGACAGGGGGGGCGGAGACCCCGACGGAGATTCCCGGGGATCCACCTCGCAGGGCGGGATGGGCAGCGTCATCCAAGGCCTTGGCCGGCAGGCGGCTGAGGCACGCCTGGGCCACGATCATGGTCCGCCCGCAGAGGACAAAGGACTGACGTGCGATCTTGTGCATCCTTCCCTTTGACACAAGCTCCTTCGCAAGTTCCTTCGTCGTCGCTGATGGTTTTTCCCTTGACGAAATATCGCGAATCGCGGGGAATCGCGGAGTTCTGGCGAGGAACGCGCGGGACGGTCGAGAAGCCTGGACGCGTGAACAACGAAGGCCGATTCACCTGCCTGCTTCGACCATGGCGACGCTTCGTGAGTCTGGTCCGCCTGGAACAGACCGTCTTCGCCCTGCCCTTCGCATGGCTCGGGATGCTTCTGGCAGGGGGCAGCTTGCCAGAGGGGCGGGTGGCCTTCTGGGTGACCGTGGCCATGGTGGGCGCACGCACGGCCGGCATGGCCCTCAATCGGCTGATCGACCGCGAGATCGACGCCCGCAATCCGCGCACGTGCCAACGGGATCTTCCGACGGGGAGGGTTTCGGTCCAGGCGGTGCGGCTTCTGGCCTGGCTCTCGCTGGGGACCCTGGTGTTGGCGGCCGGGCTCCTCAACCCCCTGTGCCTGGCCCTCTCTCCGCTGGCGGTCCTCCTCCTGCTGGTCTACTCCTACCTCAAGCGTCTGACCTGGGCCTGTCATCTGGGGCTGGGGCTGGTCCAGGCCTGTGCCCCCCTCGGGGGGTGGTTGGCGGTGACCGGTCGCTTCGAGCTGCCCGCCTGGCTGCTGGGCGGAGCCATCATGCTCTGGGTGGGTGGCTTCGACATCCTGTACGCCTGTCAGGACCTCCAGCACGATCGGGCCGTCGGCTTGCATTCGTTACCGGTCCGGCTGGGGGCTCGAGGGGCCTTTCGGGTGGCCCGGCTCTGCCACGTTCTGGCGCTCGTCCTGCTGGCCCTGGTGGGCACCCTCCTGGGGTTGGGAGGGCCATGGAGCCTGGGCCTGGGCACGGTGGGGGCCCTTCTGGTGTGGGAGCACTCGCTGCTCTCGCCGGACGACCTGTCCCGGATGCAGCAGGCCTTCTTCACCTGCAATGCGGCCATCAGCCTCTCCCTGCTGGCGGCCTGCCTGCTCGAGATCCTGACCTGATCTCCCCCGGGCACGGGGGCGGCAGGACTTGCCGGGAGGGACTGGAACCGAGGCCCCGTGAGCGCCGTCCCCCCGCCCGTCCGTGACCTTGAATTCCTCCTGCAATGCGGGTCCATCCTGGACCTGGGAAGCCGGCTGGGGAGCGAGCGGCTCCTGAAGCACGCCGGCTATCGGGAGGATGGAGCTGTCGTGCTGGCAGATGCAAGGCGGGTCTGGCGCCCTGCCCCGGTGGGAGGGGAGCCCCGAGAACTCCATCTGCTGGACTGCGCCGAGCCCCTGGTCGGCAACCAGATCGGGATCCATCCCGGCCTGTGGGTCCACGCGGCAGCCCCCCCCGACCTGGACGCCGACGCCACCCGCAGCCTGGCCCGGGCCGGGGTCCAGAGCCTGTCGGTCGACAGTGGGCCGGTTGGCGCCGGCGAGGGGGCCTGGTGCGACCAACTGGACCTGCCCCTGCCGCTGGTGGTCTGCGCGACCTACGGTCCCAGCAGCACCCCCGACGAGCTGGTGGCTCGGCTGGAGCGGCTGCGCGCGGCTCGGAGCCTGAGGTGTCTGGTCTGGTTGCCGGAGTCCCCGGGGGAGCTGGTGCGCCGGGCCGAGGCGACCGATGGTCTCCTGGATGCCCGTTTGATGGCCGTGAGCCGGCTGGTCCTGCCTCCCGCGGTGCGCCTCCGCGCTTCCTGGGCCGCCTTCGGCTGGAAGATGGCTCAGTTCTTGTTGACCTGTGGAGCCGACGAGGTGGCAGGCTGGGGTCTGGAGGAGGCGAGAGCCTGGGGAAGCACGCTGAGACCTTCCTGTGTGGTGGGCCGGCAGGAGGCTCGGGCCGGGGTGGTCGAGGCCGCTCGAGAGCCCGTGGAGGTGCGCGGATGCGCGTGGGAGTCCTGAAGTCGGTCAACGCCTTGCCGGTGACCCTCGGCCTGGAGTGTGGGGCCGTCCCCTTCCCGGGCGAGCTCCTTTGCGGAGAGCCGTCCTGGTTGAACCAGCAGGCGCGTGCCGGTCGGTTGGATCTGACCGCCGTCTCGGCGGCCGAGGTGGCGGCCGCGCCGGGAGCCTACCGGATCCTTCCGGGCTTCTGCGTGGGGTCTCGGGGGCCCGTCCAGAGCGTCCGTCTCTTCTCGCGGATCCCCCTGGAGGAGCTCCCCGGCCACCCGGTGGCCATCACGTCGGCCAGCGCAACCTCCCGGATCCTGGTCCAGGTGCTGCTGCCCGGCATCCGGCCGATCCCACTCCTCGGAGAGCCCTCTCTGGACGACCGGGTGCCCGCCGTCCTGCTGATCGGCGACCGGGCCCTGGGCGAGGTGACCGGGGCCCGGCACGTGGCGGACCTGGGGGAATTCTGGGTCCGGACCACGGGACTGCCGATGGTCTTCGCCCTGTGGGTGACCACCCGCGCCGAACTGGCTTCGGAGGGTCAGGATCTGCTGGAGCGTTCTCGGGCCTGGGGGCAGGCCCATCCCTCGCGGGTGCTGCAGGAGGCTTCCCGGCGCACGGGCCTGTCCTGCCGGCGCCTGGAGGATTATTTCTCGGGTCTGCACCATCGCCTGGATGCCGATTCCCTGGCCGGGCTGCGCGAGTTCTATCGTCGGGCCGGGCTCTTGGGGCTGCTGCCGACCGGAGGCGAAGACCTGCTGGGGGAGGTGGCGGCGTGAGTCTGTCGCTGGAGACGGCGTGGCAGGCCGTGGTCGATGGGCGTCGCCTGACTCCGGAGGAGGGGGAGGCCCTGTTGGGCGAGCCCGACCTCTTCCGCCTGGGCGCCGCCGCCGACCGGGTCCGCCGCCGCCTGCACCCGGAGGGATACGTCACCTTCATCCGCGATCGGATCCTCAACTACACCAACGTGTGCGTCACCGGATGCCGGTTCTGCGCCTTCCATCGTCCTCCCGGTCACCCCGAGTCCTTCGTCCGCTCTCTGGATGAGATCTTCCGCAAGATCGACGAGATGGAGGCGGTGGGGGGGACCACCGTGTTCCTGCAGGGAGGACACAATCCGGATCTGGGAATCGACTTCTACGAACGCCTCTTCTCGGCAGTGAAGTCCCGCTATCCGCATCTCTACCTGCACTCGCTGGCAGCCTCCGAGGTCGACCATATCGCCACCACCTCCGGGCTCTCGCTGAGTGAGACCCTTCTGCGCCTGCAGCAGGCGGGCCTGGATTCGCTCCCCGGAGGGGGGGCCGAGCTGTTGGTGGACGAGATCCGCCGTCGGGTCTCGCCGCGCAAGATCTCCGCTGATCGCTGGCTGGAAATCCACCAGGTCGCTCACGGCCTGGGGATCGAGTCCACCGCAACCATGGTCTTCGGCTTCGGCGAGACCCCGAAGCAGCGCATCGAGCACCTGGAGCGCCTGCGCAACCTCCAGGACCGGACCGGCGGGTTCCGCTCCTTCATCCATTGGAGCCTCTCCACGCGCTGGACCGACCTGGCGGCCACGGTGCCTCCGGCTGGAGTGGAGTACCTGCGCCTCCTGGCCGTGGCCCGGCTCTACCTGGACAACTTCAGACACCTCCATTCGGGCTGGGTCACCGAAGGAGCCCGACTGGCCCAGGTGGCCCTGGATTTCGGTGCGGACGATCTGGGAAGCGTGCTGATGGAGGAGCTGGTCCTGGCCGCGACCGGCCTCCGCCATCGCTACCACTCCGAGGAGTTCGTCCGCCTGATCCGCGGGGCCGGGCGGATTCCGGCGGTGAGGAATTCCCGCTACGAGATCCTGGAGGTCCTTTCGTGACTCACCCCCGCCCGGACACCCCGCCTGCGGGCGAGAAGGCCTCGCTGGTCCGCGGGATCTTTGCCCGGATCGCGGGCCGCTACGACCTGCTCAACGCCCTGCTCTCGTTGGGGCTGCACCGGCCCTGGAGGCGACGGGCCGCCGCTCATCTGGACCTGCATCAGGGGTCCCGGGTGGTGGATCTGTGCTGCGGCACCGGAGAACTGACCGCCGCCTTGGCGGACCTGGCCGGACCCGAGAACGTGGTGGGGGTGGACTTCGTGCCCGAGATGCTGGAGCGGGCCCGCCTTCGCCATCCGGAGCTCCGCTTCGTGGAGGGCGACGCCCTGGCCACCGGTCTGCCCGGAGGAGCCTTCGATGGCGCCAGCGTGGCCTTCGCCTTGCGCAACGTGGAGGACGTCGAGGCCCTGTTCCGCGAGATGGCCCGGCTGATCCGTCCGGGTGGGCGGGTGGTCTCGCTGGAGTTGACCCGGCCCCCGGGCCTTCTGGGCTGCCTGCATGGGCTGGTCCTGCGCTGGATCGTTCCCCTGGTCGGGAGGCTGTTCTCGGGACAGGGAGGGGCCTATCGGTACCTGGCCCGCTCCATCGCCGAGTTCCTGCCGGCGGAGGAGGTGGCGGACCTCATGCGCCGGGCCGGTCTGGAAGAGATCCGGATCGTCCCCCTGACCGGTGGGATCGTCACCTTGCACCTCGGCAGGAGGCCCGCCCATGAATGACGCGCTGCTGCGTTATCGATCCCTGAAGGCCCCACGGGTGGTCGGGCTGATGTCGGGCACCTCGGCCGATGCCATCGATGCCGCCCTGGTCGAGATGGGCCCTCGGGCACGCCTGTTGGACTTCCGCTCCCACCCTCTGCCGGAGGAGGTCCGCCGCAGGCTTCAGGAGGTCTTCGACGATCGCGGTTCACCTCGGGAAATCTTGCGCCTGCATTGGTTGCTGGGGGAACTCTTCGCCCGGGCAGCCCTCTCGGTCATGGAGGGCGGGGCCGACCTGGTCGCCTCGCACGGCCAGACCATCGCCCACCTCCCCCAGGCCGAAGAATACTGTGGTGAGCGCGTGCGAGGCACCCTGCAGATCGGGGAGGGAGCCGTGATCGCGCGCCGGACCGGTTGCTTGACCGTCTGTGACTTCCGCCCGTCGGACCTGGCCGCGGGAGGGCAGGGCGCTCCCCTGGTCCCCTTCGCCGATACCCTGCTCTTCCGCGATCCCCACGTGGATCGGCTGGCCTTGAACCTGGGGGGGATGGCCAACCTGACCTGGATCCCCTCCCAGGGGGAGGTAGAGGCCTGCGACACGGGACCGGGCAACTCGTTGATGGATGCCCTGGCCTGGCGAGCCACCGGGCAGACCTGCGATCGGGGTGGAGCGCTGGCGGCTCGAGGCCGGGTTCTGCCCGATCTGCTGGCCGAGCTCATGGCGCACCCCTTCCTGTCACGACCGGCGCCCAAATCCACCGGGCGGGAGGACTTCGGACGCCCGTTGGCGGAGCGCCTGTGGGGACGGGGCAGTCCGGAGGACCTCCTGCGCACCGCCGCGGCCTTCACGGCGGCCTCGGTGATGCTGCACGTGCAGCGATTCCTGAGGGGCCCGGCACAGATCCTGGTCGGGGGGGGAGGCGTGGAGAATCCGGTGCTGATGCAGGAACTGTCCCAACGGATGCCTGCCAAGGTCCATCTTCTGCGGATGGAGGAAGTGGGGGTCCCCGCCCAGGCACGGGAGGCGGTGGCTTTTGCCTTGTTGGGGCATGAGACGGCCCATGGTCGGCCTTCCAACGTGCCTCGGGCGACGGGCGCAAGCTCGTCGGCGATCCTGGGGCGGATCCTCATGCCTTGAAGCCGACGTCGGTCGGGACGCCCAGGGCCTGGTGGTCCCAGGCCACGGTCACCCGGTCGGTTCCCGGCTCCCACTCCGACGAAATAAAGGGCCGGGACCTCGGGGGCCCCGGCTGTGGACTCTGGAAGAACGTGGCGGTCAGGCGGTCCGTTTCACCTGGATCTCGTCGAGGATCTCCACCTCGCCGCACTCCCGCGTGGAGCGCAGTTGAGGGTCCTTGCGCCGGCGATTCCGGCTGCGATCCCTGCCCAGCGACACACAACGCCGGATTCGCACCCGCGAGGTGCCGCGCTCGTTGATTCGGACATACTCTTCGACGACGGCCATTCCGCCACAGTGGGGACACGATGCCAATTTGTTCTCTCCTCCTCTGGTCGTCGGATGCGTCGAAACCGGGGTGCACGGGCCTGCACCCCGAGGTGTCGGGAATCCTGGAAGGGGACGACCCGGGCCTTCCGGTCCCTCGATCTCCACAGTATTGGACCCCAGAAGTGGGTAGAAAGTTCCCTCGGGCCGTCGGGAATCGTCCTCCTCCAGTCCGACGGGGGATTCCGGATCCCGGTCTAGAACCTCGCAGTGGGCCCTTCCATTCGGGGCACGAAAGGATGCGGCACGGTCGATGACCCCCAGTCTGGACACTTGGAGCACGGTCGTGGCCATCATCGCGGCCCGGACCTCGGTGACCCTGGCAGCGGCGATCTATGCCCGGTTGTATCGGACCTATCCGGGGTTCTCGCACTGGGTGGCGGGGATGTTCAGCGGAATCCTGGGCTTCCTGGCCCTGATCCTGCACCCCTTCGCCGCGTTTCCCAGCGTCGTGCTGGCCAACTTCTTCAACACCTTGCTGGTCGTGTTGATGCTGGACGGGACCGCCCGTTACGTCCACGGTCGCCGGATCCGTCGGGCCTGGTATCTCTTCCCCGTGTTCGGCGCCCTGGTCGGGGGTGGGCTGTATCTGGCAGGAGACCTCCTGAGGGCCCGGGTCCTGTGGAACACGGCGCTGCTCTCCGCCTTTGCGCTGATGTGCGCCCGGCTGTGGTTGCAGAATCCGAGGCAGGGAGCCCTGCGGCTTTCGAGGATGAGCGCGGGCCTGTGCCTGGCCTATGTGGTGGCCATGTCGATTCGCGGAGTGGAATGGCTCCTCGCCCCACCGACCCGCAGCCTCTTCGTGTTGGGGCCGACCGAGGCCGCCTTCTTCTTGCTGGTCGGGATGATCGATCTGGCCTTGGCGGCCTTCTATCTGGTGCACAACGGTCAGCGCCTGGACGCCGAGCTGCGCGAGAGCACCGCGCGACTCCGCCTGCTGACCGGCATCCTGCCGATCTGCTCGCGCTGCAAGAACATCCGCGATGAGGAGGGGCGCTGGACCCCCGTCGAGCAGTACGTGCGTCATCGCACGGATGCCGAGTTTTCGCACGGGATGTGCCCGGGTTGTTTTCGAGCCATGTATCCCGATTACGCCGAGGAGGTCGAACAGATGGGGGGATTCCGATGACCCCGGGCAGACGGTCCGCCGAGAACACCCCGTTGCGCCCCGCCGACTCGGGGGATTCCGGGCCGGGAGACTTCCCTGTGGAGATTTCCCGGACCGATCAGCCTGCCCTTTCCGGGATCGGGCGCAAGTTGACCTTGCGCGGCCTGCAGGTCGAGCTCTCGGAACCTCTGCCCCTGGGGCAGGACGTCGGATTCCGGCTGAACGCGATGGGGGCGCCGCTTGAGGCCAGGGCCTCGGTGACGCGCTGCACGGCCCTGCCCGAAGACCGGTATCGCGTGGTCCTGACCTTCACCTCCGAGATGTCGGCCGCCGAGTGCGAGAGGCTGGCCCGCCTTCAGGCCCTGCGTCGAGCGCATGGCTGACTCGCCCGGCCCTCTCGACCGGACCTTCAGCGTGGATCGCTGGAAGCGGCTCCTGGGTGGGGGAGGGCGACTTCGCCTGCGCATGCAGAGCTCGGACATGGCGCCCATCGTGCTTCCCGGCGACATCCTGGAGTTGGAGGAAGCCCGATTGCTGGCCCTGCACCGGGACGACATCGTGCTGGTCCAGACCCGGGGAGTCTGTCTGCTCCGGAGGGTCTGCCAGCGGCTCCTGACCGAAGGGGGAGAGCGATTCGAAGTCGTGGCTGATGGCCTGGAGGCCCCGCCGACCCGGCACGGTTTCGACGAGATCCTGGCCCGGTTGGTCTGCCTGCAGCGGGAAGGGGAGACCTTGCGGCCCGTCGGGGACTCGGTGGACCGTGCCCGGCGGCGTCGACGCTGGCGAGAGCGTCTGGGCAACCTGTGGTATGGCCTGCTGCTGCGCCTGGGCCGGGAATCCGAGCCGGACTGAGACGCTCCTGGAGGAGCGATCCCGCCCAGCGAGAAACAGACCGGCCAGCTTGTCATTGGAGTCCTCCATGTTCTTCGCAACGGCCCCCACCCGGATCGACCTGGCGGGTGGCACCCTGGACCTTCATCCGCTCTTCCTGTTCCTGGACAACCCCCTGACCGTCAACGCCAGCGTGGATCTGCGTTCGCGGGCCGAGGTTCGGCCCTTGGAGGGCAGCCGGGTTCGTCTGGTCTCCGAGGATCTGGGCATGTCGGTCGAGGCCGCTCATCCCGGTGAGCTCGTCCTGGGCCAGGAGCTGGACCTGCTGGCCCGGGCGGTCCGCTTCTATGCTCCCGAGGGCGGCCTGGAGCTGAGAACGCGGAACTCTGCGCCGCGGGGCTCGGGCCTGGGGGCCTCTTCAAGTCTCTTGATGTCCATGTCCAGGGTCTTGTGTCGATTCGCCGGTCGGGCCGATTCCGACGAGGACCTCATCCGCCACGGGGCTGCGCTGGAAGCCCAGAATCTGGGGATTCCCACCGGGCTGCAGGATTACTACGGGGCCATTCTGGGAGGCATCAACGGATTGCACTTCGGGATCCAGGGGACCCGCGTCGAGCGCCTGGCCCCCTCGGAAGGCTTCCGGGAGGAGCTGGACCGTTCGCTGCTGCTCTCCTTCACCGGGATCAGCCACTTCTCGGGGACCAGCAACTGGAACATGCTCAAGGGATTCGTCGAACGGCAGGGCCAGACCGTCGAGCGGATGCGCGCCATCGAAGAGACCGCCCACCAGATGTGGGAGGCCCTCCAGGCCGAGGACCTCTTGGAGGTGTCCCGGGCCCTGGACCGGGAGTGGGAGAACCGGCGGGCCCTGGCCGAGGGCGTCACCACCCCGGGGATCGACCGGATGGTGCAGTCGGCCAGGGAGGCGGGGGCCCTGGCCTCGAAGATCTGCGGCGCCGGCGGGGGCGGCTGCTTGTTGACCCTGGCCCGGCCACAGGCCCGAGAGGCGGTCCAGGAAGCCCTGGGACGCTCCGGAGCGCAGATCCTGCAGGCCCGCCTGGATGACCGGGGCCTGGCGGTGGAGGAGGTTGTGCGCGCGTGAGATCGGAACCGGACTTCTCCAGTCTTCCCCCGGAGCTTCCCGACCCGGCCGAGTCCGGCGAGCGGGAGGAGCCGTCCTGGCGCCTGCCCCTGCTCTTCGGGCTCTTTGTCCTCCTGGTGCTGGCGCTGGTCTTCTCGTTCTACATGTCTCCTCTCCATCGCGGGGAGGATCTCGACGGAGGGTCGGTCCATCCGACCGAGACGGTCCCCCTGGTCCCGCCGACCCCCGTCCCTTCACCGACGCCGGCCGCTCCGGTGACGGTGAAGGTCTACGTCGTCGGGGCGGTGCATCAGCCCGGGGTGGTCACCCTGCCCGCCGACACGAGGGTGGACGACGCCATTCGCGCCGTCGGGGGCATGCTGCCCGACGCCGATCCCCTCAGCGTCAACCTGGCCAAGAAGATCCGCGACGAGGACCAGATCGTGGTGCGCTCCAAGAGCGAGACCCGGGTCCGGGCCTCTCGAAGGACCTCCTCGCCCTCCTGGGAGGACGAGGAATCCGGGAGCGATTCGATGGGCTCCGAGAGCTCCGAGGGTGCCGGCGAGGTGGTCCTCGACGAGGAAGGGGGCGTCTCGGGCACGGGGCGTCTGCTCCTCAACCAGGCCTCGGCCGAGGAGCTGGCGGCGAACGTCAAGGGGCTGGGGCCTGAACTCTCGCGTCAGATCGTCGAGTATCGTGAGTTGAAGGGCCCCTTCACCACCTACGAGGACCTTCTGAACGTTCCTGGAATCGGGCCCGCCAAGCTCGAGGAGATCAAGGGTCAGGTCGATCTGTAGGGAGGTCTGATATGGAAAAGCTGATTGGGACCCTGCACCATTCGGATCTGGAGGGCGGCGTCTGGGTCCTGGCCGCCGAAAACGGTCGTCAATATCACCTGGAGGGCCTTCCCCCGGCCCTGTATCGCGAGGGGGCCCGCCTGGAGGTCCAGGGCCAGGAATCCTCCCAGATGAGCCTGGGGATGATGGGAGCCGTGTTCCAGGTCCGCTCCGCCCGTTCCCTGTAGGCCACATTCGTCCGTTGGAGTCCTTGAATTTGTCCATTGAAGAACAAGTCGAACAACAACTGGCCCGTCTGGAGCGCGGGACCGCCGAGATCATCAGCCGCGACGATCTGCGCGAGAAGATCGCGCGCAGTCTGCGTGACGGAAAGCCCCTGCGCATCAAGCTGGGGCTGGATCCGACGGCACCCCACATCCACCTGGGCTTCGCCGTGGTGCTGCGCAAGCTGCGTCAGTTCCAGGACCTGGGGCACCAGGTCGTCCTGCTGATCGGGGACTTCACCGCCCGGGTGGGGGACCCGTCGGGCCGCTCGGTTACCCGCAAGGTGCTCTCGCCCCGGGAGATCGAGGAGAACGCCCGGACCTATCGGGACCAGTTGTCGCGGATTCTGGATCCCGAGCGCACCGAGGTCCGATTCAACTCAGAGTGGCTCGGTCCCATGGACTTCGCCGCGGTGATCGCCCTGGCTTCCCGCTACACCGTGGCCCGGGTGATGGAGCGCGACGACTTCGAGCGACGCTTTCGGGAAGGCGTCCCCATCGGTCTGCACGAGGTCCTCTATCCCCTGATGCAGGGCTACGACTCGGTGGCCCTGGGCTGCGACGTCGAGATGGGGGGCACCGACCAGAAGTTCAACATCCTGGTGGGTCGCGAGCTGCAGCGGGAATATGGGCAGGTTCCTCAGGTCGTCTTCTTGATGCCGATCCTGGAAGGTCTGGATGGGGTTCAGAAGATGTCCAAGAGCCTGGGGAACTACGTGGGGATCACCGAGACCCCCACCGAGATGTTCCTCAAGCTGATGCAGCTTCCGGACTCGAGGATCCGGCGCTACTTCGAGTTGTGCACCGAGGTCCCCCTGGACCAGGTCGATGCCCGCCTGGGCACCGAGAATCCGCGGGATTCCAAGCGCTGGCTGGCGCGGGAGATCATCTCCCTGTACCACCCGCGCGAGGAGGCCGAGAAGGCCGACGCCGAATGGCTGCGGGTGGTCAGCGCGGGGCAGGTTCCCTCCGAGATCCCCGAGGTCCAACTGCCACCCGGCCCCCTCTCGCCCGTCGAATTGCTTCTGGCCGCCGGCCTGGCACCCTCGAAGCGCGAGGCCCGGCGCCTGGTCGAGCAGGGAGCCCTGAGCCTGGAGGGGGTGGTCCTGGACGACCCGGCCACCCCGGTTGAACCCGCCGAGGGCGCCCGCTTGAAGCTGGGTAAGCGCTGGCGACAGGTCCGGCGGGGGTGAGCTCCGCCCACCGGGACGCTCCGGTTCGGCGGGAGACCTGAATGCTCGGGAGGCCTCTGGTCGACCTGGCCCGCTACGCGGTCCCCTCGACAAGCCGGCGGCTGGACGCCGACCCTGGGCCGGTCGGCCGCGGCATCACCGTCGCCTTCCTGGACTCGGGCTTCTTCCCACACGCCGACCTGGAAGGGCGAGTGGCGGCCTTCCACGATGCCAGTGGACAGTCTGGCGCCCTGGACCCGGCGCAATGCCGCAACTCCTGGAACTGGCATGGCATGCAGACCTCGGTGGTGGCGGCCGGCGACGGCACCCTCTCCCAAGGGCGTTATCGGGGCCTGGCCAGTGGGGCCCGCGTCGTGCTGGTCCAGGTCAGCCGCCAGGGGCGAATCTGTGACGACCTGATCGTCCGGGGGCTGGAGTGGGTCCGGGCCCATCGCCAGCGCCTGGGGATCCGGATCCTGAACATCTCGGTGGGCAGCAACCGCGACGGCTCGTTCTTGGACTCGGAGATCGCCCAGGCGGCCGAGGCGGCCGTCGGCGACGGGATCCTGGTGGTGGCCGCGGCGGGGAATGACGGGGGCCTGCCCCGGGCCCCGGCCAACGCTCCTTCGGTGCTGACCGTCGGAGGGTGCGTCTCGCGCGAAGCCTGCAGCCCGGAAGAGGTCGAGCTGTACCGCAACAGCTTCGGAGTCCTGCTCGATCTGGTCGTCAAGCCCGAGGTGATCGCTCCGGCTGCCTGGGTGGCCGCGCCGCTCCTGCCGGGGTCGGTCCAGGAACGCCGCGTGGAGTACCTCTATCGGCTGGCCTCGGCGGAAGGGGAGGAGTTCCGCGATCTGCTGGCCCACCCCGCACCCGAGGCCAACCTCCCGGCGAACCTGGCGGACCTGCCGATCGAGACCCTGCGCAGCCTGCTGGAGGCGGGCCTGCAGCGCGACAAGGTCGTCTCGCCGCACTATCAGCACGTCGATGGGACGTCGTTTGCCGCCCCCATCGTGGCCTCCGTGGCCGCCCAGATGCTGGAGGTCGAACCTTCGCTGTCGCCGGCCGCCCTGCGCCAGATCCTCATGTCGACCGCCGACCGCGTTCGCAAGGGAGATCTGCTCTCGCAGGGGTGTGGAGTGGTCAACGCCCGGCGCGCCGTGGAGGAGGCCGGGCAGGCCTGGACCCCGACCCAGATCTGCGAGCTGCGCCCTCCCCTGGTGGAGGATGGTCGGCTCAGCTTCGTCTTCGTCCACCCCGGGGCTCGACGGGTCGAACTGGTGGGAGACTTCAACGGTTGGCAGCCCGGGCGGCACTTCTTCGAAGAGGTCCTGGACGGGCTGTGGCGGGTCGAGTTGGAGGCTCCTGCGCCCGGTCGCTACCATTACAAGTTCCTGGTGGATGGCACCCACTGGTTGGAGGACCCCTCCAACCTCTTCCGCAAGCCGAACGCCTTCGGCGGCTTCGATTCGGTCCTGAACCTGACCTGACGGCGGTGGACCTACATCTCGGTCTTGGGGGCTCGTGCCAGCAGGTGGCGCACGGCCTCGGCCACCGAGTGCTCCCCTTGCAGGATTCGCTGGGTCTCTTCGATCAGGGGGACCTCGACCTGGTGGCTTCGGGCCAGTTCCAGCCCACTGAGGGCCGTCAGCACCCCTTCGGCAACCTGGCCCAGGTCGGCCAGGATCTGCTGCAGGCTTTCCCCCCGCCCCAGGCGCAGGCCGACCTGGCGGTTGCGGCTCAGGTCTCCGGTGGCCGTCAGCAGGAGGTCGCCCAGGCCGCTCAGGCCCGTGACGGTGGCCGCCTGGCCGCCCAGGGCCACCACCAGGCGGCGGATCTCGGCCAGCCCACGGGTCAGGAGGGCAGCCCGGGCGTTGTGCCCCATGCCGAATCCGTCGGTGACGCCTGCGGCCAGGGCGATCACGTTCTTGAGCACCCCGCCGAGTTCAACGCCCACCAGATCGGTGGAGGTGTAGATCCTCATCGCGCCGTGATGATACAGATCGCAGGCGCGCCGGGCCGCCGAGAGGGTGGGTCCGGCCGCTGTGACGGCCGTGGGCAGACCTTGCAGGACTTCCAGCGCGAAGGAGGGTCCGGATAGGACCGTGATCCGCTCCAAGCGCCCCCACTCTTCGGCCAGGACCTCGGACATGCGCAGCAGGGTTCCCTGCTCCAGCCCCTTGGTGGTGCTGACCACCAGGGCGTCTTCGGAAACCGCCTCGCGGGCGGCTCGGGCCACCGGGCGCACGGCGGTGGAGGGGAGGGCGACCACCACGGCGGCCTTGCCGTGGACCGCGCGCGCCAGGTCGGGCTCACTGCGGATCCCCGATGCCAGCCGGAAGTCTCCGAAGAAGCGGGGGTGTCGCCCGGCCTGAACCTCGCTGAGAGCCTGGGGATCCCGGCCCCAGAGGGTGACCTCCAGGCCGGCCTGGCGCAGATGGTGCGCCTGGGCGGTTCCCCAGCTCCCCGAACCCAGGACGACGACCGGCCCGGTCAACATCGGGATCTCCTCAGCGGTTGCGGCACGCAGGGCGGATTCCCTTCTCGGGCCGCCGCTTCCTCTCACCGGGTTCGTCTACAGGGCCCGGCTTCGGGGCCTGCTTGCGCCCGGGCGGCTTTCACGCGCCCTCCAGGCCTGACGGGGAATGCGCACCGAGAGGTCGCGCTCGAACTGACGCCAGCGGTCCCGATCCGTCTCGGTCAACAGGGTCACCGCGCGTCCGGCGCGACCCATGCGGCCCGTCCGGCCCACGCGGTGGGTCAGAAGCTCGGCGGTCTCGGGCAGCTCGTAGTTCACCACGACCTCCACGCCGTCCACGTCCAGACCCCGGGCCGCCACGTTGGTGGCCACCAGGATCGGGGCCTGGCCGCTGCGGAAGGAGGCCATCTCCCGGTCCCGGGCGTTCTGGCTCATGTTCCCCTGCAGGATGGCCACCCGGTAACCGAATCCGGAGAGCTGCCGACCCAGTTTGCGGACCCCGTGCTTGGTGCGGCCGAAGACGATGGCGGGGCCCTCCTGGTGGTCCAGGATTTCGCGCAGCGCCTCCATCCGACGGGTCGAATCCACCTCCAGCGCCACGTGCTCGATCTTCGGGCGGTCCTCGGGGCGGGTGTCGATGGCGACCTGGACGGGCTGGTGGAGATGCTTGCTGGCCACGGACTGAACCCAGGCCGGCAGCGTGGCGCTGAACATGGCGGTCTGGCGATCCTTGGGGGCCGGAGTTCCCGCCAGGATGCGCTGGACGTCCGGGGCAAACCCCCGGTCCAGCATCTCGTCCGCCTCATCCAGGACCATGTAGACCAGTCGGTCCAGCTTCAAGGTCCCCTTGCGCATCAGGTCCAGGACGCGGCCGGGGGCGCCGACCACCACCTGGGCGCCTCGCCTGAGGGCCTGCTCTTGCGGGCCGGCTGAAACCCCACCCACGATCCGGACCACCCGCACGCCGTCTGCGCGGCCCAGATGCTCCAGCACCTGGGCGACCTGGGCGGCCAGCTCGCGCGTGGGGACCAGGACCAGGGCCTGGGCCCAGTGGTTCTCCGGCTCGATCATCTCCAGCAGGGGGATGCCGAAGGCCAGGGTCTTGCCCGAACCGGTGCGGGCCTGCCCGACCACGTCGCGTCCTTCCAGCAGAGGCGGGATCGCGCGCTCCTGGATCGGGGTCGGGGTGTCGATTCCCATCTCGCGCAAGGCACGGCAGGTGCCAGGGAGAAGGTCGAAGGGGGAAAAGGAACTCAAGGTGTAGATGCCTCCACGATCCGGGAGGTCGCCAGGGTGGGAGTGGGAAGGGCCTGAAGGTCTCCGCGTCAGCGGGGGGGCCGAGGTCTATCTCCAAAGCAATCCGGCGCCCCGAAGGGGCGCCTGGCGAGGTCAGGATCGAACGTCTGTTGGAATGACTCAGTCTAGCACACGCGTCAAGACGACCCGTCCGGAGAAGGCTCTGGGAAAGGGAGTCAGGCCTCCGGACGGTCGTGCAGGGCCATCTCGACCATGCTCAGCAATTCGTGGACGTCGAAGGGTTTGGCCAGGAACGCCAAGGCCCCTTGCTCCAGCAGGGTGACGCTGCGTTCGTCGGCCCCATAGCCGCTCATGATGACCACCCGCAGATCGGGCTGCATCTCGCGCATCTTCTCGAAGGCTTCGTGCCCGCCCATCACCGGCATCGTCAGGTCCAGGAAGACCATCTTGATCTCGCTGCCGTGGGTCCGGACCAGATCGACGGCTTCCTGTCCGTTGCGCGCCGTGAGGGCCCGATAGCCCCGTCGGCGCAGGGCCGCCCCGGCGAAGAGGCGGATCGACTCCTCGTCGTCGGCGAAGAGGACCAGTTCGTTGGCCGAGCGGTCCAGGAGCGCGGTGTCGTGGGCCGGAGGGCGGGGATGGGCGGCGGGTGCGGGGGAAGCCGGCTCGTGAGGACGGGCGGGCGAGTAGGGCAGCAGGATCATGAAGCGGGTCCCCACCCCCGCCTCGCTGACGAAGCTGATCTGGCCGCCGTGGCTGCGGATGATCCCATAGGCGGTGGCCAGGCCCAATCCGCTTCGGGAGTCTTCGCGCGTGGTGAAGAAGGGGCGGAAGATGCGGGGCTGGATCTCCTTGGGAATGCCCCGGCCCGTGTCGCCCACTTCGAAGAGGAGGTAGCGGCCCGGGGCCGTTCCGGGGAAGTGCTGGAGGTGGTCCTCGTCCATCTGCACCAGCGAGCTGCGGAAGACGATGACGCCGGGCGTGTCCGCCAGGGCGTCCCGGGCGTTCAGGGCCAGGTTGACGAAGGCCTGGCGCAGTTGTTCGGGATCCGACTCGATCTGGCAGGGATCGGCCTGCAGGTCGACCCCGATCTCGATGTTCCGGGGAAAGGTCTGACGAACCAGCTCGACGACGCTCTGGAAGACGTCCGAAGGGTCACAGGATTCCTCCCGGTGAATGTGCCGCCGGCCGAAGGTCAGGAGCTGACCGGCCAGGTTCAAGCCACGCCGGGCTGCGGTCTGGACCTGGCCCAGCAGCACCCGGGAGGGGGTATCCTTGGCATCCAGGACCAGCAGGTCGGTCAGCCCCAGGATCGCCGTGCCCACGTTGTTGAACTCGTGGGCCAAATCCCCCGACAACTCGGATAGGGCCTCGACGCGCTGGGCGCGGTTGGCGTGTTCTTCACGCTGCCTGCGGCGGGCCACGTCCTGGACCACGGCGTACACCGGCCCCCCGGCCTGGACCGGATCTCCGTGGACCAGGACTTCCATCAACAGGCCGTCGGGCATCGGCACCAGGCTGCTCCAGGAACAAGCGCCCTCGCGGACCGCCCGGGCCGCCTGGGTCAGGGCCTCGACCAGGGGGGCCAGATCGCCTTCCGGCGCGATGAGGTCTCCGCCTCCGTCCTGCAGCGCCAGGATTCGGGCGGCTTCGCGGTCAGGAAGGAGGCGCCCGTCGGCTTCGATCCGGATCGTGCCGAACGGGATCTCCGCGCCGTTGCAGGGAAGGGAGTTGCTCATGGTGGGGGAACCTTCGTCGAATACCGGAGGCGGCCCTTTCCCGCGGCGGGAATCTCTCGGGTCCATTCCAGTCCTGGTCGGTTTCCAGGAACCGGCCGAACGCCGTGCTGGAAAAGCGCAGCCCGATGCGGCAGGGCTTCCAGCCCTTCGTGCGAACAGGCGAACCCATGAACCCTGAGAGCAGTTGGGAACGCTGGAAGGCGCTGGCGGCTCGGGCCGCCACGTTTCAGGCCCGGGTCCTGTTGACCGTGTTCTACTGGGTCGTGTTGACCCCCTTCGCCCTGGTCCTGCGGGCCTTCTCCGACCCCCTGGAGATCCGGGACCCGAACGGCGGTCGCTGGGGGCGTCCTCCGCTCTTCGACCCCCGGCAGCAGCACTGATGAGAGTCCTGGGGATCTCCTGCTTCTATCACGACGCCGCCGCCGCCCTGCTGGTGGACGGGCAACTCGTGGCTGCCGCCGAAGAGGAGCGCTTCTCAAGGGTCAAGCACGATTGGGAGTTTCCCGCCCGGGCGGTCCGGTTCTGCCTGGAGCGGGCCGGGATCACCGGCGCCGACCTGGACCTGGTCGTCTTCTACGAGAAGCCCTTCCGGAAGTTCGATCGGATCCTGATGTCCACCCTGGCCACCTGGCCGCACTCGATGGTGGCTTTTCGCGAGGCCATGCTGGTCTGGCTTCTGGACAAACTGTGGGCCCGGGACCTGCTGCAGGAGCGGATCGGCTGCGGGCGGGACCGCATCGTGTTCTGCCCCCACCACATGTCCCATGCTGCCAGCGCCTTCTATCCTTCGGGCCTGGAGAAGTCCGCGATCCTGACCGTGGACGGGGTGGGCGAGTGGGCTACCGGAACCCGGGGGACCGCCTGGGACCAGGAGATCCTCCTGGACGAGGAGATGCGCTACCCCCATTCATTGGGCTTGCTGTACAGCGCCTTCACGGCGTTCCTGGGCTTCCAGGTCAACGAGGGCGAGTACAAGGTCATGGGCATGGCGCCCTACGGGCAGCCCCGCTTCGCGGACCTGATCCTGGACAAGATCGTCCATCTTCGTCCGGACGGCTCCTTCCGCCTGGACATGGACTGCTTCGCCTATCACCACTCGGCCTTCCATTCCTTCAGCGATCGCTTCGTGGAACTGCTGGGGCCGGCCCGGACCCGGGAGCAGTCGAACCTCCTGGATCCCCACTATGCCGACGTGGCCGCCAGCATCCAGAAGGTCGCCGAGGAGATCCTGGTCCGACAGGCCTCCTGGCTGCACCGCCGGACCGGCCACGAGGCGCTGTGCATGGCCGGGGGCGTGGCCCTGAACTCGGTGGCCAACTCCCGGATCCTGCGCGAGTCGGGCTTCAAGAAGCTGTACATCCAGCCCGCCGCCGGCGACGGGGGAGGGGCCCTGGGAGCCGCCCTCTGGGGGTATCATCAGGTCCTGGGCGGGCGCGAGCGCTTCCGCATGGACCACTGCTACTGGGGCCAGGAGCACTCCGACCAGGTCATCGCCGACTTCCTGCGCTCGGAAGGCCACGCCTTCAGTGAACTCTCCGACATGGAGGCGGTCTGCTCGGAAGTGGCCGAACGCCTGGCCTGTGGACAGGTGGTCGGATGGATGCAGGGACGCTTCGAGTGGGGCCCTCGGGCCCTGGGCGCACGGAGCATCCTGGCCGATCCCCGGGCCTCCTACATGAAGGACGTGGTGAACGCCCGGATCAAGTTCCGAGAGCCCTTCCGGCCCTTCGCTCCCTCCGTCCTGGCCGAGCGCGTGGAGGATTACTTCGAGCTTCCCGACGCGCTGGGAGTGGACCCCGCCCGCTTCATGCTGATGGTGGTCCCGGTCCGCCCGGAACGCCATGAGGAGATCCCGGCCGTGACCCATGTGGACGGCACCGCCCGCATCCAGGCCGTGCACCGGGAGCAGAGTCCCGAATACCACGGGGTGATTTCGAGTTTCTGCCAGCTCACCGGGGTTCCGGTGGTCCTGAATACCTCGTTCAACCTGCGCGGCGAGCCCATCGTCAACACCCCGGCCGAGGCCTACTCGACCTTTGCCCGCTCGGACATGGACGCCCTGGTCATGGGCCGCTTCCTGGTCAGCCGCCGGGCGGCCGGCGAAGGGCGGCTGGTCCCCGGGGCGGAACTGGAAAAGTGGGCCCACGCCCCCCAGAGGGCCTCTGGGACCGAGCAGAGACCCGAAGGACAACCGGAATTGCCCGGGGCGGCTCACGCCCTTTTCGGGGTTCGTCCCGAGGAGGGGGCGGCCTCCAGGCCGGGAGGTGCCTCGCTCGCGGGGGCCCTGGGCAAGGTGGCGCTGATCCTCCTGACCAGCCTGATCCTGTTGGAGGTCCTGCTGCGCCTGCTGGTGCCCAACCCCAACATGCAGGTCCGAGGGATGTATCTCGAGGATGAGGGCGGGATCCGGCTCCGGCCGGGGTGGAAGGGCAGGATTCACAGCGCCGAGTTCGACACCCGGGTCGAGATCGGTCCGGACGGGATGCGGGCCCTGCCCGACCCCCCCCAGGCTGCGGGAGGCACCGTGCTGGCCCTGGGGGACTCCTTCACCTTCGGCTGCTGGTCGGACGCCGACTCGACGTGGCTGGCCCGTCTGCAGCGGGCCTCAGGGCTCCGGGTCCTCAACGCCGGGGTTCCCAACGCGGGGACCGACGCCGAGGCCGCCTGGTTGCGGGGGCCCGGAGCCGCCAGTCCGGCCGACGTGCTGATGGTGTCCTTCTACACCGGCAACGACTTCCACGACAACCTGGTGGGACGGGATGCCTTCACGCTGGACTCCGGTTTCCTGGTCCTCAAGCCCGCCGCCGAGGCCCGCTGGAGCGGATACGACTGTCTGGGCCGGACACCTCCGCCCCAGACCGACCTGCCTCCGGATGCCCGCCGCCCCTGGTATCGTGGGGTGTTGATGCGCAGTCATCTGTACCAGTACGTGCGTTCGCGGATGTACGGAGGCACGCGCTCGGCCCTGCGCCCGTCCCTGCCCCAGGCCTGGTTCCTGCGCCGCTACACCCCCGAGATGGAGCAGGCCTTGTTGAAGACCACCGAGCACCTCGACGACCTGCTGGCCCAGGCGAAGGCGCGTGGGATTCCGATGACCCTGGTGGTGGTCCCCTCCTCCCAGGAGGTCCACGACGAGGAATGGCAGGCCTGGTTGGCGGCCTGGGACCTGGAGGAGGAACTCTTCGACCGCTCCAAGCCGCGTCGGTTCCTCCTGGAGTGGGCCCGCCAGAGGAACGTCGCGGCATTGGACCTCCTCCCGGAGTTCCGCGGGCGCGAGCGGCTGTACTATCGAGCCGACATGCATTGGAACGACCTGGGACACTTCCAGGCCGGCGAGAAGGTGGCGGAGTTCCTGCGAGAGCAGGCTCTGCCGGGAAGGGTGCAACCATGAGGGAAGCCTTCCGGAGACTGGGTCGACGGATCCAGACGACCTGCGACTTCCTGGGCTGGATGGCCCGCACCCGCCCCTGGCTGATGCCGGTCCTGTTGGGCCTGATGCTCCTGGCCGGGCTGGTCTCGCTGGCCCAGGCCACCCACGTGGCCCCCTTCATCTACACGCTCTTCTGAACCCTGACCCTTCGTGAAGAAGAGCGAGGCCGCGAATCCGGTGGACGACCGGGTCGCGGCCTCCTGGTGGTTGGACCTGGCCCCTACTGGTCTTCGCTCTCTTCGGCCACGGCTGCCTCGGCGACGGGGACCTCCTCCTCGTGGCCGTCCCGGCCCGCCTCCTGGACCTGGATCCAGGGGCGCAGGACGAACAGGCCGATGGGGGTGACCATCGCCATCAACGCGATGATCAGCCACATCATCTCGGAGTTGCGCGGACCGGATTCGGGGCAGAAGGTGACCAGCAGCCAACCGGAGAGCGGGCCGACGAAGAACTTGGCCACGAAGTAGGGCAGCATCGACAACGACATGTAGGAGGCCTCCTGCCCCTTGGGGGCGATGGCCGCCGGGTACTCGTACAGTCGCGGCGAGAAGAAGGCTTCACCCACCGAGAGCATGACCACCGAGAAGAAGATCGACACGAAGAGCGGGTTGACCACGTCGGTCTGCACTCCCAGCCACTTCCGCGCGATCAGATCGCCCAGGAAGCCGTCGGCCAGCCCTTGGAACCACACCGGTGGCATGGCCATGAAGAAGATCGAGAGCGCACCGATCAGGCTGCCGAAGATCACGACGCGGTAGGCGGAGATCTTCTGGGTCAGGGCCCCCACCAGGGGGACCAGGATCACGATCAGGACCGGGTTGAGCACTCCGAAGAGCTGTCCGATCGGGGCACCTTCCCCCAGTTCGCGGATGCCGTACTTGGGGAAGGTGTAGTGGAAGTGGTAGAAGATCATCCGGACGAAGACGACCAGGGTCAGGAAGGCCAGGAAGCGGTAGAAGGCGGGCTGGTGCCACAGGCCCGTGAAGATGCGCTTCCATTCGCCCAGGGCGTCCATTCCGGACTTGAAGGCCGCCGTCATGACCGGCTGCCCGGCGTACTTCGACTCGGCTTTGTGGATGCGGACCTGGCCGTCCTCGCCCATCTCGATGCCATCACGGATGCCGATCCAGACCAGGATCAGGTTGGG
>DCTU01000251.1 GCA_002329445.1 bacterium UBP9_UBA1432
GGGTCACCAAGAAGGACTTCCTGGCCTGGGTGGAAGCGCGGGACTCCGCCCCCACCGCTCCCCCGCCTGCGAAGTTGCCGAGCGCCACCCCTGAGGCCTCCGAGGGCCTCCTGGAACCCTTCAGCCCCATGCGCCGCTCGATCGCCCGGCACATGGTGGCTTCCAGGGAGACCTCGGTCCACGTGACCACCGTCTTCGAGGTCGACTTCACCCGGGTGGCCAGGTTGCGCCGTCGCCACAAGGAGGACTACGCCCGCCGGGGGCTCTCGCTGACCTACATGCCTTTCATCCTGAAGGCCGTGACTCAGGCCCTGCAGGAGCATCCCAAGCTGAACGCTTCGGTCGAGGGGGAGGCCCTGCGCCATCACCCGAACGTGAACCTGGGCGTGGCCGTGGCCCTGGACTGGGGCCTGGTGGTGCCCGTGGTGAAGGGGGCCGAGGACCTGTCGCTTTCCGGGTTGGCCCGGGCCGTGGCCGACCTCTCCAGCCGTGCCCGAGCCAAGAAGCTCAACCCGGAGGACCTCCAGCAGGGTACCTTCACGATCACCAACCCCGGCGTCTTCGGCTCGCTCTTCGGCACGCCGATCCTCAACCAGCCCCAGGTCGGCATCCTGTGCGTGGGCGCCATCCGCAAGCGCGTCGTGGTCCTGGATGAGGAGGAAGAGACCCTGGGCGTGCGCTCGATGGCCTGCCTGGCCCTCTCCTTCGACCACCGGGTGATCGACGGCTCGGACGGCGACCGCTTCATGGCCCGGATCAAGGATCTGCTGGAAAACTTCCCCGAAGAGGCGATCTAGGGGCCTGGTCCCTGGCCTGGGGCGTCGGCATCCAGGCGGCTCCTGGGACCTCACCGATCGGAGGCATCGCATGGATCTCGCTCCCGGAAGGGCGACTCCCCAGGGGACCTCGGCGCATCTGGCGGGGCGGCGCGCCCGGCTCGGTCTGGGGGGGCTCAGCCTCTCCTCGATCGGCATGGGGACCTACCTGGGCCCCCCCGACGAGGCCACGGACCGGCTGTACGAAGCGGCTGCCTTCGAGGCCCTGCGCCTGGGCTGCAACGTGCTGGACTGCGCCATCAACTACCGCTTCCAGCGCTCCGAGCGGGCGCTGGGTTCAGCCTTGCGCGGGGCCCTGGCCTCTGGGCTGGACCGGGAAGCCGTGGTGGTCTGCACCAAGGCCGGCTTCATCCCCCTGGACCCCGAGACCATGCAGGATCCCAACCGCTACCTGCACACCGAGCTCCTGGCCCCCGGAGTGCTGAGCTTCGAGGACCTGACCGGCGGGCACGCCATGACCCCTCGGTTCCTGCGCCACCAGGCCTCGTGCAGTCGGAGGAACCTGGGGCTGGAGACCCTGGACCTCTTCTACCTGCACAACCCCGACGTCCAGGTCCGGGGACGCTCATCCGAGGACTTCTGGGGCCGCCTGCGGGCGTGCCTGGAGGAGCTCGAGAGCATGGCCGACGACGGTTGGATCGGCTGCTATGGCCTGGCCACCTGGAACGCCCTGCGCGTCCTGCCCGAGAACCCCGAGCACCTCTCCCTGCAGCGCGTGGTGGACCTGGCCCGCGAGGTGGGGGGAGAAGGGCATCGCTTCCGCGCCGTGCAGGCGCCCTTCTCTCTGGGAATGCCCGAGGCCCTGGCGGCCTCGACTCAGGAACTGGACGGGCACCGGGTGCCGCTCTGGAAGGCCGCGACCGAACTGGGGCTGACCACCTTCTCCAGCGTCTCGCTGGGCCAGGGGGCCCTGGCCTCAGGCCTGCCACTCGGGCTGAGTCAGGCCATGCCCGACCTTCCTGGGGACGCCGCGCGGGCGCTGCAGTTCACCCGCTCGGCTCCAGGGCTGACCACGGCGCTGGTCGGCATGAGGAATCCGGACCATGTGCGGGCCAACCTGGCCCTCCTGACCTTCCCGGAGTTGAAGCCCGAGGTCTTGGAGGACTGCCTGGACCTGGTCCTGAGCTGAGGCCGGGCCTGGGGTGGGGGAGAAAAGAACGACGCGGGGCCAGTCGGCGCCGCGTCGTTCCGTTCAATGACCGGTTGATCGTCTAGGAGACGATGGGGACGCGTTCGATGGTCATCTGGCCATCGACCCAGCGCACCACGCCCGTGTAGGGGAGACCTTCACTGTCGAAGTAGTCCTTGGTGGTCAGCTTCTGGTGAGGCTCGGTGTAGAGGATGCGCCCCTGGGCGATCAGGCGCTTCATGTTGGCCTTGAGCCGGTTCTGGGAGTCGGCGTCCTTGCCCAGGGGGAAGGAGCCATCCACCTGGGTCTCGACCTTGGCGCCACTGAACATCCCGAAGTCGTCGCCGCTCAGGGTGACCCCCAGGCTGCGCACGGCCGGGGCGTTGGGGTCGCTTGGGACGAATGCTTCAGTCTCGGAGGCGTACAGGGAGGGGTTGAGGATCTTGCGGTCGGTGTAGACCTGGCGCAGCAGTTCCTGGTTCTTCCCTCCCATGTACTTGGAGTCGACCTTCAGCAGGGTGTTGGCCATCTGCTGGTAGGTGAACTCTCCGCGCGGAGCGTCCTTCAGCAGGTACCCATACATCTGCAGGTTCTCCTGGCCGGCGGCCTTCAGGGCCTGCGCGGGGGACATCCCATCGGCCATGTTCTGGTCGACCATGCCCTTGAGCACGTCGTAGAAGGCTCCGGTCCACAGACGCGACCACGAGTGGACCTCGCTGCCCAACTGGTCGGGACCGCCGCGATCGGGCAGGGTGGAGGGATCCTGCCAGGTGAAGTTGTTGATGGCGTTGCGGACGTAGTTGCCACCGGTCACGTTCTTGCCAACGGAGTTGTTGATGGCGGCGCCCAGCTCTTCGCCGGTGTGGGCCAGGGAGTTCTGCTTGGAAAGGTCCCCACCGGTCTGCGTGGCGATGATCTCCACCGACGTGTCGTCCTGCAGGGCCATCAACATGCCCATGATGTCGCCGAACGATTCGTGGAAGCCGCCGGGGTCGGTGCCCCAGGTGCCCAGGTAGTCGGGACGGATGCCGTCCAGCATGGCATGGCCGACCTCGTGGGAGACGACCTCGCCAGACTTGCCCGAGAAGACGACCTGATTGGTCTTGGGGTCGGTATCGTGGAAGAAGTTCAGCGAGCCCGCATTCCGCGAGTAATAGGCGTTGAAGTCCTTGCCGGCATCCGGGTAGACCCGGATCTTCTCGCTGCGGAAGGCCCAGGGGATCTTGGACCCGTAGGCCTTCTCCATGACCTCGACGGTCTTGGCCACGGTGGCCAGGGTGGCTGCCGCCACGTAGTCCTTGTCGGCCGGGTCGTAGACGTACTTGCCGTCCTTGGGCTCGAGCCGGGTTCCGGCCAGGGAGGCGCGTTCGGTGGAGGGCCCGGCCTGGACCCCCTTGACCTTCGTGGTCGTGGGAGCCATGACCACCTGGTCTTGCGGGTTGTAGGAGAACTCGACCTCTCCGGTGGGTGGACTCACAACAGGGCCCGTTGCAGGAAGGGGATTCCCGGCGGGTCGGGAGACGGGATTCAACATGGACTGCCTCCAGGCGAGCAATCTTCGGGGCCTGCACCCCCCCCGCAGGTCCTGTTCGCTTGATTTCCCACTGGAATTCTCTCGAAAGCGGATGGCCCCCTGTTGCCGAAAGGTGTACTTCCGGGCGGCTGGGGGCGGGCCCGAACCACGAACCGGAACCTCGTGCGCCGCTGCCCTCCAAGACCCGGACCCCGTCAGCACCCGCCGGGCCCTGCAACCCTGTCGCGTCTCAGTCCAGGTCCAGCCAGGTCCGCAGTGCCGTACGGATGGCTGCGCGCAGCGCCGCATCCTCCAGGGTGCCAATGTGCGCGTCGAAGCGGGAGATGGCAAGAGTGCGGACCTGGTGCCCCATGGCAATGGAATCCACCGAGAGACCGGCCGTTCCCTCAGGCAGGAGCACTTCGGTGCCATAGATCCGGCGCCCAGGCTTGCGCGAGGTCAAGGGCACGACCGTGGCAACCGCCAGGGAGCGGAGGATGCTCTGTCTGGCGACCACCAGGACTGGCCTCCGTCCGGCCTGTTCGGAGCCCTCGATGGGGTCGAGGCGGGCCAGGTACAGCCCCCACTGCTCCAGGTTCATCCGTCGAGCCTCAGACCGTCCGCGACCGCAGAGGAGAAGGCCTCTTCGACTTCTCTCTGGTCTGCGAGGAAGAGGGGGTCCCGGGCGGCCTCCTCAAACTCCCGGGCCAGTTCCATCTCCCGAAGTTGGCGGACTCTTTCCTCGACGGATTCCCGAACAAGGGCGGAAGCCGACTCGGCGAAGCCCAAGTCCACCAGGTGCCTCATCCTGGCGATCAGCGCAACCGGCAGGACAAAGGTTGCTTTTCGCGTTTCACCCACGGCCAGCCTCCAGGTATGGCAGAATCGTATGGCATGGGCATTGTGTGGGAGCCGGAGCGGAACGTCAATCGTCTTGGCCGGGGCGGGTGCTGATCCGGAGCGGAACGTCAATCCTCTCGGCCGGGGCGGGTGCTGATCCTGAGCGTCGGCGGATACATGTTCGATAGATTTCGCCTGAAGCGCCAGGTTGAGGGCTCCGCTGTAGAAGAGGTCGTCAGCACCACCCTCGTCCCGGAGGCCTCAGAACACGATGGCACCCCTGGACTGCAAGGTCCGCGATCGCATCCCCGAGGGCGGGCTTTCAGGCGGCGCGGGTCTTGGAGGTCGAGGCGGCAGGCCCAGACCGGTACTCGGGCGTGGCCTCGCAGACCCGGTCGTCGGCGGG